>JAZLIA010000114.1:0-35689 GCA_045617125.1 Clostridia bacterium | reverse complement strand
ACCTTCAAGGCCATTCCCACTGCGTACGCTCTGAATGCAGGCGCGTATGCCAGCGACATCTACTCTTCCGCAGAGGGGGATCCCATCGGATGGTGGTGGCTGCGTTCCAACGGTATGGAACAGAGCCGGAGCGCCATCGTGCTGTGCAACGGCATGTCCGACTGGGAGGGCTACAGCATGCACCGTACGGACGGCGGCGTGCGTCCCCTGATCGTGGTGGATCTGCTGCAGATACGATAATCAATAGATGGAGGGAGATTTTTCCTTCCGATCGATACCGGCCCCTTGATGCATGAAAATTGCAGATAAGGAGCCGGTTTTTGCGCATCGTGAGGGAATAATGGAGGAGTACGGCTGCAAAAGACCGGAATGAAAAAATGAAGATCACAGAGCTTCTGAAAGAAGAAAAATGTTCTGTCAGCTTTGAAGTGTTTCCACCCAAGGCGGACACTGCTTTTGACAGCGTGAGGACAGCCACGGAAAAGATCGCGCAGTTGAGACCCCGTTTCATGTCGGTCACCTATGGAGCGGGAGGCGGTACGGGCCACTACACGCTGGAGATCGCAAAGCACATCAAGGAGGAATTTCACGTTCCTGTGCTGGCTCACATGACCTGTGTGTGTGCAACCAGAGAAAGCGTGCTGAAGCGTATCGAAGAGATAAGGACTGCCGGCATCAGCAACGTGATGGCGCTGAGAGGCGATATGTCGGCGGATATGAAAGAAAACCCGGTGCGGGAATATCCCCACGCGGCAGATCTGATACGCGAATTGAGAAACAGAGCGGGGGGCGTGTGTATCGGAGGCGCGTGTTATCCTGAAACGCATCCTGAATGTGCAGACAGTCGGGAGGATATCCTGCATCTTGCTCAGAAGGTGGAAGCCGGATGTGATTTTCTGACTACGCAGATGTTTTTTGACAACGCGATCCTGTACAGTTTTCTTGACAAAATACGTGAAGCGGGAATACAGGTTCCCGTGATCCCCGGAATCATGCCCATCATCAACTTAAAGCAGCTGGAACGGGCGGTGAAGCTGTCTGGCAGCTTTATTCCGCATCGTTTTCTAAGCCTGGTGGAGCGGTTCGGTTCTTCACCTGAAGCCATGAAGCAGGCAGGGATCGACTATGCGACCGATCAGATTATCGACCTGTTTATGAATGGAAGCCGGAATGTGCATGTGTACACGATGAACAACGCGGATGTGGCCCGAAAGATCATGGATAATCTGTCGGACATGTTAGGGTAATGGGCCGGTTTCGGGAAAGGGGATAAAGCATTGAAGATTACCGAATATATGAGAGAACATCTGCTTTTTCTGGATGGTGCGATGGGTACTCAGCTTCAGAAAACAGGTCTCAGAGCAGGTGAAGCTCCCTGCATGTGGAATCTCACTCATCCCGGAGAAGTGAAAAAAGTACACCGGGCTTATTTCGATGCAGGAAGCAATGTGGTGTGCACCAATACCTTTGGGGCACATCTGATGCAGTATGACCGCGAAATTCTTAAAAAAATCATTTTTTCCGCAGTTAAAAATGCGCGGGAAGCTGCGGAGGAGAGCACAGGCGTGCAGCCTAAATGGGTGGCTCTGGATGTGAGCCCGCTTGGACGAATGCTTCAGCCGACGGGGAATACAGACCCGGAGGATGCAGTGCGTGTTTTCAGCGAAAGCATCCGTATGGGCGCCGAAGCGGGGGTGGATCTGATCCTGATCGAAACGATGACGGATCTTGCCGAGGCCCGGGCGGCATTGCTTGCGGCTAAGGAAACTTGTGATCTGCCGGTGTTTGTCAGTAATGCCTGGGAAAAGGAAGGGCGTTTGCTTACGGGAGCAGACCCTGAAACGGTCGTGACGGCTTTGGGACATATGGGAGCCGATGCGGTAGGCGTCAATTGTTCCTATGGTCCTAAACAGCTTTCAGGGATCGTAAGGGAGTATCTTGAGTTCAGTCCGGTTCCGGTCTTTTTCAAACCCAATGCCGGGCTTCCGGAGGTGAAGAACGAAAACACCGTGTTTGCAGTGACCCCGGAAAGCTTTGCATGGGAAATGGAAAGCGCAGTGCAGGGCGGAGTGAACGCAGTGGGGGGCTGCTGCGGGACCGATCCTGACTCTATTGCAGCACTGGTCCGGTTGTATAAAAACAGGATCCCTCCGGAGCGGGATATGCGACACCGTGCCGCGGTGACCTCCCTTTCCCGCACGGTGCGCTTCGGGAATAAACCGGTTTTGATCGGAGAGAGGATCAACCCTACCGGAAAACCGCGTTTTCGCCGTGCTCTTGCGGAAAATGATCTTGGCTATATTCTGAATGAAGCCATAAAGCAGGAAGAGGGGGGCGCTCATCTGCTGGATGTGAATACCGGAGCGCCTGGGGTAAGTGAAAGGGAAATGCTGCCGCGTGTGATCCGGGAGCTGCAGACGGTCACAGATCTGCCGCTCGTTCCGGATTCGGCGGATCCTGCTGCCCTTTCTGCGGCGCTGAGAGTCTATCCGGGAAGGGCGCTGATCAATTCGGTGAATGCCGGACAGGAGAGCATGGACCGGGTGTTTCCGCTTGCGAAAAAATACGGAAGCATGCTCATCTGTCTCACCCTGGATGAAAACGGCATCCCAATGGATGCGGAAGGACGTTTCCGTTTGGCCGTGAAGCTGCTCAAGGAGGCGGAAAAATACAGCCTGGAAAAAGAAGATCTGATCTTTGACCCGCTCACTCTTTCTGTGAGCGCGGATCCTTCCGCCGCCGAGGTGACTCTGAAAACGATCCAAATGATCAGGGAAAAGCTTCATGCCCGGGTATGTCTTGGGGTGAGCAACGTTTCCTTCGGGCTGCCCTGCCGGGATGGAGTGAACAGTGTGTTTTTCATCCTTGCCTTGCAGCAGGGACTGTCTGCAGCCATTATGAATCCCGATTCCAGGGAAATGATGAATGCTTACTGTTCTTTCCTTCTTCTGAGAGGGCAGGATGAAGGGTGTCAAAGGTATATCACGTTTGCTGAAAAAACGGGAAACGGTGCAGTCCCTCCGGAAAAGAAGCGCCTTAAAGATGATAAGCGTCTTTCTGATGAAACGGAGTCTCTTTCACGGGCTGTGCTGAGAGGATTGAAGGCGGATGCCTGCAGAATGACGCGGGAAATGCTGGAACAGAAGCGAGAACCGGTCGATATCATTAACGGAGAACTGATCCCCGCGCTTGACCGGGTGGGACAGGAATATGAAGCCAAACGTATTTTTCTGCCCCAGATGATCGCGAGCGCCGACACGGTAAGCGCTTGCTTTGAGCTTCTTAGCCGGAAAGCGGAAAGGGCGGAGAATAGAGAGAAACCTTCGGTCGTGTTGGCTTCGGTCAAAGGCGATGTGCACGATATCGGTAAGAACATTGCCGGAATGCTGCTCAGAAACTATGGATTCCGGGTGATCGATCTTGGAAAGGACGTGCCTGCGCGCCGGGTAGCGGATGCTGTTTTGGAAAACCGGTGTCGGTTCTGCGGCCTTTCCGCGCTGATGACGACCACTCTGCCCGCAATGGCGGAAACGGTGGCTCTGCTGAAAAAGGAGGCTCCTTTCTGCCGTGTTGCGGTTGGGGGAGCGGTGCTCACACGGGAGTATGCGGAAAAACTGGGAGCGGATCTGTATGTTCCCGATGCAATGTCGACTGTGAGGGGGGCCCTTGAAGCCTGCGGGAAACAGGCGGACGGAGGAAATGAGGATGAGTGAAAGAAGAAGGAAAAGCGTGCTGATTCCACTGATCCTGCTGTGCTTATGCCTGCTTTTGCCTGCAATGCTTCATCTGGCAAACGGAACGGATCTGTTTGGGCCAACCTACTATAACACCTATACGAGGCAGGCAATGGCCTGGAGGGAGGGCCTGCTTCATCTTCCGGAGGATGTGCCCGCGCTGGAATTGGCGGTGTATGAAAACGAGTATTATGTATCTTTCCCGCCAGTTCCGTCGCTTGTGGAGCTGCCGCTTACCTTTCTTTTCGGTTTTGACACGCCGGATAACCTGCTGATGGTGCTGTATATGACATTTTCATGCCTGTGCCTGTATTTTGCTTTCCGGAAAAAGGGACAGGACTGTTTTTCAGCCGGAGGCTATGCTTTTTTCCTGTGTTATGCTTCCTGCATATTGCCCCTTTGCATGAATGGCGCGGTTTGGTATCATGCACAATTGCTGGGGTTTGCTCTGATTGCCGGATGCATCCTGCTTTTTTCCTTCGATAAACCGACCGGCGGGCTTATCTGTTTTGCCCTTTCAGTGGGATGCCGTCCGTTCAATGTACTTTACGGTGTTCTGATCGGCATGGGAACACTGGTCCAGCAGTACAGGGCGCACAAAACTCCCCGCCAGGTTGTAAAAAAGCTGCTCCCTGGTGTGCTGGCAGGATTGGTTATTGCCTGTGCCTATGGCGTTTATAATCTGCTGCGCTTTGGAGATCCTTTTGAATTCGGTCATAATTACCTGCCGGAGTTTTCTTTCCAAGGAGGTGTGCAGTTTTCACTTTCCCATGTACCGAACAATCTGAAAAATTTTGTGCTTCGAATGCCTTTTTACTCCCTGGACGGCGGAAAAACTTTGAATCTTCAGCAGTTCGGCTTCTGCATGCTGATCGCCAATCCGGTTCTTCCCCTGATGCTTGTCTGGTTTTTTCAGGATCTTTTTCAGGGGAAGAAGCCGGTGAAGGGCGGATGTATACTGCTCACATGTCTTTTACATCTGTTTTTGCTGCTGCTCCACCGTACCTTCGGCGGTTTCCAGTTCGGTGCCAGATACACCTGCGATCTCATCCTTTACGGAGCCTTGTATCTCCAAACGGAAAAGCGCCGCCTGACTGGTGCGGAGACGGTGATCTTTCTGTTTTCCCTGGCTTTTTCCGTGTATGGTGCGCTGACACTGCATCTTTAAGTTGTTTTGCGTGTCTTTCGCAACAATATGACAGAATCGCGTCGCATTTCCTTTGGGGGTTCCCATTCCATGATGAATGTGCTATAATCAGCTTGATATATTCGTGCTTTTTTCCGGAGGATCGAGATGACCCAGAATTATCTGCCCAAGCTTCAGAAGACTCTTGAAGCATTGTCTGTACAGGTGATCGTGACGGATCGGGAGGGAAACAGCCTGATCCCGGATAACGATGCATGTTATCCCCTGCCCGAATTACCGGAGCGGGGCATAACGGTGTACAGCGACGGAAAAATGTACATGGCATCCCGCAGTATTCCCTGGATGGTGCTGCTTGCATCCTGCCCGGATGATGAAGCATCCCGTAACGTGTTTATCCTGGCAGACGCTCTGATCGGTGCGATGGCGGATGCCTCAGCTGTTGTCAATGATGTGAATAATGCGTATCAGAAGCTTCTTCAGAATGAACTGGTGCTCTCCGAACTGGATGCTGTAGTGGATGAATACCGGGTGAAGCGCATAGCAGACCGCTGTGTCCTTCTGATGCATATGGTGCAGGTGCAGAAATCCAACACCTATGAGATCCTGAACGAATATATGCCAAGAGACGATGGCGATGTGATGGTGAGCATTGACAGGCACACTGCCGCGCTGATCAAAACTGTGCAGCCTGATGAGGAAATTGAGGATCTGAAGCAGTTTGCATGCGCCCTGAATGAAACGGTCATGAACGAGACAGGGCTTATTGTATCGGTAGGCATTGGAAATATCATCAAGGACGTTTCTGAACTGCATAACAGCTACCGTCAGGCCCGCCGTGCGTTGGAGATCGGCCGTGTATTCCGTCCGGACGAGCATGTTCTGATCTATTACAGCCTGATGCTGGAACGGTTCCTTTCCACCCTTTCATCCGAAACGGCCATGCATTATCACGGGCTGCTCTTCAATCAGGAAAACAGCCGCCTTTTCAGCGATGAAATGCTGCAGACCATTGAAATGTTCTTTAAAAAGGATCTGAACCTTTCAGATACGGCAAGACAACTGTATATTCACAGAAACACGCTGGTCTACCGTCTGGATAAGGTGCAGAGACAAACAGGCCTGGATCTGAGGCGCTTTGATGATGCTGTGACGTTTAAAATGCTGTTTGATATGGAAAAGTGCAGAAATAATCAATGAACCGTATGGAGGACAGAATGAAAAACAAAGTGAGGTTCTTTGTGATCGCAGTGCTTGTCGTGTTCAGCATGGCATTGGCCCTGGATGCCTCTGCCACAGGATTGCTGGACCTGATCAGCGGTAAGAATAATGAAACGGTCACCGTCAGGAAGACCGAGTATGAGGAATTGCTTGCTCTGAGCGAGCGGTATGCCAAAATGGAGGAAATGATCGCCTACATTGAGGCATATTATTACAAGGAACCGGATGTGGATGCCATGCTCGAAATGGCTCAGCGCGGCCTTCTTGCCGGTTTGGAGGATCGCTACACCTTCTACTACAATCCTCAGGAGTGGAGCGAGTCTCAGGATGACGATGAAGGCGCTTATGCCGGGATCGGTTTACAGCTTCTGGCAGATTATAACACGGAGACCGTGACCGTGACACGGGTGTTCAAGGATACTCCGTCTGAGCGCGCCGGCGTGCACAAGGGGGATCTGCTTATCCGGGTGGAGGATATTGATGTGTATCCGGAAACGTTGCAGGCTGCTGTGAATGTGATGCGGGGAACTCCAGATACCTATGTGAACATCGAGGTCCTGCGCGGAACAGAGCCCCTTCAGTTTACCATTCCCCGTGCGCAGATCCAGATCAACCGTGTGGATTACACCATGCTGGAGGATCAGGTAGGCTATATTCTGCTTTATGAGTTTGCCGGTGATTCTGACAAGGCAGTGGAAGATGCACTTACCGCTCTGCGTGCTGATGGGGCAAAGAGTCTGGTGCTGGACCTGAGAGACAATCCCGGCGGATGGGTCGCGTCTGCCGAATATATTGCGGACCTGTTCGTGGATAAGAGCCTGCTGTTTTATGCAGAGGATCGTTTCGGGACCCGTGAGGATTACTGGATGGATGACGGTAAGGATGATATTCCCATGGTGATCCTAATGAACGGGAACAGCGCTTCCTCCAGTGAGATCCTTGCCGGCGGGCTTCAGGATCTGGGACGGGCCACGGTGATGGGCACCCAAAGCTTCGGCAAGGGCATTATTCAGTATGTGATCCCACTCAGCGGAGATGACGGTGACGGGATGCAGTTCACCTGTGCACAATATTACACCTCCTCCGGAAATCCGGTCCATGGTATCGGTATCACACCGGATGTGGTCGTGGAGCAGCCGGAGGAACAGCAGAATGTGCTGTTTGAAATGGGCGATATGAGTGATATTCAGCTTGCGGAAGCCTGGAAAATGGCAGTTCAGATGCAGAAAGCGGAGTAATACCTCTATAACAAGCTGCGGAGGAACAACACAGTGTATTACCTGATCATGAACCCGGCAGCGGGTAACGGACATGCGAAATCGGTATGCGATAAAGTAGAACAGGTACTGAAGGAAAAAGGGATCCCGTTTGAAGTGTTGGTAACCAGACAGAGCGGGCATGGAGAAGAACTGGCGCGAGAGGCTGTCCGGAAAAACGCTGAAAAGATCCTGGTGATCGGCGGAGACGGAACGGTGAGTGAAGTGGTGCGCGGTCTGAACGGTGCGGGTGTGCCCATGGGTATTATTCCCGCCGGGACCGGGAACGATTTTATCAAAACCCTGCAGCTTCCTTCTGATCCCATGAAGGCACTTGATGTGGCTCTGACGGGCCGTCCCCGTCCGACCGATGCGGGTGTGATCAATGGACAGGCTTTTGCCAACGAATGCGGTACCGGCTTTGACGTGTGCGTGCTGGACTATGCACAGAAAGCAAAAAAAGTGGTCAAAGGCATTTTGCCTTATCTTTACGGTGTGATCTGCACCATTATTCACTACAGATCCACCCGCCTTACCTACACTCTGGATGACGGCAGGGAAGTGACCGAGGATGTGCTGGTCTTTGCTGCCGGAAACGGCCGCATTATTGGGGGAGGGATCTGTGTCTGCCCGGATGCGGTGCCGGATGACGGCAATTTTGATGTGGTGATCGTGCGGGATGTGAAACGCGCTAAGCTGCCCATCTATCTGGTGAAGCTTTTGATGGGCAAGATCCTGACCTTCCCGGAGACGGTCCATATGAAAGCACGCAAGATCCGCTTTTCCTGCAAGGGAATGCGGGTAAATATCGACGGTGAGATCCAGCAGATGGACTGTGCGGAGCTTTCCCTCGCGGCTGGGGGACTCAGCATCGTACGGCCGTAAAACAAATCAAGCTGTGTATTATCGCCGGAGCTGTTTGGTTCCGGTGAAATAAAGGAGTAAAGAACATGAAAATTCTGGTTGTGAATGCAGGTTCCTCTTCACTTAAGTATCAGCTGATCGATATGGAAGATCAGCGTGTATTGGCCAAGGGCCTGGTGGAGCATATCGGTATGCCCGAAACCGGCGAACATACCTACACCCGGGATCCCGATACTGAAAAAGCCCATAAGGTCAAGTGGAATCAGTCCAAGATCGAAAATCATGTACAGGCCTGCAACATGATGATCGAATACCTGACAGATGAAAATGTGGGCTGCATCAAGGATATGAGCGAGATCGGTGCTGTGGGTCACCGTGTGCTGCATGGCGGAAGCCAGATCACCGAATCTGTGATCATCACTCCTGAAGTGGAAAAGGTGATTGAGGATAATATTCCTCTGGGACCGCTTCACAACCGTGCCAATCTGCAGGGAATTCAGGCCTGCAAGGAAGTGATGCCCGGAACACCCATGGTGGCTGTGTTCGACACCGCCTTCCATCAGACCATGCCGCCCAAAGCCTATATGTACGGCGTGCCCTATGAGTATTATGAAAAGCTTCATGTACGCCGCTACGGCTTCCACGGAACCTCTCACCGCTATGTGAGCCGCCGTGCCGCCGAATTCCTTCAGAAGGATCCTTCCGAGCTCAAGATGATCGTGTGCCACCTGGGCAACGGTTCTTCTCTCAGCGCTGTTGATGGCGGCAAGTGCGTGGATACCTCCATGGGCCTCACTCCCCTGGAAGGTGTGCTGATGGGCACCCGCAGCGGCAATCTGGATCCGGCTGTGCTTCAGTATATCTGCAACAATGAGAACCTGAACATCAACGAGATGCTGGCGATCTGCAATAAAAAGAGCGGTCTGATCGGAATCAGCGGCATCTCCAATGACATGCGCACGGTAGACGAAGCAGCGAAGAACGGTAATGAGCGTGCACAGCTGGCGAGAGATATGCTGGTATACGGCATTCGCAAATATATCGGCGCTTATGCCGCTGCAATGAGCGGAGTGGATGCGATCGTGTTTACGGCCGGTATCGGTGAAAATAACGGTGGTATCCGTGCCAGCATCATGGAAGATATGGGCTGGATGGGCGCGGAGTTGGATGAGGAGCTCAACCGGAAGTATTCCTGGCCCAACGTGCAGGAAGCTGTGATTTCTGCTCCCGGCAGCAAGGTGAAGATCCTGGTGATCCCCACCAACGAAGAGCTGGCGATCGCGCTGGATACGCTGGGCCTGGTCACTGCCAAAGTTTAAGAATTCCGATGCGGTGCCTGACCGGTTTGCGTCAGGCACCGTTATTTTGAAATCCGGGAGACAGACATGTGAAATACTTAAGAAAGTTGATATGGTTTGTGGTCTTCCGCCTGCTCATCCTTTGCTGTGTGCTGGGGCTGGTCGTGACCTCGTTCTATTATGCAATGAATGCCAACAATATCCAGGTGGTGCTCAAGGATGGAATGGCGAAAAGAGCACGCCTGATCCTGACTGGCGAAAACCAGGAAAACCTGACGGACTATTTCTATTCCTCCTACCTGAACCGGGATCCTGATATCAAAAATGCTCAGGATGGTTTGAATTATTATCTGTATTATTATAATATCACGGGTTTTGATCATCGTCTTGAGCTTAAATGGGTGTGGTGCTGGCCTTGGGAGGATACCGCTACGGCTACGGTGGTGGAAAGGATCCCCGCGATCGACGGGAAGGTGAAATCCTCCTTCCGCGAGACGGTGAAGGAGGTAGGGCTTACGTCGTCCCCTCCTGTTTGGAAAAACGTGGAATACAGCGTGATCCTGATGCGCGAGAATGACCGCTGGCGCGTGCGGAACATGAATGCGACTAAGATTTGGGACGGAGACTGAAAATGACAATCGCACTTGCCCCGATGGCAGGGATCACGGACCGCTGTTTCCGTGCCCTGTGCTTTGGAATGGGCTGCACGGCGGCAACGACCGAAATGATCAGTGCACAGGGCTATATTACAGCAAAAAAGACGGTGTCGACTTACGGTTTTCTAACGGACAGGCTTCCAGAAGAGGGGTTGCTCAGTGCTCAGATCTTTGGAACAGATCCCGTTTATATGGCAAAAGCGGCAGAAGCATTGACGCGTCTTCAGCGTTTCACAGCGATCGATATCAACATGGGATGTCCCGCCCGGAAGGTGACCGGCGGGGGCAGCGGAAGCGCTCTGATGCTGGATCTGCCTCTGGCGGGGAAAATCATTCGCGAGACTGTACGGGCGACGGATCTGCCGGTCACGGTGAAAATGCGTCTTGGCTGGGATGAAAAGCATATCTGTGCCCGGGAACTGGCGATGATTACCGAGGAAATGGGGGCTGCGGGCGGAACAGTGCACGGACGCACCCGGGACCAGATGTATTCCGGCAGGGCGGATCACCGTGCTGTTGCGGAGGTAAAAAAAGCGGTGAGCATTCCTGTGATCGCCAATGGCGACGTGTGGACCGGGGCGGATGCGGTGCGCATACTGGATGAGACCCGGTGCGACGGGGTGGCAGTAGGCCGTGGGGCACTTGGTAATCCATGGATTTTCCGGGAGATCGGCTGTGCTTTGAAAGGGGAAAGCTATACCCCTCCTTCCTGCCGGGAAACGGTGGACACTGCGATGCGGCATGCCAGGATGATGGCTGATTGGCTGGGTGAGCGCTTTGCCGTGATTGAGATGAGAAAGCATTTTGCCTGGTATCTGAAGGGAAGGCGGGGCGCTGCCCGGCTGCGTACGCAATTGATGAGTGCCGAGACCCTTCTTCAGTCGGAAGCACTTTTATCCCGGATCATACAGGAAAATGAAGATGAATGAGACAAAGAAAGTCATAGCGATATGCGGAAAGATCTGCAGCGGAAAAAGCTATTATGCCCGAAGATTCCAGGCTGAGCACGGCGGAGTGATTCTTTCGACCGATGAACTGACCTGGGTGCTTACCCGGAACAAACAGGGTGAAAGCTATAACGAGCTTGCCCAAAATGCCAATGAATATCTGATGAAGAAAGCCTGTGAGATCGTTCACGCCGGTTCAGATGTGATTCTGGACTGGGGCTTCTGGACCAGAAAGGACCGGGATCGGATTACCGCTTTTTGTAAAAATGCCGGAGTGAATATGGAATGGCATTATCTGGATACGGATGACGATACCCGGATGGAGAATATAGCCAGACGGAACGAAGCTGTTTTGCGGGAGGGCGGACCGGATTTTTTTGTGGATGAAGGTCTTCTTCAAAAAATGGAGAGCCTTTGGCAGGCTCCGGAAAAAGATGAGATCGATGTGTGGGTGAAGAGGAAATCGCGAATCATGCCGGGGGAATAAACAGCCCGGCAGAGGAGGATAGGTTGATGAAGAAAACGCTTTCGGGAGCAGATTGGATGATCAGGATCGACCCCTGGCTCAAACCGTACAGGGAGAATCTTACCCTGAGAGAAGAACGGTTCTTAGATATTCTGAACCGTCTGGGATGCGGACAGGATCTTTATTCCTTTGCCAACGGCAGCATGTATTTCGGCCTTCATCGAACGGAAGACGGCTGGGTATTCAGGGAATGGCTGCCCGGAGCGGATGAAGTGCATCTGATCGGGGATATGAACGGCTGGGATAAAAAGAGCATTCCCCTCATCCGAAAGGATAACGGTGAGTGGGAAGGGTTTATTCCGGGAAAAGATGCAATAAAGCACCGCATGTTCTACAAGCTGTGGGTGCGCCGCGGTGAGGATAGCTTTGAGAGGATCCCGGCCTATGTACGCTTCACCCACCATGATCCGGAGACCGGGGCATTATGCGCCATGGTGTGGGAGCCGGAAAGATCCTACGAGTGGAGCGATGCGGGCTATCGGGAACGGAAAAAAGAACCGCCCCTGATCTATGAAGCGCATATCGGGATGGCTCAGGAAAAAGAAGGAATCGGGAGCTACAGGGAGTTTGCTGATCGGAATCTGATCAGGATCCGCGACCTGGGCTATAATACCGTGCAGCTGATGGCTGTGGCGGAACATCCGTATTATGCTTCCTTTGGATATCAGGTCACCAACTTTTTTGCTCCCTCCGGATGGTATGGCGAACCGGATGACCTGAAATACCTGATCGACCGGGCTCATGCCCTGGGCCTGCGAGTATTGCTGGATGTGGTGCATTCTCATGCCTGCCCGAATGAAGGGGAAGGACTGAACCGGCAAGATGGCACAGATGGGCAGTATTTTCTTTCTGGAGATCGTGGGTGGCACCCTGCGTGGAAGACCCGTCTGTTTGACTATGCCCGTCCGGAGGTGCTCCATTTTCTTTTGAGCAATCTGAAGTACTGGATGGAGGATTTTCATTTTGACGGGTTCCGGTTTGACGGTGTCACATCGATGATCTATCAGAATCATGGCCTGGGCTGTGCTTTTACGGATTATTCCCAGTATTTCAGCATGAATACGGATCTGGATGCCCTCTGTTATCTGCGCCTTGCCAATATGCTGATCCATCAGGTGGATCCTGGCGCGATCACGGTGGCGGAGGAAATGAGCGGTATGCCTGGCATGTGCATCCCCGTGGAAAAGGGAGGATACGGTTTTGACTACCGGCTCAGTATGGGCTTGCCGGATCTGTGGATACGTCTTCTCAAGGAATATCGGGATGAGGATTGGGACATGTTCCGCCTGTGGTATGAACTGACTACCAGACGCCCACAGGAAAAGTGCATTGCGTATGCTGAATCTCATGATCAGGCTCTGGTAGGAGACAAGACGCTCATTTTCCGTATGGCGGATGCTGAAATGTACACCGGAATGGATAGAATGTACCACTCTCCTGTGATCGACCGGGCTGTGGATCTGCATAAGCTGATCCGTTTTGTGACACTGTCTCTGGCGGGAGACGGATATCTGAACTTCATGGGGAATGAATTCGGACATCCGGAGTGGATCGATTTTCCGCGGGAGGGAAATGGATGGAGCTACAAGTATGCCCGCCGTCAATGGTCTCTTGTGGAAAATGGATATCTGAAATACAGCTGGCTGGAGAATTTTGACAGGGCAATGCTGAAGTTTGCTTCTGCGCATAAGGTACTCAGGCAAAAGGAAGCTGTGAACCTGTGGATCGACCAGGAAAAAAGGATCGTCTCTTTCTGCAAGGGAAAGCTGATCTATGTATTCAATTTCAATACTGTGCATTCCGAAACGGATTTCTTCGTGCACACGCATCTTTTGGGAGCAGGGGATTACCGGGTGATCTTTTCTACAGATACTCCTGAATTTGGAGGTCAGGAACGGATCGACAGGACAACCGTGTATCATTCAGGAGAGGTTCCGGGGAAGGGAAGCGGCTTTACGATCTATATACCCTGCAGGTGTGCATTGGTGATCGGAAAAATACCGGAGAAAAAGACAGAGCGGCTGGTTCCCTGATCAAAAGGACAGAAAGGATCTCTTCTTATAAAAAAGCATCGCCCGCAGACGATGCTTTTTATCATGGGGAAAACATT
This sequence comes from Clostridia bacterium, assembly GCA_045617125.1. Classification (GTDB taxonomy): domain Bacteria; phylum Bacillota; class Clostridia; order Christensenellales; family Aristaeellaceae; genus ZC3RG03. The sequence continues at coordinate 21,933 of JAZLIA010000114.1, read as the reverse complement.
TATTCTGTTTTCTGAAACAGCCCTGCGACGGCCCAGAAGGCGGGCTTGGGTTCTCCGTAGGCCGCGAAAAGCAAGGGGCGATCGGAAGAACGCCAGCTGGTGTCATCCGTTCCGCCCCAGGTCTGTACTGCGACAACGGAAGATTCGTAACGGAGGAACAATTCCATCAGATCCCGGTATTTTTTAGCCTGCTGTTCAAATCCCAGGGGAGTTACTGTGGTCACCTTCACATCCATTTCGCTCACCCGGATCTTCAGGCCCAGATCGGTCACCTTCCGGAACATGCTTTCCACCATGCTTACTGTGGGGTTGTTGGTTTCGTAATGAGCCTGGAAGCCATAGCAGTCAATGTTGTCCTGCTTAACAAGGGTGTTCAGCAATTCCAGAATTCCCTTGGATTTGGGAAAATTGGCGGAATTATAATCGTTGTAACACAGAAGGATATCCTCTCTTGCGTATTTTCTGGCAAATTCAAATGCTTTTTCCACATAATCCGGGCCAACGGTGCGGTACCAGCTCACGTTTTCACGAAGTTGGCCTGTGGAATCGTCAATGGCTTCATTCACCACATCCCAGCTGACGATAAGGCCGGGGTATTGCTGCTCGGTGATCTCCATTACAGCCTGAATGTAGTTTTCCATCCTTCCCAGCATGATCTCCCGGTCCGCCATTTCACTGGAGGAAAGATAACCAAGACGGAAAAAATCGGATGGAGTCTGGTTATGCCACAGCAGGGTGTGTCCATGAACGGGAATATGCTGAGATGCGCAAAAGTCAAGGAAAGGCTTTGCCGCATTCAAACGGACCCGCACCTGTGTTTCATCACCGGTTTCTTTCACCGCGCGCTGACTGGCGGTACGGTCAAATACCGAATCCGGCTTGAGCTCGTTTCCAGGCGTCAGGATTGCAAACTGGGAGGCATAGAAATCCATCCGGGAAGGATCCTTCAGGTCGAGCCCTGCCGCGGCACCGCCGAAAAGAAAATGATCCCGGCAAAGCTCCTTGAGAGATGGGATCTCCTTTGGCCAGCGGCTGTAGCCGCTTTCTTCTTTGACGGCATGGGAAAGAAGACGCACTTCCAACCGGTCCAGCCAGAAATCCTGTCCGGATAATTGCTCAGAAGGAGCAAAATGCAGGTTTGAATTGTCGCTGAGGGTCAATTCTCCCTGAAGCACAGCCCATTTTCCCTGTTCTGCGGTGATGGAAAGCAGCGGAACGGATCTATCCGAGGTAAGGTACAGGGAAAAATCACATTGCGGAACAGAATCCTGACGGAAAAGCACTGAGATATACGCCGTGTCTCCCAAACGGAGATCCAGAGAGGCAGGGCGGATATCCAGCGCCCCCGAACCGTCTCCTGTGCGTTCAGAAACATGCAGGGCACAGGAACCGCTGTCATCCGGAAAAGGCTCAACACTGTAGCGACAGGCGCCGGATTTGTAAAAGCCGGGATTTTTCAGATCCTCAAAATCCCACATCGTTCCCTCTTCACCGGCAAGTGCGGACGAAGCGGACAAAACGATCAGCAAAGCGCAGATAAGTGAAACGAACCGTTTCATGAAGGGGCCCTCCGATCCTTTTTTCCTTTTTATTATACTCCGGACAAACTCAGAAATGACGATTGTTATAAAGATTTAAGAGAATAGTAAAATATGATAACAGATGTATCTCAATATAAATATTGACAGATTTTTGAGCAATATGTATAATAATTGATGATTTATTAATGCAAGTTGGTGCTTTTTATTTGCTTTTCATGTTGGGAAGACTGACTTGCCGTGTGAAAACTGTCGCTGCTGTCCGGCGGCGAAACGGGAGATGAACTCATGTCAAAGAAGGTACGGAGAATTATTCTGGGCGTTCTGATCGTGGCAGCTGCGGTCGTGCTCATCTGGCTCGCAGGCCGGGGAGACAACGATTTCAGCGTCAAGTATGAGGGGTGTGATCTCAGCACCGAGGCGGAAGGCATCGGAAGGGGCAACACCTACACGGCTTATCTTGCAGCACACAGCGATGCCGCACCGGTATCCGGTCCGGTTGCTGTTGACGTGTTTGCATATGAGGGAGACGCCGTTTCTCAGGACGAGGGCGTGCTGACCCTGGACCGGTCCGAAGTGACATGGAAAGTGAATGTACCGCAGGCGGGCCTTTATAATATCCGTCTTGATTATCTAACCACTCAGAGCCGCGGTGTGGATATTGAGCGCGAGATCCGGATCAATGGTGAATTGCCTTTCACCGGCGCCAGCACGCTGTGTTTCAGCAGGATGTGGACTGACAAGAGCGAAGTGCGTACCGATAATCAGGGCAACGAGATCCGCCCCAGCCAAAAGGAAGTATTCGGCATTCAGCAGGCCTTCTGCAAGGATGATATGGGCTATCAGAATGAGCCCTATTGTTTCTATTTCGAAGAAGGTGAAAACACGCTGACCATGAAGGCTGTGAATGAGCCGATGGTGGTGTGCGGGATCGAGCTGCTTCCTCCCGTAAAATACATAACCTATGAAGAGTATCTCGCGGCGCAGCCGCAGGTGAATATGACCGAAGCGGGCAGGAACTGCAGCGTGAAGGTACAGGGCGAGCATGCCGTGCTGCGCAGCCAGCCCAGTCTTTTCCCCAAATATGACCGTTCCTCTTCTGTCACCGAACCTTATTCTGTTACCAGCACGGTGCTTAACTACATCGGCGGCGATGCCTGGACGCATCCCAATGAGTGGATCGAGTGGAATTTTGAAGTCCCTGAGGATGGCTATTACAACATTTCCATCAAGGCAAGACAGGTGTATCAGCGCGGTGCTCTGAGCTGCCGCAGTATTTATATCGACAATGAGATCCCGTTTGCCGATCTGAGCAGTGTTGAGTTTTCCTACAGCACAGGTTGGAAGATGGTGACATTGAGCAACAAGGAAGGGGATCCTTTCCGCTTCTATCTTACTGCGGGCAGCCATAAGATCCGTATGGAGGTCACTTTGGGCGCCATGGGCCCGGTGCTGAATGAAGTGGAAGACAGTATCTACCGCCTAAACCAGATCTACCGCAAACTGCTGGTTCTGACTGGCGTCAATCCCGACCGTTTCCGCGATTATAACCTGAAAACGGTGTATCCCGAAGTGCTTGAGGCGATGGATCTGGAGAGCAAGCGCCTTTACAGGATCGTGGATGAAACTGTAGCCACGACGGGCCAGAAGAGCGACCGTATCGCCGTAGCCCAGACCATGGCCGTTCAGCTTGAACAGTTTGTTCGCGACAATGACCGCATAACCGAATCCTTTACCAATTTTAAGGATAACATTACTTCTCTGGGCACCGCGATGCAGAATATGTCCGAAAGCAAGCTGGATGTGGATCTGATCATGGTAACCGGAGAAAATGCCAAGATCCCTTCTGTGGATGAAAACTTCTTCATGAAGGCGGTGCATGAGATCAGGAGCTGTCTCAGTTCCTACTTTGTGGATTATAACTCTTTGGGCGACAAATACGATGCCAATGAAGACAACATCATTGATATCTGGATCGTTACAGGCCGTGACCAGAGTACCATTTTGAAGACCATGGTGGACGACAGCTTCACTCCGGAGACCGGGATCAAGGTCAACGTGAAGCTGGTGGCCGCTGACGCGATCCTGACAGCCGTTGTTGCCGGGAATGGTCCCGATATCGTTCTGAGCGTGGACGGTTGGTTTGCCGTTAACTATGCCATGCGCAACGCGGTGGAGGATCTGACCCAGTTTGAAGACTATGCCGAAGTGGCCAGTGTTTTTGAGCAGAGCGCACTGGACCCGCTCACCTATAACAACGGTGAACACAAGGGCGTTTTCGGTTTGCCTGAAACTCAGAACTTCAGCCTGCTCTTCTACCGCAAGGATGTTCTGGAGGAACTGGGGCTGGAAGTTCCGCAGACCTGGGATGAGCTGATCGCCGAGCTTCCTACGATTCAGGGCAACAGCCTCACTGTGGGTGTTCCTTTCCCGGATATTACCCTGGCTGATATCAGTATTTTCAATTCCCTGGTGTATCAGAACGGGGGAGATATCTATGATGACCTGGCGAGAAAGACACTCATTTCCAACGAAGCCGGTGTGAAGGCTTTCAAGATGTATACCAGCCTTTACAACGATTACGGCTTGCCTATGGTGTATGACTTTGTAAGCCGTTTCCGTTCCGGAGAAATGCCGCTGGGAGTGGCAGGCTATTCCACCTATAACACACTGATGGTCTCCGCTCCTGAGATCCGCGGGCTGTGGGATTTCACCCTCTTCCCCGGAACCTTGAAGGCGGACGGCACGATCGACCGCACAGTGCATTCCAACGGTACCTGCTGCATGATGATCAAAACCGATGACGAAACCGTGAAAAAGAATGCTTGGGAGTTCATGAAGTGGTGGGTCGGCACGGAAAGTCAGGTGGAATTCGGCCGCGAAATGGAAAGCGTGCTGGGCGCCAGTGCCCGTTACCAGACCGCCAATAAGGAAGCGCTCAGGCAGCTGGCCTGGTCCACCAGTCAGCTGACGGTACTGGAGGAGCAGCGGAGCAGTACCCGCGGCTTCCCTGAGATCGCAGGCGGCTATTCCACCACCCGTCATATCACCAACGCGATCCGTAAGGTGATCAACGAAAAGATCGATCCGCGTGAATCACTGCTGACCTACTCGCGCACCATCAACGAGGAGATCAGGATCAAACGTAAAGAATTCAATCTGCCGCTCGATTGATTGGGAGGGAAAGGAGAGAAAATGATGCAGTCAAAATCATTAATCGGCAAGTATGCAGCCATGAAGAAGGAAAAGTTTGTCTATGGCTGGCAACGGGCAAAAAATCTGAAAGTGTGTTACCTTTTCCTCGCTCCGTATGCCATTCTGTTCTTCACCTTCTTCATCCTGCCCATCGCAACCTCGATTTTTTACAGCTTCACCTACTACAACATTCTTGAACCGGCACGGTTCATCGGTTTTCAGAACTATGTGAACCTGATCCTGCAGGACGAGGTGTTCCTGACCGCTGTCAAAAATACCTTTGTGATCGCCGTGATCACCGGTCCTATCGGATACATCCTCAGCTTCATGTTTGCTTGGTTCATCAATGAGCTTCCAAAGTGGCTGAGGACCATCGCGGTAGTCATCTTCTATGCTCCCTCCATTGCCGCCAATGCCTTTACCGTGTTCTCAATCATTTTCCGCGGTGACGCATATGGCTATCTCAACTCTTTCCTGATGGAATTGGGCATTGTGGATGCTCCTATCCTGTGGCTGCTCAATCCGCAGTACATCATGCCTGTGTTGATCGTTGTTATTCTGTGGATGAGCATGGGTACCGGCTTCCTTTCCTTCGTAGCCGGCTTCCAGAGCGTGGACCGCAGCATGTATGAAGCAGGCTATGTGGACGGTGTGCGCAACCGCTGGCAGGAACTGTATCATATTACCTTGCCTTCCATGAAGCCCATGCTGCTCTTTGGAGCGGTGATGAGCATCACATCCGCTTTCAACGTGTGCGATGTGCCGCGCGCCCTGTGCGGTTATCCTTCCACCGATTATGCTGCCCGTACCGTGGTCACCCATCTGTTTGACTACGGCTTCAGCCGGTTTGAAATGGGCTATGCATCCGCTATCGCGACCTTGCTGTTCCTGGTGATGATCCTGTGCAAGAAAGCGATCACAAATCTGCTGGCAAAGGTGGGTACATGATATGAGCGAGATCAGATCAACCGGCTCCATGACCGGGCTTGACAGTAAAAAATATAAAGGTGTTCTGATCGCGGATGATGAAAAGGTCCGCTTCGAATGCAAAAAGCCGGCAGGAAAGGTGGAATTCCCGCTGGTGCAGATCACCAAATTGGCGCAGGTGCGAAATGGCGGTACGACAGCCACCGTGACGGTCACTGTGAGCGGGGACAAGAAATACACCTTCTATTTGGATCGCGGCATTCAGATGTTCCGCTATCTGGACGGCAAGTGGGTGGATCGTCCCGGCGAGGTGCGCACGCGTGCCGATGAATACCGCCGTCTGGCGGAACTGAGGGGCGAAAGGATCCAGAAACCCAAAAAGCACGGCATACGCCGCCGCCATCCCAACCGTTCAGTCGGCGGCGATATCGGCATCTACCTGCTTCTGGCGCTGGTGGCCTGCGCGATGGCATTCCCGCTGGTGTTTGCGATCGGCAGTTCCCTGAAGCCCCTGGACGAGCTGTTCCGTTTCCCGCCTACGGTGTTTGCACAGCATCCCACGCTGGATAACTTTGCGGATCTTCTTGTCACGATGGGGCAGAGCTGGGTGCCCTTCAGCCGGTATCTTACCAACACCGTACTGATCACCTTCTTAGGAACCTTCGGGCATCTGATCATTGCTTCCATGGCGGCGTTCGTGCTGGCAAAGTATGATTTTCCCGGCGGAAAGCTGTTCTTCGGCGTGGTGACCACATGCCTGATGTTCTCCGGTTATGTGACCGGTATTCCCAACTACCTGATCATGAGCCGTCTCAACATGATCGACACTTACTGGGCTCTGCTGCTGCCGGCGTGTGCCGCTCCGATCGGTCTGTTCATGATGAAGCAGTTCATGGAGAGCCTGCCAACAGCCCTGATCGAGGCTGCACACATTGATGGAGCCGGTGAATTCCGTATCTTCTGGCATATTGTGATGCCCAATGTGAAACCCGCGTGGCTGACTGTGATCATTTTCAGTGTGCAGAGCCTGTGGAACACCAGCGCCAGCACCGTGATCTATTCCGAAGCCAAGAAGACCCTGGTGTATGCGCTCAATCAGATTCAGGCCGGCGGTATCGCACGTACCGGTCAGGCCGCGGCTGTGACTGTGGTGGTCATGGCAGTGCCCATCCTCATTTTCATTCTGAGTCAGAGTCAGATCCTCGAGACGATGGCCTCGTCCGGTATCAAGGACTGACGAAAACGCGGATCCGGAACATGAGAATGAAAACAGGAGGAGAAAACCAGATGAGAATACAAAGACGGGTCCTGTGCGTGCTAATGTGCCTTTTACTGATGCTGCCTGCTTTTTCCGTCATGGCGGATGACAGCTTCAACCTGAATCAGGACGGCTTTAGCACATCCTATACCTACACCTATGATTATTGGGAAGATGTGATGGAATCTCCCGATTCTTACCGCGTCAGCTGCACGATCAGCAGCATGTCCCTGGGCATTACCGACCTGAACAAGCCTGAAAGCATTTTTGTGAAGGGTGAAGAACTTTACATTGCCGATACCGGAAACAACCGCATCATTCAGGTGCGCCGGGAAGACGGAAAGTATGTGATGGTGCGGGAATTCAGCGAGATCAGCGGTTGTGAAGTGACCAGGCTGAATCAGCCTACCGATGTGTATGTGGATGCTGAAGACAACATCTACATCTGTGACAAGCAGAATTTCCGTATCGTGATGGTGGATAGGGATCTCAACTTCATCAAGGAGTTTACGAAGCCTTCCGACCCCGTGTTCAGTCAGGAAAACGATTTTCTTCCCAAACGCATCACGGTGGATGTGAGCGGCCGTGTATATGCCAATGTTCAGAACGTGAACAAGGGGCTTGTGAAGTTTGAGACGGATGGCCAGTTTGTGGGCTTTATCGGCGCAAACAAGGTCTCTATTGACATGATGGAGTACATTTGGAAGCGTTTTATCGAAAGCGACGCCCAGCGTTCCGCTTCTGAAAGCACGGTTCCTACCGAATATGAGAACCTGTATATGGATGAAGACGGTTTCATCTACGTGACCACCACCACCTTCAGCGAGTATGATCTGAAGTGGGACAATGCCAAGCCCATCCGCCGTCTGAACGGCATCGGCAATGACATTCTGGTGAAGAATGACCGTTATCCTCCGATCGGGGATCTATTCTGGGTGGAAGGAGATACCAAGCAGTACGGTCCCAGCAAAATGACCGATATTACCGTGCTTGAAAACGATATCTATGTTGCACTCGACAAGACCCGCGGACGTTTGTTCGGCTATGACAGCCAGGGTGTTCTGTTGTGGGCTTTCGGTACACAGGGAAATATTGACGGTGCGTTCATCACCGCGATCAGTCTGGAACACATCGGCAGGGATCTTCTGGTGCTGGACCAGCAGAAGAACACGATCACCGTGTTTACGCCCACAGAGTACGGTGAGATGATCTATGAGGCCATCAACCTGTACACGAAAGGCGAGTATGACGAAAGCGCAGAGACCTGGCAGGACGTGATGCGGCTGAATGCAAATTATCCTCTGGCGTTCCGCGGTATCGGCCGTGCCCTTCTGCAGCAGGGAAGCGATAAGAATCCCGGCTTGTATGAAGAAGCCATGAATTATTTCAAGATGGCACACGATCAGGAAAGTTACGGAAGAGCGTTCAAGCTTTACCGCAAGTACTGGGTCGAAAAGAACATCTGGTGGGTCGCATTGATCCTTGCGGTGCTGCTCATCATTCCTGTCGTTATCGGCAGGGTGCGGAGAATGAAGTGGGAGGTGATGGTGCATGAGCATGAAAAAGTCCGCAAAGACAATTGAAGCGGCTGCGGAAATGAACCAAGTGAGCTTTGGCACCCGGATCAGCGGATATCTGAGTGACATGCGATATGCCCTGCATGTGATCACTCATCCGTTTGATGGCTTTTGGGATCTTGCCCATGAAGATAAGGGCAGCTTTGCAGTGGCAACCACGTTCCTGGTGCTGTTTCTGATCACCCGTGTGCTCAAGCTGCTGTGCACCAATTTCCAGTTTATCAACGCTCCCATCCAACACATCAACGTGTTTGAGGAAATGGCGTCTCTGCTGCTCCCGTTCCTCATCCTGTGCCTGGCAAACTGGGCCCTGACCACGCTGTTTGACGGCAAGGGAACTTTCCGGAACATTTATATCGGCATGTGCTATGCCCTGGTGCCCTATGTGCTGATCCAGCTGCCGATGATCCTGGTGAGCAATATGATCACCTTTGAGGAATCCGGTTTTTACACCGTGCTGCTTGCGATCAGTGTGATATGGTGCGTGTTCCTTGTGTTTGTGGGTTTGATGGAAATTCACGATTACGGCCCGGCGAAGACCATCGCGTTCCTGCTGTTCACAGTATTCGGGGCCTGCGTGATCATTTTCCTGATTCTTGTGTTCTTCAGCTTGCTTTCGGATGCGATCGGGTACTTTGTGAGCATGTACCGCGAGATCGTGTTCAGATTGAATTAAGGGGGGATGAGGGATGAATAACAAAAAGAAAAAGCGTCTCATCCGCCTGATCGTGCTGGGCGTGGTGCTTCTGCTCCTGGCTGCGTTCGCCTTTGTGCTCTACAAGGTGTATACGGTGAACGACAATGTGAATTACGGTGAAGCCCCCGAGGTGCTCTTTGCGGATGAGGATGCAAAAGCAGTCACCATGGAAAATGAGCGTTTGCTGTTCGAAATGGATCCGCAGACGACCCATTTTACTCTGACAGACAAGAAAACTGGCAAAGTGTGGTATTCCAACCCGACAAACTGGGCAGAGGATACCGAGTATGCCAAGATCCAGAAGAACCGTGAATTCCTGGCTTCCACGGTGAGCATCGTTTATTCCAGCTTTGGTGCCGATATTGAATGGAACAACTACACCTATTCCATCGCGAACCGCAATTTCAATATCATTAACCAGGAAGACGGTTCTGTCAGGGTGGATTACGCGATCGGTCAGATCGAGCGTGTCTACAATTTCCCCACCGTGCTGACGGAAGAACGTTTCAAGGATTTTTCCGACAAGATGGGAAAGAAGAATTCCAAGCTTGTCAGCAAGCTTTACAGCAAAAAGGATCCTGCCAAGCTGAAGGAAGATGAACTGAAGCAGCTGGAGGAACAGTATCCCACTGTGCGGGATCATGTGCTGTATGTGGCCAAGGCGGATATGTCGATCAAACAGAAGGGCGATCTGGAAGGCTATTTTGCCGATGCGGGATACACCGCGGAGGATCTTGAGATCGATAACGCCAATAAGGTGGAGACGGGAATTACTTCAAACGGGCCGATTTTCAACCTTTCCGTCCTCTACCGGCTTGATGAGAATGGAGACTTCGTGGTGTCCGTTCCCTATGATTCCATCCGGTGCGGGACGAGTGAACCGCTGAGCGCGATTTCCGTTCTTCCCATGTTTGGCGCGGCTGACCTGAAGACTGACGGCTACATGTTCGTTCCCGAAGGCGGCGGCTCCATCATCCGCTACAACAACCATAAGATCAAGCAGGCAACGTACGTGACCAATGTGTACGGCATGGACTATGCCCGCATCACGAACGAAGCCAAAACAGAAAACCGCACTGCCCTGCCGGTGTTCGGTATGGGGCAGGGGGACGGCTCCTTTATCTGCGTGATCGAAGAAGGCGATGCATTTGCCAGTATCATGGCGGATATTTCAGAAAAGATCAGCAGTTACAACGAGGTTTATGCCAAGTATAACGTGATTCACTATGACAAGTTCAAAGTGTCCGGCGGCGGAACCGAACCCTTCTACATGTATGAGAAGGAGATCCCCAAAGCAACGATCGTGCAGCGCTACCGTTTCATTGAAGGCGACAGCTATGTGGATATGGCTCATTCCTTCCGTTCCTATCTGCAGGAAAAATACGGTGAGGATCTGGATGTTTCTGCTTCCGAGGATATGCCCGTCAATGTGGAACTGGTCGGTGCCATCAATAAGACACAGGTGAAGGCAGGGCTGCCTATTGATTCTGTTGTTCCGGTCACCACATTCGACCAGGCCGATGAGATCATTGATGAATTGAAGGCAGTCGGAGTAAAGGATCTGTCCGTACGTATGACTGGCTGGTCAAATGGCGGCGTCCGACAGAAGGTGCTCACCAGCGTCAACACGGTGAGAGAGCTGGGCGGCGATAAAAAGATGGATGAGCTGATCCAGTCCGCTAAGGAAAAGGGAGTTGACCTTTACTTTGACGGGATCACCTGCTTTGCTTATGACAGCGGCATTCTGGAAGGCTTCATTCCCGCTTCCAACGCCGCGCGTTATACCACCCGTGAGCAGGTGAAGCTTTATCCGTTCGATATCATCACCTTCCGTCAGAGCGATTGGATGGATTCGTTCTATCTGGTGCGTCCTGAATTTGCTGAAAAGTGTGCCGAAAACCTGATTAGGGATCTGAACGGTCACAATGCGGCCGGTATTGCTTTCCGTGATATCGGACGCCTTATCAGCGGTGATTATTACAGCCGCAATACGGTGACCCGTGAAGAAGTGAAGAAGATGGAATCCGCCATTCTGGATACCGCAGCCTCAACGATGAAGATTTCTATCAAGTCAGGCAACATGTATGCTCTTCCTTATGCGGATATCGTGACGGATATGGATCTGGCCGGAAACAGCTATGCGATCCTGGATGAATCGGTTCCCTTCTACCAGATCGTGCTGCATGGCCTGAAGGATTATACCGGTGAGGCGATCAACCTGGCCGGTGACTGGCACACCGCGCTGCTCAGGTGCGCGGAATTCGGGTCCGGTCTCAACTTCACCTTCATGAAGGAAGATACCATGATCCTGCAGGATTCTGCTTACAGCTGCTACACCTCCGCAGCCTATGACCGCTGGAAGGATGAGATCCTCCCGCTGATTGCACAGTATCAGCAGGATATGTCAGGCCTTAACCGCCAGTCTATCATCGGCCACAGGCATGTGAGCGAGGATGTGTCTGAAACCTATTATGAGGACGGCAGCTGCGTGTATGTCAACTATGGCAGCCAGGACTTCACGGTCAACGGGACCCTGATCCCTGCCAGAAGCTATGTGAGAGGCAGCTACTCTGTTCTGCCCGCGGATGCGGAAGGAATCGACACTGAATCGGAAGGAGGGATCGCCGAATGAGTGAAAAAAAGGGCAGCTTCCTGGAAAGGACAAGGGATGCCGTGCTGCAGTACGTTCCAGGTACTGCACCCTATAGAACGATCAAGGGTCGGCGTGCCCGTGTGGGTGTTCTGTTCATTTTACCGTTTATCATTGGCTTTTTCGCATTCCTGCTGCAGCCGATCGTGAATTCACTGGCAATGAGTCTGTGTGATGTGGACGGCATTGCTGATGGATTGAACATCATCAAATGGAACAACTTCACCAACTACAATTATGCGCTCAGGACCGATCCGAACTTCTTCAAATACCTGTTCAGCACAGCGAATGATCTGGAAGGCGAGATCTGGCGTATGCTCATCAATATCGTGGCTACGCTGGTGATGAGCTTCGTGATCGCGGTCATTCTGAACCAGAATTTCAAGGGCAGGACCTTCTGCAGGATCATCTTCTTCCTGCCCGTGATCCTTTCTTCCGGTGTTTTGCCCGGAATCGAAAGCTCCAATGAATTCTATAACCTGATGACCGGTATTGGCAATTCTGTGGAGGAAGCCTCCGGAGTCAATATTTCAGCGGCGCTGGAGAGCCTTCTATCGGTTTCCGGTGTAGCCGGTGATGTGTTTGATGTGATCTTCAGAATGATCGATGCCATTTATGACGTGGTCATGGCCAGCGGCATCCAGATCATCGTGCTGCTGAGCGGCCTGCAGTCCATTTCTCCCTCCCTGTATGAGGCGGCGGATGTGGAAGGCTGCTCTGCCTGGGAATCCTTCTGGAAGATCACTTTCCCCATGGTGAGCCCGCTGCTTCTGGTGAACCTGATCTACACTATCATCGACTTCTTCATGAAGAATGATAACAAGGTGATGGAATATGTGACCAGCACCGTGATGTACCGGCAGGGCAACTTCGGTTATGCCTCCGCCATGAGCTGGATCTATTTCGGTGTGGCCCTGGCGATCATCGGTGTAGGCACCGCAATTATCAAACTGGTGGTGAAGACTTATGAGTAAGGATAATACGGTCTATATCGGGAAAAGTATGAAATTCAGCGACAGAAACCGCCGCAGCGGCGGCTATCTGCTCAAGCGCCGCAGCAAGGAGATCGCGATATCCGTGGCCCGGGCGCTGCTGATGTTTGGCCTGTGCTTCATGATCATCCAGCCGATGATCACCCGTATGTCCATGAGTCTGATGCAGGAAAAGGATCTGAATGACAGCACGGTCATCCTGCTGCCCCGGAATGTTACTCTGGACAACTACAGGATCGTAGCGGATCTTACGGAGCTGAATTCCTGGCCGGATAACTCCATGGTCAACACGCTGTGGATATCGCTTCTGACTGCTACGCTGCAGATCATTTCCTGCACGCTGGTGGCATACGGCTTTGCCAGGTTTGATTTTCCGCTGAAGAAATTCTGGTTTGCGTGTGTGATCGCGCTGATCATCATACCGCCGCAGACGATCCAGACATCGCTCTATAAGAACTTTTCGAATTTTGATATATTCGGGATCTTCACAGCGATTACTGGAAAGCCGCTCAATATACGAAGATCCATTTGGCCGTATGCTTTGATGAGCTTGACCTGCATGGGTTTGAAAAACGGGCTTTACATCTTCATGATGCGTCAGTATTTCAAATCCGTGCCGGAAAGTCTGGAAGAGGCGGCATATGTGGATGGCTGCGGAACCATGCACACCTTTGTGAAGATCATGCTGCCCGACGCTGTTCCCACGATCGCCAGCTGCTTTCTGTTTGCGTTCGTCTGGCAGTGGACCGACCTGTTCTATTCCCGCAACTTCCTGACAAAGTATACTCTCTTCTCCACTGAAATGAGTACAATGGCCAGTGAAATGACCAAGTACTTTGCCACTGGAGGCAATCAGGCGGTCGTCGTTGCTCCTAACCGTTCCCTACAGCTGATTTCTATCGCAGTGTTTATCTGCTGCATCCCGCTGATCGTTCTTTATGCTTTCACTCAGCGTACCTTCGTTGAAAGTCTGGTCATGACGGGTTCCAAGGAATAAGCCGGTATACGTGACGATCGAAATGCTTCGGAAAAAGTGCTTTTGAGATCAGAAAACCTGCCGGGAGCAGAGCAATCCTCTTTTAAAAAATCCCTAACGTATTTCGACCTGAATGCAGCTGTGATCCGGAGGGCGGCACCTTCAGTATCACAGCTGCATTTTTGATCTGTAAAAATGATAAAACGAACATCAAAGAAGGAGTGAAAGACATGCTGCCGTCAGCTTGATCATACAGAAATGATCCCGGCTTATGATGATCAATTGCTGCGGTCTATGTTCTCATTTTGTGCAATCTATAAAAAAAGCTTGCAAACAGTTAGGTGAAATGCTATAATATGTAAACACAAAGCAATAGGCGAATGTCTGTTGCAAATTAAAAAAGGAGGAATCCCCATGAAGAAACTGCTTGCTATGCTGCTGGTTGCGGCGCTGCTGGTTGTTTCCTGCGCTGCTCTGGCTGAAGTGCCGGAGGGCTACCCCGAGATCATCGAAGGTCTTGATTTCGGCGGACAGACCGTGTATTTCTATGACTGGTGGTCCAAAGGCGAACGTGACGAAGATCCCGATGACGAACTCGCCAACACTTATGCCTATCGTGACTGGCTCGAAGAGACCTACAACGTGAAGCTCGTTGAAAAGGCTCTGAGCGATTGGGAAGGCAACCCCACCGAACTGGCTAACCGCGTTATGAACAAGGACAACAGCGAACTGTGCCTGATCGCCATCGCTTCTGACTTTGCCGGCAACGCTCTGGCCAACAACCTGTATATGCCCTGGAGCATCGACCTGTCCTCCGACAAGTGGAATGCGATCGCTTCTCAGTTCACTACCCTGGACGGTAAGGTCTTCGGTGTGAACGTTGGTGCTAACGAGCCCCGTTCCTGCATCTTCTTCAATAAGCGTGTTCTGGAAGAAGCCGGTGTGGACTACAACACCATCTATGATGCTCAGGCTGACGGCACCTGGACTTGGGATATGATGACCGAAATCATGGCCAAGGTTCAGCGCGACGTGGATAACGATGGCGTTATCGATGTTTACGGCATGACCGGTTCCGGTGATGACTTCACCATCGGCCTCGTCATCTCCAATGGCGCTAACTTCTTTGACACCGTTGATGGCAAGCTGGCTCCCGTGATGGGCACTGACGCCGCTCTGGAAGCTCTGCAGTTCCGTATTGACACCTGGAACACCTATGCTGCTCCTCAGCCTGCCGATACCCAGTGGGATTGGTTCAAGTCCTATTGGAAGGAAGGCACCACCGCTTTCTATGCCGGCCAGACCTGGCAGGGCTTCAACGATGGTTCCGAAATGGCTGACATGGCCGATGAATGGGGCGCTGTGATGTTCCCCAAGGGACCCAAGGGTGCTGACTACATGGCTTTGGCCTGCCCCAACATCTATGGTATTCCCAATGTGTATGACGAAGAAACCTCTCTCAAGCTGCAGCAGATCTATGACCTGTACACCTATGATGTGAACGGCGGCGAAGAGAACGAGACCTGGGTTGGCAACAAGATCCTCTACACCGACGAGCGCGCCGTGTATGAGACCTATGCCATGATGCGCGGCAACGATCACGCTTGCGCTTACAAGCTGTTCCTGCTGGGCTCCAACAACGATGTTATCGGCAGCAACCTGCTGTGGGCTCTTGGCAACGGCACTCCTGCGGAGATCGTTGAAGCCGGTATGCCTGCTTGGCAGTCCCTGTGCGACATCTTCAATGGCAACTGATCAACTGAATAAGTTTATTGGTTAAAAGGTGGGCTGCCCGAAAGGGCAGCCCATTAAAGAATTTTTAAAACAGGATTGGTACGGACGGATCATTCCGGCTGTGCCGATTTTTATGTTTGACGATGTGTGATAAGGATGACCGCCTGAACATCGGCAGATATTTTTCCTGTTATGCATCCAAAGGTGAAGTGAAGATGTAAATCCGGGCGTTTTTCCTGAATATAGTGGTAGAAATCCCTTGCATACTGCTTGCTGCGCTCATAATTCGCACCAATGGGATGACCATCCCATGAAAGCAAACAATAACGGCATCTGCATTCGCAGGGAGCGGACAGGGTTTGCAGAATGATCGATTTTGTTTCAACCGAATGATTCATATGTATGTGCGCTGAATCTTGCAGCAGTGATTTTTCTGTATTCCATGATTTTGAAGAAATTTGGGAAAAGGGTATTCTGAAGACGGAAAATAAGAAAATGTTTTCTTCATTACGGGTTGCAGCGCTTGCAGGGAACGAGCCCCAGGCTGACTGCCTCATCCCTGTCAAATAGGAACAGCTTGTTTTTTTCACTCATATCCTTCACAGAGGCACAAGCGGGATAATGCAGCTTCTTGGTTTTTCCATTTGCGATGTAGAGTGTATCAAAGATGGTGAAAGGAATGTTGTTTTCTTCTGCAAGCGACAGAAGCGATTCACAGTCCTGACTAATATAAAGCATTGCATCCGGGCAATTTGAAAGAAGATCGGCATCGGTGTTTTTACCGGTATCTGAAAGGAAAATGACCTGGCAGAGTGCCTCGCAGCTGTTGAACGCGGCGGAACGGATCGTGACCGGGAAAGGAATCAGAACCGTGGAAAGCTTTTTGGAGGAAAGAAAACAACTGCTTTCGATGAAAGAAACGGGATGACCGTCGATCTTTTCCGGAATGGTAACGGTTTTCTCTGTTCCTGTGTAGGAGAGAAGCGCCGCGGAATCATCCGCGCATAGCCGGTAGGTGAACTCTGCTTCCGTTGTATCCGCAAGAGATGTGGAAAGCGGCAGGAAAAGCAGCAGAGAAAGAAGAAGTGAGAAGAAATGTATCAAAACCGTTCGTTTCATTTCTGATCTTCCTTTACGATATTTTGAGCCCAGAAATCGCTTCTGAGCATGAGAATGCCGATAACCAGTTTGATAATGTCAATGAACTGAACGCAGAAATAGATGCTTACCAGATCCATATCCGTAAAATAACACAGAATATAGGCCAGGGCTACTGTGACGCACCAGGTGTAGACCGCGTCAAACAGGAAGGTGATCAGCGTTTTTCCGCCGGAGCGGATCGTGAAATAAGTAACATGCGCAAAGGAATGAAGGGGCAGGGAAGCACCTGCGATCACCAACAGTTTTTCTGTAAGAGAACGGATCGAATCCGACACGTTGTAGAGCAGGGGAATGAAGGGCGCAGCAAGGATCATCAGGATAGCGATCACGATGTGAATGATCTCGGTGAGCACGATCAGCTTTCGGTTTGTATCCCGGGCTTCTTCCAGCTTTCCGGCCCCTAATAGCTGGCCGATCATGATGGATACTGCCGTACCCATGCCGAACATGATCACACAGAACAGGTTCCAGGCAGTTCCGGAAATATTGAGCGCCGCCATCGCGTCCAGCGAACGGGTGGAATAGATCTGGTTGATATAGGTCATACCAAGAGACCAAAGGATCTCGTTGATCAGAAGGGGAGTGCCTGTGACCGCGATCCTCTTTATCAGTGATAAAGGAATATAACCGCTGCGATAGGCTTTTTTGAAGAAGGGGAAACGTTGGGTGTGCAAGTGACTGTAAAGCACCACGCACAGCATTTCCACATAACGGCTTGCCACGGTCGCAATAGCCGCTCCCTTTACTTCCAGACGGGGACATCCCAGATGCCCTTCGATAAGCAGGTAATTGCCGAACAGATTGACCGCAATGGCAATGATGCCGCTCACCATGGGCACGATGGTGTTACCGGCTTCACGGAGCGTTCCGGCATACACCTGTACCACCATGAACGGAATGAGTCCCCACAGCATGACGGAAGTATATTCCCCGGCTTCCTTCAAAATCAAGGCAGGATCGGAATCGCTGCCTTCACCGGTGAGAAACAGGGAGAAAAAGATGTTTCCGAAAAGGGCCAGTAAAACGATCCCGATCAGGGTGACGATGAAGCCAAAGTATACCTTGAAGCGGAAGGTGTGCCGCATGCCGTCCATATCGTTCTTGCCGAAAAACTGGGCGCCGAAAATGCTGCAGCCGCTCAGCCCGCCGAATATGGCCAGATTGTAAACACTGATCACCTGATTGACGATGGCAACGGCGCTGATGCTGTTGCTGCCAAGACCGCCAACCATGATATTATCGAGCAGTGAGACAAAGTTGGAGATGAATTGCTGGATTACAATGGGAATGAGCAGAAGAAGAACGGATTTGTAAAACTTTTTTGTTCCGAAGTATTTTTGCAGAACCATCAGGAAAAGATCCTTTCATCAAAAAATCCTTCTTCATTGTATACGGAGAGGAGAAAAAGTCAAGCCGCACATGATGCGTATCGGATGAATGATAACAATTTGTTTCTTTATAAGAAACCGTCCGCATACAACGAACCAGAAGGAATAAAAAAACCCGGGCAGAAGCCCGGGCAAATGAACTATTATTCTTCGGGGATCAGCAGGCCAAGGTTTCCATCCTTTCGGAGGTAAAGCACTTCAGTCTTCTCATTGTCAATATCCACAAACACGAAGAAATTGTGCCCCAGCAGTTCCATCTGCAAAGCGGCGTCTTCCTTGCTCATCGGGCGGAGCGGATATTCCTTGGTGCGCACGATCTGCTTTTCGCCGGAACCATATACCTCGGGATCCTCAATGAATTCGGGAGTCTCGTTCATGTCCACATCTTCACGCAGCCGCTTTTCAAGCTTGGTGCGGTGACGCAGGATCTGACGCTCGATTTTGGCAAGCGCACTGTCGATGGACATAAACAGGTTGTCGGTATTGCTGCTTTCGGCACGAAGGGTGACTCCGTTCATCGGAACGGTGATCTCGCAGATGCGCTGATCCCGCTCTTTCCTCAAGCGCATGATCATTTCGGTGTCGGACCGAAGATATCTTTCCATTGTAGCGGTTTTTTTACTGATCCGGTTGGTGATGCCCGGGGTAACGACCATATTTTTCGCAGTTAATGTCAGTTTCATATTTTTGCTCCTTTCTGAATCGGTTCCGCAGCCGGCATTCTGCTTTGATAAAAGAGAGAACAGAATCTTGCCGGAACAGGGAACACCGATCTTCTGATGTTTATTATTTCGATGTTCCAAAGCAGTTTCCTGCAAAAAATGAAAATAAATTTGCCCGCGATACAAAACGGGTATTTCCATGTTTTGATTGACGGGTTCCTTAATCATGATATAATATAATTGGAACATTTTAGGTTCTGCATCAAAAATGATCGGGAGGAAATAACATGCGGGTTTTGCTTACCGGCGGTGCCGGGTATATTGGGTCCCACACGGCTTTATCCCTGCTGGAAGCCGGCCATGAGGTCGTCGTTCTGGATAACCTGAGCAACAGCAGCCGGGAGGGGCTTCGTCGGGTGATGGAACTGACAAAGAAGCCGGTTACCCTGTATGTGGGCGATTGCACCGATGAAAAGGATGTGCGCGCGGTGTTTGAAAGCAATCGGATCGACGCGGTGATCCATTTTGCCGGGTTAAAAGCAGTTGGCGAGTCTACTCAGATTCCGTTGGAATACTACCGCAACAACCTGGACGCTACCATGTGCCTTTGCCGCGTCATGAAGGAATTTGGCTGCAATAACCTGGTGTTTTCTTCCTCTGCAACGGTTTACGGAACGAATCAGAACATGCCTTTGCGGGAGGATTTTCCCACGGGCTGCACAAACCCATACGGATGGACCAAATGGATCTCTGAAAGGATCCTTACCGATACCGCATCGGCAGATCCGAATATGAGTGTGGTGCTTCTCCGTTATTTCAACCCCATCGGCGCTCATCCATCAGGCAGGATCGGAGAGGATCCGTCCGGGATTCCCAACAACCTGATGCCCTTTATCTGCCAGGTCGCCAGCGGAAAACTGGATCATCTGAGGGTGTTCGGAGATGATTATCCCACTCCGGATGGAACCGGTGTGCGCGATTATATCCACGTGATGGACCTGGCAGAGGGTCATCTTGCGGCCCTTCAGTATGCTGTGGAGCATAAGGGCGTGGAGATCGTGAACCTTGGCACCGGTCATGGCTACAGTGTGCTTCAGATCGTGACTGCATTTGAAAAGGTGAACGGACTGAAGATCCCCTATGAAGTGACTCCGCGCCGTCCCGGAGACATTGCAACCTGCTATGCCGATCCAACCAGAGCCAGAAACGATTTGAAGTGGGAAGCAAAGCGGCCTCTGGAGGATATGTGCAGGGATGCCTGGAACTGGCAGAAAAACAATCCCAGAGGCTATGAAGCATAAAGAACAGCCGACGCAGTGCTCTTTGAAGACTGCGCCGGCATTATTTTCGAAAACAATCAAATGTGCTGCAAGAACGTTTTGTGTTTGGGGGGGCAGGATCAGTCGAGAGGCATTCCTTCGGAATTGAAAAGAGGAAGCTTTTCCAGATAAATGATATCGTCCCGTTTCTGGGCGTCGCCTTCAGCCAGGATCGCCATACGGCCGACGATGTTTCCTCCGGCTTTTTCAACCAGCGTTTCCAGTGCGCGCAGAGATTCACCGGTTGAAATAACGTCATCCACGATCAGCACACGAAGGCCCTTCATATAGTTGGCATCTTCTCCATCCAGACAGAGAACCTGCTGTTTGGCGGTGGTGATGGAATTCACTTCCACAGTGAAAACATCCTTCATGTAAAGCTTGGGGGCTTTGCGTGCCAGGATATAGCGTTTTCCACCGGATTGCCGGGCCATTTCATGCACCAGGGGGATCCCTTTGCTTTCGGCAGTGATGATCACATCATGTTCTGGGGCTTTTTTGAGCAGTTCCCCTGCACAGGTTTCTGTGAGTTCCACATCCCCGAAAATCACAAACGCACCAATGGAAAGTGTGTCACTTACAGGGCAGATCGGAAGATGACGGACGAGACCGGCAATATGCAGTTCATAGGTCATAACGATATCAACACTCCTTTTATGCTGCTTCTGAACAGGCCTTATTATAAAATGGGATGAAGCTTTTGTCAACTCACCGGCTTTGGGATTTACTTTATCGGATGTATCGTCTGTCCAGATGCTTGCTTTGCTTTTCTCCCGGCTTTTTATCGATTAACGGATTGACAAGCACAGTTTATTCAGTTAAAATAATAATGGTCGGCATATGGAATTTTCCATTGAGGAAAGGTTCCTGCTGTTTTCTGATATAAACGCTCCTGTTTTTCCGTTCATCCGGCATTGGCCGCTTTCGCATATTTCCCCGGGCAGGGTTCGTGTGAACTTATTTGCATGTTATGTGAATTGCAGAAATAGGCGGTGATTATCTGTGCCTGAGTGAGGCATAGGTTAAGGTTAAACATTTCCGTTTTCGGTTTCCGGCGGACAGGTCCTGTCCGTTCGGTTATCGTGTTGTGAGAAAGCAGCAGCCGTAAGAGTGGGTCTCTTATGGCTTTTTGTCGTTTGAAGAAGTAAAAGAAGAAAATGGGAAGTACCGGGAGGAGGAGTTATGGGAACTGTAGGATGGGTCATTATTGCGGTGGTGGCGCTTCTGCTTGGCTGCGGAGCGGGCCTTTTGGCGGGCTATAACTACCGCAGGAATTTCACTGAAAAGAAGATCGGCCGTACTGAGGAGTATGCGAACAAGCTGCTTGATGACGCTACTCATCGTGCGGATGAAAAGAAAAAGGAAATGATCCTGGAAGCGAAGGAAGAAACGCTTCGTCTCAAGAGTGAACTGGATAACGAGATCCGCAACCGTCGCAACGAGGTGCAGCGCAGTGAGCGCCGTATCAACCAGCGTGAGGATAACCTGGATAAGCGCGAGGAACAGCTGGACAAAAAACGGGATCAGCTGGCGGATCGGGAACGCGGACTGGATGATAAGTATGCTGAGGTTGAGGAAATCCGCAGGGAAACAGAAGAGATCAAGGGTAAACAGGTGACCGAGCTGGAACGCATTGCTTCCATGACTCAGGATGAGGCCCGTCAGATGGTAATCGACCGGGTGCAGAAGGAAGCCTTCCATGATGCTGCCGCTTCTGTGCGGGAGATCGAGAGCAAAGCCAAGGAAGAGGGCGAAAAGAAAGCCCGCAACATCATTGCTCTGGCGATCCAGAAGTGCGCGGCGGATCATGTGGCTGAAACCACGGTGTCTGTGATCAACCTGCCCAACGATGATATGAA
>JAZLIA010000113.1:0-6559 GCA_045617125.1 Clostridia bacterium | reverse complement strand
TATCCAGGATCAGCGTGGTCCGGTCCACCACCTTGATGCCGGTGATGTCCTCAAGGTTCCGGTTCTGTATTCCGCTCAGCTCGTCGTCGATCAGGATCAGATCCGCTCCCGCGGCCTGGGCGTCCAATTGCAGCCGCTGGGCTTTTCCGCTGCCCAGATAGGGGACATTGTCAGGCCGCGTTTTTTTTTGCAGCACCCGTCCAACCACCCTGGCCCCGGCAGTTTCAGCAAGGCTTTCCAATTCGTCCAGCGATTCTTCACTGTCGATCCCCACCAACAGGGCTTTTTCGGCATCGGAGGCGTTTTCCTCATCCCGGTCTCCGTCAACGATCCTTTCGCTCTCGTATATTTCCTCTGTCAGCTCTTTCTGCCGGTTTGCTCTGGGCATCATGGGGCCCACTATGCGCGTTTCTCTTCCGTCCCGGCTTTTTTTGCCCAGAAAAGCGCACTGTATGCCGGTGATGTTCCCGTCCCGGTCCACTCCAACGGCACACATGCTGTCCAGCATCAGGGATCTGAGGGCGCTCAGGTCCACGTCGCTCAGGTAGGGGCTTCCGCCGGGGTGCGTGTGGATGCATCTCACCCGGCTGGGCCGTCCGCCCGAGCGGCGCATGTGCCAGTCCTGCAGGGGAACCGAATCGGTGTCGCCCACTGTGATGTCAAGCAGGTCGCCTTCCCGGCTGAAATAGAGGCTGAATTCCCGGTTGAGCCGGGCGCTCAAAACGGCAATGGGGGTGAGGATCTCGCGGGGGAAGTATTCATCCTGCTCAACGGGATAGTCATAAAGCGAGTTCAGCCCCGCAAGCACGCTTTCGCGTATGCCCTCGATGTTTCCGTGTATTTCAAAATTCATGCTTTTTTTCCTGTATTCATGGGTCTGTTTTCAGCCCCGTGTCATTCTTCTCAGGTCTTCAACGATCTTCGGCAGCACGCGGATCACCTCGTCCGCTTCTTCCTCTGTGTTCATTTTACCAAGGCTAAGCCGAATGCTTCCCTTTGCCATTTCGTCGCTCAGCCCGATGGCCTTCAGCACATGACTTGCTTCCACGCTTCCGCTGGTGCAGGCGCATCCGCTGGAAGCGGCAATGCCGCAAAGATCAAGCCGCAGAAGCAAAGCCTCGCCTTCGATGCCTTCAAAACTGAGATGGATGTTTCCGGGCAGACGCTGCATACTGTGTCCGTTCAATTGGCTTCCGGGAATGCGGGTAAGCTCGCTGATCATTCTGTCCCGCATCATCATGAGGCGGAGGCTCGTTTCTTCCATTTCACTCACGCTCAATTGCAGCGCTTCCGCCATTCCCGCAATGCCGGGCAGGTTTTCAGTGGCTGCGCGCATGCCCCGTTCCTGTTCGCCTCCCCGCATGAATCGTTCTATATGGGTGCCGCTGCGGATGTAGATCAGCCCGGTGCCCTTGGGGCCGTGAAATTTGTGTCCGGAAAGGGAGATCAGGTCGGCTCCCCATCCCGTGGGATCGATTGGGATCGCCCCCGCAGCCTGTACGGCGTCCGTGTGGAAAAGAATGCCTCTTTCATGGGCGAGCTTTCCAATTTGGCTCACCGGCTGAATGGTGCCGATCTCATTGTTTGCGGTCATGATGCTGATCAGGATGGTGCGGTCGGTGATCGCCTTTTCGACCTCGTCAGGTTCCACCAGCCCATCCCGGTTTACACCGACATAGGTAACGCGAAATCCCTGCTTTTCAAGCCATTCGCAACTTCGCAGCACCGCGGGATGCTCAATTTTCGATGTGATGATGTGATCGCCCTTTTCCTTCAGCGCAAAGGCTGTGCCGGTAAGGGCCCAGTTGTCGCTTTCCGTGCCGCAGGAGGTGAAAAAGATTTCGTTTTCTTTGGCATTCAGGGCCTGTGCGCATTGCCTGCGCGCGTTTTCCAGCACTCTGTGGGCTTCCCGTCCTGTGGCATGCACTGAGGAAGCATTGCCATAGTTTTCCCCGAACAGGGGAAGCATCCGGGCCAGCACCTCAGGCCTTACAGCGGTGGTGGCGGCGTTGTCCATGTAGATCCGGTCGCTCATCGAAGCATTCTGCCTCCGCATACAAAAATACAGCTTATTCTATCATATTTGCCTCTCAAATACAATCACTCCGTTCCCTTTTAACATTACAGTGCATGCAGGGTCAGCCCCTTGTCTATGATTCATGGTTTTTCTTTTTCCACGTTCTGCGTATAATAAAGTGTGCAAACTGCCTGTGAAAGGAGCCTGAATTTATGGATCCCTATGTGACCGGCGACACCATCCGTTCTCTCCGCGAAAAATGCGGCCTCACGCAATCCAAGCTGGCTCTTTCCTTATCGGTCACCCCCAAAGCGGTGTCACGGTGGGAATGCGGTCACGGTTATCCCGATATCACGCTTCTTCCTTCCCTTGCGGAGGCGCTTCACGTTTCGGTTCCGGAGCTGCTGCAGGGGAAAAGTGTGATCAACACGAATGCTTCCGGCAATGTGCGGAGGGGAGCCTTCCGGGTGTGTCCTGTGTGCGGCAATGTGATCTATTCTCTGGGTGAGGTGTGTATTTCCTGCTGCGGCATCTCGCTTCCTCCGCTTTTGGGTGATCAAACGGATGAGGAGCATTCCTTTCATCTTGAACCGGTGGAGGATGAACTGTTTTTATCCGTTTCCCATGAAATGACCCGGGAGCATTATATCAGCTTTCTTGCCTGTGTTTCTTCTTCCAGGGTCACGGTCGTGAAGCTTTATCCTGAAGGGGCGGCGGAAGCACGCTTCAAAAGGGAGCCCGGTTCCCGTTTCTATGTTTACTGTAATCGCCATGGCCTGTTTTCTGTTTCTCCTTAATGTGCCTTGAATGCCTTGCCGCTTTTGATATTTTCTGAAACCGGTGTGTCTGCTTTCCGGACGCATCGGTTTTTTCCTTTTTAATATATTGTGCTTTTCGTATTTTTTGATGGATCCACATGTCGTTCATGTCGCTTCTGTTTCACACTGTAATGAATGTGTATTGATTCAAAACAGAATAGAAATAAAGCTGTTAAAAAATATCAGCTTCATACCAAAGTAGCTTCATACTTTTGATTTTACCCCCTTTTCAAGTGATCTCATCCTTTTAAAATGCGATTTTTGCGGTTTCATGAAATAAATTTCAGTTTCATTCCAATATCTTCTGTGCTCTTTCATTATTCTGATATATTTGTTTATATGATATAAATAATATCATTACAACATTTCGGATTCATACTGAAGTCAAGTAACATTTTCATTTCAGGGCTTTTTTGATACATGCTGCAAAAGCGCCCCGGAACGTAAATTTTCATGAAAGCATTTTCATTTTGGCGGATAGGCCTTATAATATGCACGTTGAATAAGATCTGGAAGGAGGCGATCCTTTGAGCTTTCGCATTCCCTCTGTCTCGGTTTCTTTTTCCTGTCAGGATGCCGCTTTGCAGCGGCTTTATGACGATGCGGAGCAGGTGATCTCAAAAAACACCCGCCTGTTCGGCTCAGATCCTGTTCTGGTGGAAGGGGCAGGCTATGAAAAGATCTGGCTGGAAACTCAGCCGATGGGCGGTGAAATGGCTTTTTTCCGCTGTCCTGAGGCCGCGGTGAATAACACCCTGCTTTTTATGCGCACCCAGCGTGCCGATGGCCGTCTTCCAGGCTCCATCGCGCTTACGGGAGATACTGTCACCCCGCAGTTTGATAAGCTGCAGGGCTTCTGCTTTGCCCGCCCTGCTTTGGATCTTTATTACTTAACGGGGCGGGATGAGGAATATCTTCAGTGTCTTCGTTCCTGTCTTTCCCGTTTCGATTCCTGGCTTCACAAAACGCGCGATCTGGATGGAAACGGCATCCTTTCTTCCTTCTGCGTTTATGACACGGGAGAGGATAATGCCCTGCGTTATGGCGATGCTCCCTGCTATGCAAGGGAGGATGCTCCTGTTCAGCAAAACCGCTATGTGCCCCTTCGCAGCATGGATGTCACCTCCTATTCCTATTCCTGCCGTGAAACGCTGGAAAAGGTGTGTGCCCTGCTGGGGCTCGAGCAGGAGAGCCTTCGCTGGCGTTCTCTTGCCCGCGACACCAAAGCGTCCTTGCGAGCCCATTTGTGGGATGACGCCCTCTCCGCGCTTTTTGATGTTTACCCGGGCGGGGAGCGCTGCAGCGTTCTATGTCATAACACCCTGCGCTGCATGCACTGGCATTCTCTCGACCCTGCGGATGCCTCTGCCTTTGTAAAACGCCATCTTTTGAATGAAAACGAGTTTTTCACCCCCGTTCCGCTGACCTCCGTTTCGGTGAGCGATCCGCTCTTTGCCGATCGGGAGGAAAATAACTGGTCCGGTCAGCCGGAAGGCCTCACCTTCCAGCGCGCGGTGGATGCGCTGGAAAATTACGGCTTTGAGGCCCTTGTGCCGGTGTTTGGCAGGCGCTTGATCGAAACCGTGATTCAAAACGGCGATCGTTTCACCCAGCAGTATTCGCCCTTCACCGGCGTTTCTTCCTCCGAAAAGAACGGCTACGGTCCCACGGCACTTTCGGTGCTGGAATATATGAGCCGCATGCACGGGGTGGATATGGAACAGGGCCGGGTGCGTTTTTCCGATGTGGGCGGGGTGCCCTTCCGCTTTGCTTTGAATTTCGAGGGTTCGGTGTATTCTCTTGAAAGCGATGGCGTTCGTGCCCGCCTCATCGCCTGCGGCCGTGAAACGGTTTTCCCATCCGGTTCGCAGGTGATCACCGATCTATCCGGCAATGTGCTGCGCACGCTGTCTCTTCATTGCGCTTTGGTGCCGCCCCCTTTCAGGAAAGCACCGGTTTAAGATCTTTTGTTACCCGCTGCGTTTTCGCGGATGATCATATTGATAAAGGAGATTTTTTATGAAAAGAGATCTGGAACACAACACGGTCACTGATCTGAAGGTGGCCTACATCGGCGGCGGTTCCCGCGGCTGGGCCTGGGGCTTCATGCAGGATCTTGCGATGGACCCGCAGATCTGCGGTGAAGTGTCCCTCTATGATGTGGATGCGTCTGCGGCAAAACGGAACGAGATCATCGGCAACCGCATTTCGGAGGATCCGGAAGCCCTTTCGCGTTGGCATTACACGGTGGCTGACACGCTTGAGCAGGCGCTTACCGGGGCGGATTTCACAGTGATCAGCATTCTGCCTGCCACCTTTGATGAAATGAACAGTGACGTTCACGCTCCGGAACGGCTGGGAATCTACCAGCCTGTGGGCGACACGGTGGGCCCGGGCGGCTTCATGCGCGCGGCGCGCACCCTTCCCATGTATAAGGTGATCGCGGAAGCCATCCGCGATTATGCACCCGACACCTGGGTGATCAACTACACCAATCCCATGTCTCTGTGTGTGCGCGCGCTTTACGAAGTATTCCCCCAGGTGAAGGCCTTCGGCTGCTGCCATGAGGTGTTTGGCACACAGAAGCTGCTTTGCGCGATGCTGAAAAGCAAAACCGGCATTGAGGCTGACCGTCACGAGCTTTACACCACGGTGACCGGCATCAACCATTTCACCTGGCTCACCTCAGCCTCCTATAAGGGAATGGATCTTCTTCCAATCTATCGGGAGTTTGCGCTTCAGTATCGTGATACCGGCTATGAAGAGGGCAGCGATGATAACTGGATGAATTCCTTCTTCAACTGTGCCCAGAAGGTGAAGTTCGATCTGTTCCTGCGCTACGGCGCCATTGCTGCGGCGGGCGACCGTCATCTGGCCGAGTTTGTACCCCGCTGGTACACCATGACGCCCGAAGTGGCCCGCTCCTATAAGTTTTCATTAACGCCGGTGTCCTGGCGGCGGGAGGATCTGAAAAAACGTCTTCAGCGCAGTGATGACCTGATCAGCGGCAAGGAAAAGATCAGCTTAAAAGGTTCCGGTGAGGAAGGCCATCTGCTTTTGAAGGCGCTTCTGGGGCTGGGCGATATCGTGAGCAATGTGAACATTCCCAATCGCGGTCAGTGCCCGGATTTGCCCCTCGGCGCGGTGGTGGAGACCAATGCGCTCTTTGGTTTCGACCGCATCCAGCCGGTACTGGCTTCTCCCATGCCCTCCGGTGTGCTTCCGCTGGTAACACGCCATGTGCAAAATCAGGAAAACGCCCTTCGCGCGATCCTCACGGGTGATCGGGCGCTGGCCTTAAGCACCTTTATGAATGACCCGCAGATGGGCAACGTTTCCCTTCAGGATGGCGAGCAGCTCTTTGATGACATGCTGAATGCCCAGCGTGCTTATGTGCCGGAAGGCCTGCTCAGAAAGTGACCTCCAACATCGGTTACACGCGTTCCCGGTTTTCCGGGAACGCATTTTTTATTCCATTCACACGTAACCGAAAGCATACATGACATGCCGCGTCCTCTGCTTCAAACGAAAAAAAGAATGAAAACAGGCAAAAATACAAAAAAAGAACAATTTTGGGAACGGATTATTTTGGTTCAATGCAAAAGTTTGTGGGATTTTGGATTTCTGACGTAAGATCTGCGAGATGCATCCATCACCTTCAGGAAGAAGTATTCATCATCCGGAATCCCGTAGGCTTGGTTTCTGATCACCTTGATCTTATTGT
>JAZLIA010000112.1:0-2541 GCA_045617125.1 Clostridia bacterium | reverse complement strand
TTGGTCTGTACGGCAGGGGTGGGGGCAGCGGGGACCGCGGCCTTGGCGATGCCGGTGCGCATATCGGTGTCGGCGATCACGTTCTGCATCTGGTAGTAGTCCATCACGCCCAGCTTTCCTTCACGAAGAGCCTGAGCCATGGCCATGGGCACTTCAGCCTGAGCTTCCACCACTTTGGCTTGCATTTCCTGCACAGAGGCCTTCATTTCCTGTTCCCTTGCAACAGCCATGGCGCGGCGCTCTTCGGCTTTGGCCTGAGCAATGCGGCGGTCGGCTTCGGCCTGGTCCATCTGCAGCTGAGCGCCCACGTTGCGGCCTACATCCACATCGGCGATATCAATGGAAAGGATCTCGTAGGCGGTTCCGGCGTCCAGACCCTTGTTCAGCACGGTCTGGCTGATCAGGTCGGGATTCTCCAGCACGGCTTTGTGGGTCTCGCTGCTGCCGATGGTGGTGACGATGCCTTCACCGACACGGGCGATGATGGTTTCTTCACCGGCGCCGCCCACCAGACGCTCAATGTTGGTGCGCACGGTCACACGGGCTTTGGCGCGAAGCTCGATACCGTCCTTGGCAATGGCGGCCACGGGGGGAGTTTCGATCACCTTGGGAACAACGCTCATCTGCACAGCCTGCAGCACGTCACGGCCGGCAAGGTCGATGGCACGGGCTGTCTGGAAGGAAAGGTTGATGCCGGCCTGCTTGGCGCTGATCAGGGCATTGACCACCCTTTCCACATTACCACCGGAGAGCAGATGGTTTTCCAGCATGTCGGTCGTGATCTCCAGACCGGCTTTTTTCGCCTGAATGTAGGAATTGACGATTTCCTGAGGATTGATGCGGCGGAAGCGCATACCGATAAGGCGGCTCATTTTCACCGGGCTTCCGGATGCGCGGGCATTGATCCACAGCCCGAAGGGCATGTAGCGTGCGATCAGGATGATCAGCACAATGGCCACCAGGGCGATCGCGATGAACAGAATGACGGGAAGATTGACTGCATTAATGTCCATATTATATCTCCTTTCTTATGTCCGGATCCCGGACGGGAAATCAAGTCGGGTTGATCATTTATTTCTCAGCAACTACGATGCGATTGCCTTCGGTGCGGATGATGCGTACGTTCTTTCCTTTTCCGATGTATCCTCCCTCGGATACAACGTTGAGTCTTACTCCGTCAAATACGGAGATCCCGGCGGGATGCAACACTGTCTCAGTTACACCCGTGCGGCCGACCAGTTGAGCGCTTTCATCATTTTTGAGTCCTTCGCTTTCCTCATTGGCAAGGATGAGAGAGGAATGAGAAAGCTTTCCTTTCGTGGCGGAATGCAGCGACACGGTGATCGCCAAGGCACTCAGCACCAGCTCGCAAAGCAGAGCAATGATGCCGCATACGGTGCCGAAACGGATCCAGGTGAAAGCGATGCCGGCAGTGAGCAGCACCATGCCGCTAACGCCGGGCACGCCAAACCCAGGGGTGAAAAACTCCAGCACCAGCAGGGCGGTTCCGATCAGAAGCAGAAGTACAATCAATGTAATGTCCATGTCCTTACCTCCTTTACGGATGTGATGATATCAGAAAGAAACAGGTAAAAACAGAGGTGTTGCTTCAAAACCCCATTTTTCGGTTTCAAATGTCATGCAGAAGATGCTGCCGAAGCTTCTGCATATCCTGCCTGTATACTTCCTTAAGCTCGGGACGGTAGATCACCGAGGCCGGGTGATACAGGCAAAAGAGGGGGATTCCCTCGGGACCCGATAAAAGACAGCCGTGTACCTGTCCCACGCTGAAGCCCTCTCCCATCACGGAACAGAGCGGGGTGTTGCCCAGGGTGACCAGCATACGGGGGGTTACCAGAGAAATTTCACGCATCAAGAAGGGGCGGAATGCATCTGTTTCGCTTTTTTTAGGGGCTCGGTTTCGCATCCCACCGTTTTTTCCTGCTTCTGTCGGGCGAAACTTGACCGCGTTGGAAACATAAAGCGCTTCCCGGCTCAACCCCGCATCCTGAAGAAATTGATCCAGGTTCTTTCCGGCTTTGCCCACAAAGGGCTTACCCTGCTTCACCTCTTCGCCGCCGGGGGCTTCCCCGATCAGCATCACCCGGGGGGAACAGGCGTTGCCGCAGCCAAACACCAGCTTATCGGCATCGTCAGGGAAATGCTCTTTCGTGAAAAGGGTGATCTCCTCATTCAGCATTTCCAGCGTCATCCTCGTTCAGCTCCTTCATTTTCTGCATCACCTGCTTCAGATCCGCCCATGCGTCCCGTTTTTTAGTTTCATCCCGGAGCAGGGCGCTGGGGTGATAGGTGGGCATGAACCAGATGCCCTTGCGCTCAAAAAAGTGTCCCCGGTCGCGGGTGATACGGATCTGATCGCCCAGAATGTTCCGGGCTGCGGTGGAACCGAGCAGCACCACCACCCGGGGGCGCACCAGGGCAAACTGGGCCCGCAGGAAAGGCAGGCAGGCCTCAGCCTCCTCCGGCAGAGGTACCCGGTTTTCCGGCGGACGGCACTTGACGGAGTTGGTGATGTAAATA
>JAZLIA010000111.1:0-3836 GCA_045617125.1 Clostridia bacterium | reverse complement strand
AAGGACGCATATTTGATTGTCTTGTCGCTCCCGTCTCGTCCTTCGCCCGTTTTTCCTTTATCGGCCAGAATGTTCTGTCAAGGCCGGCGGGTTGGGTGGCATTTACTTTGACAATCTGGATATTACTTTGTCAAGTGACCTGTTTTAAAAATTATTGGACCATATTTTGAAAAAAACTGTTTTGAAAAAACGGCATTCGACATTGAGCCGAATGAAGCAAAAAAGGAGTTTCAGTATGGGAATGAAAGCACGTGAACTGGGTTTCCGTTTGAAGGAAAAAGTGGAAAATGGAATGCGATTACAGATGTTGCGGGCGTGGAGGTCGGCTTCTGCACGGTGATCGAAGGCGAATCTACTGTGGATATGCTGCCGGAAAGCGATTTCGCGCGTACCGGGGTTACTTGCATCCTGCCACGCGGACACAGAGCCAGCGCTGTTTTCGCGGGACGGGCTGATTTGAATGGTAACGGTGAATTGACCGGCACACATTGGGTGGACGATTCAGGTTTCCTGCACGGGCCTGTGATGATCACCAACACGAACAGCGTAGGCATCGTCCGCGATACAGCTGCAAAATGGCTGCTGGAGAATGATTACTTCTTTCCCATGCGGGGCGCAGACGGGAAGAGCATCCCCGGGTACGGTTTTTTCTATCCCGTCGTCGCGGAGACATATGATGGGTTTCTGAACAATATCAACGGCTTCCGCGTGAAACCAGAGCACGTGCTCCTGGCGCTGGATAACGCTGTCTCCGGTCCCGTTCAGGAGGGGAATGTGGGCGGCGGCACGGGGATGCGCTGCCATGGTTTCAAGGGTGGCACAGGTACAGCCTCCCGTGTCGTGAAGACCGCAGCAGGCGAGTATACG
Source organism: Clostridia bacterium (assembly GCA_045617125.1). Taxonomy (GTDB): domain Bacteria; phylum Bacillota; class Clostridia; order Christensenellales; family Aristaeellaceae; genus ZC3RG03. Next base: position 2,969 of record JAZLIA010000111.1, on the reverse strand, counting down.
GTGGGCGTTCTTGTGCAGGCAAACCATGGCGCACGGGATGAGCTGAAACCCTTTGGCATCCCACTTGGCAAGGAGATCCAAGGCGATTATTGCGTGACAGGAAGGCTCTCACCAAAGGAAGGCGACGGCTCCTTGATCGCGGTCATCGCGACGGATGCACCCGTCCTTCCGTGGCAGCTTTCGAAAATGGCCCGTCGCGCCGGGCTGGGTATCAACCGTGTGGGTGCGGGGAACGGCAGCAACTCCGGCGACATTTTCATCGCGTTTTCAACCGCCAATGAAAACGCCTACGATGATGTGTGTTCCAGGGTCGATCTGCTTGGAGACCTGCAACTGGACCCGCTTTTCCGCGCGGTGACGGACGCGACTGCGGAATCTATCATGAATGCTTTGGTCAATGCGGAGGATATGGACGGCCGGAACGGCAACCGCGCCTTTGCCATGCCGCATGACGAGATACGCCGCGTACTGGAAAAATATAAACCTTTTCTGGACGAAGCATGGAGAGGAAATGGAATGGCCTGAGACAGCATGCAAAAAGCATGCCTGTGATTTCCCAGCTAATACAAAAAGACTGCCCACAATAATTGTTGATATTTCCATTCTTCCCATTAGTTGAGCACTGATGGGAAGAATTTTCGTATCCGTTGGAATCAAGCCCGTCGTGGTCGATGATGGAAACCGAGCTGCAGTTCTTGATGTTAAAGAAGCATACTGCTGGCGGTTATTTATGTGTAACATGATGTAATCTTCCAAAACAAGTTACATGTATGAATTATTGACAATTTCACCTTATATGATAAAATATAAAAGAATATTTGATGCGAGTTTTTGTAAGTTTTCTATTTAAGAAAGATGGGGTTAATATAATGAATAACATAGTTAAGATCATATATCAATATCCGGGAGTACATCCCCTTTATTCTGTAACCACATTCGTTTTTGCTATTCTTATGATGATCCTCATTTCCAGAATTCTTATCAATCATGATACTCAAAGGAAAAGTTCCCAGTTCTATCTTTACATATGGGTATTGTTTTTTTGTCTGCAGGATGGTGTGTGGGGCCTTTATGCGTCTCATATCTTTTCCAATGATCGTATTTTATTTATTGTATCAGGCGTTTTTCACGCATCCTCCGCGATCACACCCCTTGTTTGGACATGGTTCCACCTTACCACGATGAAGCGGAACAAGCTGCTCGCGATCATACCGCTTTTGGTAACTGTAGCACAGCTTGTTATGATCACGATCAATTTTTCAAGCAAATCCATGTTCTATGTGGATGATCACGGTGAATACTGTTCTACAGTCGAAAGGAGAATACTGTTTTATCTTCAGTTTTCAATATACATCATTATTGGGGTTTATTCGATCATACGCCTGATCAGAAGTCGGAACGACAGCGAAAAAAGCAATATTGCCGCTGCTTTCTGCATGAATATATCTCCTATCTTTTTCGGTTTCTTTCAAATGCTATATCCGGATGCTCCTGCCAACTCCATCGGTTTTGCTATCGCCTGTATCATATTTTACACATTCATTGAAGCAGATTTTGAAAGGCAGTTGGTCGAGCTTAAAACAAAGGAAGCCTTCACCGGCATCATTGAAGAACAGAATGTGCAGCTTCTCGAACAGAAACAATTGCTCCAGGATGCGCTTGATGCAGCGAAACAGGCCAACCGAGCCAAGACCGACTTTTTGTTCAACATGTCTCATGACATTCGCACTCCTATGAATGCCGTAGCCGGTTTTACTGCAATGGCTAAAAAACATACGGATGATCCTGAAAAAATGCACGATTACCTTGACAAAATTGATTCTGCCGGAAAGCAGCTTCTTTCTTTGATCAATCAGGTGCTTGAAATGTCCAGAATCGAATCCGGAAAAATGATCCTTCATGAACAAAGCACAAGCATACCGGAACAGGAGAGGATCATTAATACGATCTATGAGGAAGTATCCCGTTCAAAAGGCCTTGATTTCAGCGTTGTTGATCACACCATCCATAAATATATCAGTACGGATGTGGATCGCGTCAGTCAGATCATCACGAATCTTGTAGGCAACGCGATCAAATATACGCCTGAAGGCGGCAAGGTCAGCCTGACCGTAAATGAGCTTGATTCCGATAGGGAAGGTTACGGAAAATACGCTCTCATCGTGCAGGACAATGGTATTGGTATGAGTTCGGATTTCATGGAGCATATCTTCGATGAATTTTCCCGTGAAGAGAACTCGACAACAAACCATATTCAGGGAACAGGGCTTGGCATGTCCATTGTGAAGAAGCTTACAGATCTGCTTGGCGGCACGATCGAAGTGCAGTCGGAAAAGGGGAAAGGGTCCGTGTTCACGCTCACACTTTACATGTGTTTCGATGAAACACAGGTTCCTTCTGCTGTAGATGAAAATGATCCATCCCAGATGACCGTTGAAGGAATGCATGTTCTTTTAGTAGATGATAACGAAATGAACCGTGAGATCGCTGCTGAAGTAATGGAAGATGTTGGTATTATTGTTGATACTGCCTGTGACGGTGTTGAAGCATCGGAAAAGGTCAAAAATATGTATAACGGTTCAAATAGCGCGGTCTACGACTGTGTGCTAATGGATATTCAGATGCCGAGAATGAATGGGTACGAAGCCACCCGTGAGATCCGCAAAGCGGAACCCGATGGAAAGCATATTGTGATCATTGCTTTATCAGCCAATGCGTTTGCCGAAGATAAAGCAAAGTCGCTTGAAGCAGGTATGGATTACCATCTTTCCAAACCGATCGTGATCAATGAACTGATCTCAACTTTGGTCAAACTTGCAAGATAAACATTCTGAGTTTTAATACTATTTGTACTACGAATGGCACCGAGTAGCCTCAAGCCATTGAAATATCTCACCTTTACCTTTCAAATGCATTGACTTTCCTTTGGAAAAAGCAGTACAATTGTACTATAAACCAAGGAGGTAAAG
>JAZLIA010000110.1:0-20932 GCA_045617125.1 Clostridia bacterium | reverse complement strand
GTACTCTTCTTCAATGGCTTCCCATGGGAACATTTCTGCCAACTTCACCCAGCGATTGTTTTTGTCAAGTTCAACTCCGAACGGTAGGTCCATTTTGAGTTGCTCATAGCACTGATGACGGTATATTTATTCATTCTCCTGCAAGTATTTAGTTCCTGGTACGAAAGAACCCTTGCATTAATTATACCACGGATTCTTCAGAATTGCTTGATTTTATTGGCTTTTTGTGGCTTAGAACTATCATTCAGTAGGCACTATGTAGTTGCGCTGGTATAGTAGGGCTGTTTGATGACCGCCGACTGGGCAGGCGTAAGTCCTGCTTCGGCAGAGAAACGAGCGCATAGCTCATCATATGTTGGGAACTGCTCCAGCGGAATCTGACGTTCCAGCCCGGTCAAAAAGTCATGCTCATAAAAGGCATCCCCGTTGGAACTGTACGCAAAAGGAATGTCCATCATCTGGGCATAGGTCATTGCTTGCTGAAGACCGAAAGAAACAGTGTGATTATTGTCTTTTGCTTCAACGATGGCAATAGGGTTATTCGCGTTGATGTAAAGGATATAATCTGCTTTTTTAACCGGCTCACGTGAAACAAGATTTCCTTTGATGTTTACCTTACCATCGGTGAACTGGACCTTTGTTTCCATCGTGATTTTATTCTGCCATCCGGTAGCGATAAGGGCAGGTGTAATGAAATTGAGCTTGATATCCTCTTCGGTCATTTGACTTTTCGGAATAATCGTACTCATTTCTTAGCCTCCAATCGTGCGGTAAGCCATTCACTTTCAATCAGCTCATAAGGATAACCATTTTTTTCGCAAAAGGATTTTATAGCTTTCATAGCGGAAATGTTGGGTATGCTCTTACCGATTTCCCAACGGCTGACAGATGCCAGACTGACATGAAGAGCGTCCGCAAATTCTTCTTGATTCAGCAAAGCCTTTTGTCTTGTAAGTCTGATAGTTTCAGAGAGACTCATCTATTCACAATCTCCTTCTCAACGATTGCACTTTAGTTACACTTTATCATATCATAAATTCGTCATTTTTCAAGTGGTTGGAAGAAATCGGCATACTCGTATAAAACAAAAAGGCCGTCAGAGCATATTTCTCTGGCGGTCTTCGAATACATTTTTGATTTTTGATTACTGTATCATCTGAAAATGCTTCAGTGCTTTCAATATGGCATCTTCCTTTTCTTTAGTGCATTGCGGCTGCTTTGCATCCGCCGATTTCGGAAGGTTATAGTTTTTCCGCTCGATGATACCACTCTTACGTTTTGTCTGTGCGATATCCAAATGGGTAACATTAAGGCCGGTCTGTTCTTTCACATAAGCCTTGATTTCCTCGTATGAAGCCTTGGCTTCTGGCTTCGTAAGGTCGAAGTCTTCCATGTCCATTTTGATGCGTACATAGGCATCCGGAGTTTTTCTAACCAAAAGGACAACCGTCTCAACATGTTCCGTATAAGGGAACATATCCACCGGCTTTACCATTCGAACAGTATACCCATGTGCCTCCAGAAGAGCAGTATCCCGTTTCAGAGTGTCGGGAAAACAGGAAATATACAAGATCCGTTCCGGGGCATGATGGATCAAAGCTGAAATAAACTCCTCACTGCAGCCGGCACGGGGAGGATCGACAAACACACAGGTGTAATGGGTCGTTCTATCCCGAAGAGCCTGAAGCACATCCCCGCAAAGGAAGCTGATATTTTCAATGCCATTTTTCTTTGCCGCTCTGCGGGCACACTCTACTGCCGGTTTCACGATCTCAATGCCGGTCACCTGTCCCGCTCTCATCGCCGCGCACATTCCGATCACACCCACGCCGCAATAGGCATCCAAGACCCGATCCTCTTTATTCAAAGCCGCATTCTGCACCGCGATCTCGTAAAGCTTTTCAGCCTGTGGAGTATTCACCTGATAGAAAGAGCGGCTGTTCAGGCATACATCAAGGCCGCACATTTCATCCCATATCTCATCTTTTCCAAACAGCAGCCGGTCCCGAAAGCCCAAAACCGCACTGCTGTCTCTGGGGTTCAGGTTCTGGATCACGCCTTTGATGCAGGGATATTTTCGGGTGATCCGGGCAGCGAACTCCCTTCCCTGGGGAAACTCTTCCGTGCCGGTCACAAGCGTGAGCAGACATTCGCCTGTATGGAAAGCCCGGCGAATGATCATATGGCGCACTGTTCCCTTATGAAAATCCTCCCGGTAGGCATCGCAGCCCAAACCGGCCAGAATATCCACCGCGTCAAAAGCGATACGGGAAGCTAGCTCATCTTCAAGAAGACAATCCTTCACGCTGAGGATCTGGTGTGTCCCCTCCCGGTAAAAGCCCGCATACAGCTCCTGCTTTCCGTTGGCAAAGGAACGCAGCACCTTGTTCCGGTAATGCACAGGTTTTTCAGCGCCGAGGATCTTTTCACAATCCGGATACAGTGCTCTCACCCTGTTTTCCTTCTTTTTCAGGATCTCTCCGTAAGCGCATTTCAGATCCCGGCATCCGCCGCATCCTTTATCACTCAAAGCACAGTTCATTTTTTCCCTCCGAAAATGATCTTCCAGATCCTATTGTAGCACAGAGTATCAAGTCTGTATACAAAAAGGTCGCTCCTCAGAGCGACAGTTTGGGCCGGTTCGAGCCGGTCAATTTCCGATCCCGAATTCCCCGGGCAGAAAACGGGGACATACATTTTCCACTGAGCTGATCACACTGGCAGCCAGCCGGGTCCCGATCGAACAGCTTTGAGCCAGCGTTTTTCCATAAGTAAGTCCCACTGCGACTCCAGCAAAAAAGGCGTCTCCCGCGCCGGTCGTATCCTTCACCGGCACCCTCAGCGCGGGACAGTATCCGCTTTCTCCCTCCATGGAGGCATACACCGAGCCCTGTCCGCCCATCGTGACCACCATACGCTGAATCTGGGCTTCCTGCACCTTTCTGAGCAGCACCTCCTGCATTTTTACGGGATCAAAGCCTTCAAAATCCTCACTGAAAAAGATGCCTGCCTCCTGAAGATTGCACACGAAGCAGTCGGTTTCCTTGATCAGATCTCTTCTCTGGGAAGCAATGGTCATGTTGGATACCGGAGCAAACACCTTTTTTCCGTATTTTTTCGCATATTCAAAGGTTTTCTGCACCACCTCAGGCGACATGTCGATCTCCACCAGAATACTGTCACATTCAGAAAAGATCTCATCCCCGCTCTCATTCAGAATATCCAGCACCGGTTCCAGCTCCGGACGTTTGGAGATCGCCGCCACTACATCTCCATCATTGTCAAAAATGGCCAGCCAGGTTCCCATTCCATCCTGTGTATGCCGCATATAACGGGTATCCGCCCCGCTTCGTGTCAGCTTCCGGATCACCTCATCCCCGGCAGCAGTCTGATCGACCAATGAAATAAAACAGGGATGCAGGTCCAGATTGGCAATATCCTCCGCAATATTGCGGCTGACCCCTCCGTGCACCTGTTCCACATAGCCCATATTGCGCCCGCTCGGAATATACTGCTGGGTCGGATATCCCTTGATATCCACAAACACAGCCCCCATCACCACGATCCCCATACTAAACCTCCGTCGGTTCCCAACCGTTTTCCTTCAGGAACTGCAGGTCCTTTTTATCCAGCTTTCCTGCCCGGAAGGCGTTCCTGAGCAGTTCAGGCCGCCTCTTCAGGGTGATCAGCAGGGATTGTTCCCTGCGCCATTTCCTGATTAGGGCATGATTTCCGTCCAGCAGAACCTGCGGCACTTCCATATCCTCAAACACCCTCGGCCGGGTATACTGGGGATATTCCAGCAATCCGTCCCCGGAAAAGCTCTCATCCACCGGGCTTTCCTCGCTGCCCAGCACTCCGGGGATCAACCGGCTCACACAGTCGATCAGCACCATGGCAGCTGTTTCCCCGCCGGTAAGCACATAATCGCCTATCGAGATCTCCTCATCGATATACCGATCGAGGACCCGCTGATCCACTCCCTCATAGTGCCCGCACAGGATCACCAGGTTTTCTTCCTTGGCCAGTGCTTCAGCCATAGGCTGGGTCAGAGTGACCCCCTTGGGGCTCATATACACCCGTTTTCCGCTGAAAGGCTTCCCCTCCTTAGAGGCGGTTATCGACTTGATGCAGTCTGCAATGGGCTGACTGGTCATCAGCATTCCCGCACCTCCGCCAAAGGGATAATCATCGGTGTTTTTATGCTTCATATCAGAAAACGGGCGAATATCATGAAGCTCCACCTGGATCAGCTCTTTTGTGATCGCCCGGGCCAGAATACTGGTTCCTAGCACGCTTTCAAACATTTCCGGAAACACGGTCAGAATATCGATCTTCATTCGTCCGATTCCACCCACACCTGCGGCAGGATCCTTTCATCACACAAAATGCGTTTTTCCGCAACATTCACTTCGGGAAACGCCTTGAGCAGTGCCGGCGCGAGCCAGGTTCCTTTTCCCGTATCGATCACATACACATCATTGGCCCCCGGCTGCAGCACATCCTTCACCCGGCCCACCGTGTTTCCCTGCCGGTCCACCACGCTGCAGCCGATCAAATCACAAATAAAATTTTCATTTTCCGCCAGTTCAACCGCATTTTCCCGGTCGATATACAAAAGCAGGCCGCGCTGCGTTTCCGCAGTATTCCGGTCACAGGCGCCGTTCAGGTTGAGATAAACTCCGTCCGCCCTTACCGAAACATCGGTTACCGGCACCGGTTCATACCCCCCGTTTTTTTCAATAAAAACCGTTTCCAGCACCGTGAACCGCTCCGGATCATCCGTGATGGGTTCCACCTTCACCTGACCCTTTATTCCCTGCGGTCGCAGTACCTTCCCGATCAGCAAATATTCATCCAGCACGGTGATCTTTCCCCCTTTTACATAAAAACGGACGGCTTCCGGACTGGACTGACCGGTATCTGCCGATCCTCCGTCCTGCAGCCGTCCGTCAGGCACAGATAATTACTGGATCTCCACAAAAACAGGCTTGTCACTTTTGGCAGTCGCAGCCTTCACCACCGTACGGATGGCTTTGGCGATACGCCCCTGCTTGCCGATTACCTTACCCATGTCCTCAGGAGCCACATTCAGTTCCAGAATGACAGCTTCCGGGCCTTCGGTTTCGGTCACTTTCACCTGCTCGGGATTTTCGACCAATGACTGTGCCAGGAATTTTACTAACTCCTGCATCGGTTACCCTTTCCTCAGCCCTGGATCGCGCCGGACTTCTTCAGAAGCACACGCACGGTTTCAGTGGGCTGCGCACCGTTCTTCATCCACTGAACGGCCTTTTCGTTGTCGATTTTGATCTCGGCGGGCTTCTTCATGGGATCATAGTAACCCAGCTCTTCGATGAAACGGCCATCACGGGGGCTGTTGATATCAGCCACGACAATACGATAGAAAGGATGCTTTTTCATACCCATTCTCTTGAGACGGATCTTGACCATTGTGATATTCCTCCTGAAAATCTTTTCTCTGGGCAGTTTACTTCATGCCCGGTATATTCATGTGGCGCATTTGCCGCATCATACCCTTTTTGTTTCCCAACATCTGCTTCATCATCTGCCGGGACTGATCAAACTGGCGAATCAGCTGGTTCACATCCTGAACGGTCACACCCGCCCCCGCAGCTATGCGCTTGCGTCGGCTCGCATTCAGGATATCGGGATGTTTTCTTTCCTTCATGGTCATCGAAGAGATGATCGCTTCCGGTTTTTTCAGCGCATTCTCGTCAATTTCCACATCCTTCAGCTTCGCTCCGATTCCCGGAAGCATCCCCAGCAGATTGGAAAGCGGACCCATTTTTTTCATCTGCTTCATCTGCTCCTGAAAATCGTTCAGATCCATGTCCGCCGGGTTGCGCTTTTCCTTGGTAAGCTTCTCGAGCGCCTCCATATCGGCAGCCTCGGTCGCTTTCTCGATCAGGGTAAGCACATCGCCCATTCCAAGGATCCTGCTTGCCATGCGCTCCGGATGGAAGGGCTCCAGGTCGGTAAGCTTTTCGCCGGTACCGGAAAACTTGATCGGTTTTCCAGTCACAGCCCGCACGCTCAGGGCAGCGCCGCCGCGGGTGTCACCATCCAGCTTGGTGATGATCACGCCGTCAATGCTCAGCTTTTCATCAAAGCTCTTGGCCACATTCACGGCATCCTGACCGGTCATCGCGTCTACCACCAGGAGGATCTCCTGAGGATGCACAGCCGCTTTGACCCGCTGCAGTTCCTCCATCAACTTTTCATCGATATGCAGCCGGCCGGCTGTATCGATGATCAGCACATCCCGCCCATAATAACGGGCGTACTCAATGGCTTCCAAACTGGTTTTCACAGGGTCCTGAGTGCCTTTTTCAAACACCGGCACGCCAACCTGTTCACCCACCACCTGCAGCTGTTTGATGGCAGCAGGGCGGTAGATATCGCAGGCCGCCAGCAGCGGCTTCTTGCCCTGTTTGGTAAGATAGGCCGATAGCTTTCCGGCCATCGTGGTTTTACCGGCGCCCTGCAGACCGCACAGCATGTAAATGGTTGGCACAGAGGAAGACCAGGTCAGCTTCGCATTACTGCCGCCCATCAGCTCCGTCAGCTCGTCATTGACGATCTTGACCACCTGCTGACCGGCATTCAGGCTGGAAAGGATCTCCGTGCCGACGCATTTTTCGGTCACCTTTTTGGTAAAATCCTTCACGACCATGTAGTTGACATCGGCCTCAAGCAGGGCCATGCGCACCTCGCGCATCGCATCCTTGATGTTCTGCTCGGTCAGCTTTCCTTTACCCGTGATCTTCTTGAAAGCGTTTTGAAGTTTTTCGGTCAATCCCTCAAATGCCATTTTCTGCTCCTCATCCTCATTTACTGCTCATGAAGGGCTATGATCTCATCCAGCAGCTTCACGGCCTGCTCATAGGCCGCTCCGTATCCTTCCTTCGGTATCACCCCGGAAAGGATCGTTTTCAGTGTATCCAGCATTTTTTCCTGTTTTACGAACCGTCCCCTGAGAGAAAGCTTTTCCTCAAGCTCATCCAGCTTCTGAAAAGCGCGGTTCAGTGTATCGTGCACAGCCTGTCGGCTGATTCCCATTTCCTCGGCGATCTCGGCCAAAGACAGATCTTCATCCAGATAGAGCTCTGCAGCAGACTTTTCCTTGTCCGTCAGCATGTCCCCGTAAAAAGACCGGAGCAGGCACAGCTCAGCCTTCCTCTCCACTGTGTTTTCCTGCATTCTCTCTGCCTCTTTCGTCCCGGTGTCTCATGTAAAGCAAAACAGCTTGACACCAAAGCCATTATACACGCTTTCATGTGTTTGTCAAGCTGTTTTGCTTTACAATATCAATTTTCTTAAAAAACTGGTTGTTTTCTCCTGCCACGTTGGTTTCACAGTACGCGCGGCACTTTTTTATTCAGCAGGCCCATGCGGTTCCTCTCGATCAGGTCCTCATACATCCTCATTACCTGATCCATGATCGCGTCCCAGGAAACAGGGATCGTCTTCTGCGCCTCTTCTCCAATCGCTTTGAGCAGTGCTTCATCGTTGAGGGCACGATCCAGCACCCGGGCAAGATCGGCAGGATCGTTTTCGCACAGGAAGCCGTTCACATCCTCCATGATGGTATCCGATGCAGTAGCGCCGCGCACCATCACCGAAGGAGTTCCCATCACAGCCGCTTCCCGCACCACCATGCCGGAGGTATCATACAAGCTGGGAAACACAAACAGCGAAGCCCGTGCATACAATGCGCCCAGCACATCCGGGTCCGTCACATGGCCGGTCATCACACAATACCCAGCCAGATCCATCTCAGCCACCTTACGGCTGATCTCTTTCACATCCGGCCCCATTCCGGCCAGAACCAGTCGAAAATGCCTTCCGTTCTCCTTCAGCCGTGCTGCCGCTTCAAGCACACACAGAATATTCTTTTTCCAGTTCATCTGTCCGACAAACAACAGCATCGGATACTTTCCAAGCCCGTAGCGTTCCTCCGTTTTCCGGATATCCTCATCCTTTACCCGATATACCTTCACCCCGTTCTCCACGATCCGGATCGGGCCCTCGTAACCGTAGCCCCTCAGCACGTCGGCGGTGTTGTCGTTCACGGTCCACACCTCGTCGCATCGGTTATAAAAATCCACCACATACCGGGTCCCGATCCTGGCAAGATTCTCGGAACCGGTCGTTTTCAGAAAATCATCATAATATTTGCTGTGAAAGGTCGCAACCAGCGGAATGTTCCGCTGTGCAGCGATCCTGAGTGCTTCAGTTCCTGCCATGAAGGGAGTGTGTGCATGACAGATGTCCAGATCGATCATACGCATCCTGCGGCGGTAATGCGGATCCATTACCGGTTCGCCCGTTCTGTACTGACTGATTTTCGGCACCTTGAAGCCGGTAAAATCTACAATCTCAAAAGGAAGCCTGCCGCGGTGACCGGTATCATTCATGGGTGCCACCACCGTGATCTCGTGTCCCATTCCGGCCAGCGTTTCAGCATACGCATTCACGACCCGGCCCACACCGTCCACAACAGGCAAAAAAGTTTCAGAAAACTGACCGATCCTCAGCATATTTTCCTCCATTTAGTATTCCCGGTCATGCCGGAAAACATTCCGGCCGTCTCTTTTCACCTAATATTATATCCTCATTGTCAAGCAGTGCGTCATGACCATGAAGCGGGGAAAAAATCACAGTTCCTTTTTTTCCGCGGTCATGGTAAAATGAGCAGGAAAGGAGGGATGCACATGCCGCTTGACGGAATTACCGTCGGCTTTGCCGCGATGGAACTGAACCGAGAGCTGGCGGGCGGACGGGTAGACAGGATCACTCAGCCCGAAAAGGATACGATCGTGCTTCTCATCCGGGCTGACGGAAAAAATAAAAAGCTGCTGCTCTGCGCATCTCCCTCTTTTGCGCGGGCCCATATCACTCAAGCTTTCTTTGTAAACCCTGTTAACGCTCCCGTGTTTTGCATGCTTCTGCGCAAAAACCTGGGCGGGGCAAAGCTGGAACAGGTTTCTCAATACGAAGGCGACCGCGTGCTGATATTCAGCTTCCAGTGTCTGAATGAAATGGGCGACACCGTTTCCAGAAAGCTTGTGCTAGAGATCATGGGACACCACAGCAATCTCACCCTGGTATCGGATGGCATGATCCTGGATGCTGCGCGTCATGTCAGCTTTGATATGAGCCGGGTGCGTCAGGCTCTCCCCGGTCTCAAATTCGTGATGCCTCCGCTTCAAGATAATCGGGATCCCTATTCCTGCACTGCAGAGGAACTGCACAGCCTGATCTCCTGCAGAGAGGAAAACCTCGGAAAAGCGATCCGGAGCGCACTGCGCGGCCTGAGTGAAAAAACAGCGCATGAGCTGTGTGAACGGGTTGCGCGGGGTGAAAGCGGGCTTCCCGCCTCCTGTTTCACTTTCGATCAGTCCGCCCGGCTTTTTGATCTTCTGCAAAGGCTCCGCCTTGCTCCCTCCCCCCGGGCTGTCAAAAATCCAGCAGGTGAATACAGCGACATTCTTCCTTTTGAATACCTGACGGTGGATCCTGCCCTCCAGCAGCCCTTCTCCACCCTCAGCGAGGCGATGGACCGGGTATATTCCGGACGGGACAGGCAGGACCGGATCCGTCAGAAAGCGCTTTCTCTCAGGCGCATCATCCGCACAGCGCTGGAAAGAGAAGAAAAGAAGCTGGCGCTTCAGCGGGAAGAGGAGGCTTTCAGCCAGAAGGCGGAAAGCTGGCGCATTTTCGGAGAGCTGCTCAATGCACAATTGTATCTGGTGCCCCGCGGACAGGATAGCGTGGCCCTTCCTGATCTTTATTCCGAAGAAGGAGGAACCCTCCTGATCCCCCTGGACAGGACCCTTACCCCCGCTCAGAATGCTCAGAGATATTTCAAGAAATACCGGAAAGCCAAGACAGCCGCACAAACCGCGGCCACACAGATCTCACAGACCATGTGTTCCATCGAATTGCTTGAAAATGCCGCTTCCGACCTGGAAAAAAGCGAAAGTGACGATGATCTGCGTGATATTCGTCTGCTGCTGACCGAAGAAGGCTACATCCGCCGTGAAAAAAACGCACCCCGAAAAAAGCAGCCGGAAAGTAAACCGCTTTCCTTCATATCCCCTTCCGGTCACACTGTGCTGGTAGGAAAAAACAGCGTGCAGAACGAACGTATCACCGCCTCAGGAAAAAGCGGCGACATCTGGCTGCACGTAAAGAATATTCCGGGCAGCCATGTACTGCTTCGCCGGGAAGACCGGGCCATCACTGAGGAGGATATTCTGTTTGCCGCAAATCTCGCGGCAAAATATTCATCCTCTCACGGAGGCGGAGTGCAGGTCGATTATACCGACCGGAAATATGTTCGCAAGGTTCCCGGCAGTCCCCGCGGTTTCGTAACCTACACAAACCAGAAAGGGCTTTATATCCCATAGACTGATGTATACCCCAGATCATTTCATCAAGGAGGCATTTCATGATCCTGCTCGGAATATGCGGAGCCAGCGGCTCCGGAAAAACAACGCTCGCACGGGAACTGGTAAACGAAATCGGTGAAAAAGCGGTCGTGATCAATCAGGATACTTATTATCTTGATCATCCGGACCTGTCCTTCGAGGAAAGATGCCGTCTCAACTATGACGAGCCTTTCATTTTCGACCATGAGCTGCTTTACAATGATGTGATCTCCCTGATGAACGGGATCCCGATCTACCGGAAGGGCTATGACTTTTCCACCCATCGCCGTTCTGACACGAAAGAACTCATTCATCCTGCCCCGGTGATCATCGTGGAAGGGATCCACTGCTTTTATGACAAACACCTGTGTGACATGATGTTCCTTAAAATGTTCATCAAGGTGGATCCGGATGAATGTCTTCTCCGAAGGATCTCGCGTGATATCAAAGCCCGCGGACGGGATATCGATTCCATTGGCTCGCAGTATCTTGCAACGGTAAAGCCCATGTTTGAAAAATACATACAGCATTATATCAACGATGCCGATGTAGTGGTCAATTGCGGTGGGAAGAATGCCCGAATCGTCAAAATACTTGGAGGCTATCTGAAGCATGAACTTGAAAAAGAAAATGGGGAGTCTGTTCCTTGCACTGCTTCTTCTGCTGACTCAGGCATCTGCTGAAGAAAACCTTGCAGAAAAAGAATTTTCTCTGCCGGACGGGCGTCCCTCTCTTTACAGAATAAAAGAAGGCGAAGAAGATCTTTTCCTGCCGGCAGGAAGCGAACCCATCATTACAGAAAACAGCTATCAGAGTGAAAACCTGTATATCACCCTCACAAAAGGGCGGTATGAAGCAGATTCCACGGTCAAGAAAACAGTGTATCACTCCTCAGCAACATATACTGTCGCCGATTTTTACCTTCGGGACCTTTCCTGTCTTTCCAGAATCTACGCCTCCGGTAAATTCGGCAACACCTCCGCCAGGATCGCGGATATGGCCCGCGCAAACGGAGCCATACTGGCTGTAAACGGAGACTATGCCAGTGAGCTCAGCCAGGGCGTTGTGATCTCAAACGGCACGGTAAAAAGGAAAACCCGCAATCAGAAAAGAGACATGTGCCTGATCATGAGAGACGGCAGCATGCGTATCCTTCCCTACGGAACGCAATACACCTACACCCAAATGATCGAAAAAGGATTGTTTACGGAAAACGACGTATGGCAATGTTTTCTGTTTGGTCCCAGCCTGATCGATGAAAACGGAGAAGCTTATCCCAACAGCGTACTCAGCAAAAAAACCGATGTGAACCCTTATAATCCGCGCACGATCCTCGGCTATTATGAACCGGGGCATTACTGTCTGGTCGTGGTGGACGGAAGACAGACAAAATCCCGCGGGCTCCGGCTCGAAGTTGCCGCCGCATTCATGCAGGAGCTGGGCTGCACTCTCGCATACAATCTGGACGGCGGGCAAAGCAGTGCCATGTGGTATCTGGACCGTATCATCACCGACCCTTACAAAAACGGAAGAAAGGTGAACGACATTCTGATCCTTTCAGAGCCCGCTGACAGGGAAAACTGAAACGTCTAAAACCTTTTCCCACAGTTACTTGCAGGGAGCTTCTTCACAGCCAGTCATCATAAACCTGTGTTTTCATTCCGGGAAATCCTGCCGAATAAATCCTTCCAGGGTATGGATATTCCCAAAGGGTTATGCTATAATGTCGTCTGTGCGCATCAGCGCAAATATCCTGTGTGTCACACAGAAATCAAGGAGTATCAAGATGTCCAATATCGCAGTCCTGACCAGCGGCGGAGACAGTCCCGGAATGAACGCTGCGGTTCTTTCAGTCGCGAGAAACGCGGCTTATTACGGAATGAACCTGATCGGAATCAAGCAAGGGGATAACGGTCTGCTCGGCCGCAGTGAAAATCCGGAAGATGATTTCACCCATCTCAACCTTGATACTCTGCTCGATATAGCGGATCTTCCCGGAACCTATCTCCGCACCGCGCGCTGCCGCGAGTTTCTCGACCCGGAAATGCGTGCCGTGGCGGCCAAAACACTCCGTCAGCTTGACGTCAAGGGCCTGGTGGTCATTGGCGGGGACGGAAGCTTCCATGGCGCCCTGCGGCTTTGTGAGTTGGGAATTCCCTGCGTCGGTATTCCGGGAACCATTGATAACGATCTTTCCTATACGGAAATGACCCTGGGCTACGACACCGCGGTGAACGTATGCGTCGATGCCGTGCGTTCGATCCGTGCCACTTCCCGTTCTCACGACCGTCCCCACGTAGTGGAAGTGATGGGCCGTCACTGCGGTGATATTGCACTCACCACGGCAGTTTCCACCGGAGCCGAGATCGTGGTGGTTCCGGAAATGAAGTGGAGTGTGGATAAGGTGGCAGATCGTCTCAACAAGCTGATCTCCATTGGAAACACCCGTGCCACCATCGTTGTGGCTGAAGGCTGCTGGGATTCCATGGCTCCCTTCGATGTATATAAATTCCTGCTTCCCTACGGCAAGCAGGTGTGGGAAAACGAGCCGATGACTAGCAACCGTCTGGCCAGCATACTCAAGCGCAAATGCGGCATGGTGGAAGTGCGAGACACCGTGATCGGCTACGTACAGCGCGGTGCAACGCCAACTGCCAGAGACAGCTCCTTTGCTTTCGAAGCAGGCGCTATGGCCGTGAATCTGCTGAAGGATGGCCTCGGCAACCAGGTGATCGGTGTGAAGAACGGCCGCACCTTCGCAATGGACATTGATAAAGCGCTTTCTGTAAAGCCCCGTTTCAACCAAAAGCTCTACAATCTGGTAAATACCCTCTGATTTCCCGACGTCCCGCCCTGCGGGTCGTTTTTTCATATTTCCCCTGAGACAACTTGTCAAGTACTTCTGCGAAATTTCTTTCAGCAGCATGAGAACAACACGATTGATTAGGCGACCACAGGGTTGTATGTCAGAAGATCACGGCGAATCATGCGCTCAATCTTCTGCTGCATGGTCTCGGCGCTGGCCTCCTTCAAGAATGTGCGGACGGTGTAGATACGACCGTCAATTTCCATGGAGAAGGTCAAAGTCGGCTCCTGTTGGGGCTGGCTCGTATTCTTGAGTTCGTTCATTGTGTCACCTCCTGTCTATTCGTAAAAGCGATAGGTAAAGTGAAAGGCCAGCCGCATTTTGCAGCTGACCTTTCGTTCGGTTAGCGGTGGGGCTTCTCCGTTTCCTTGTCTGGCAGGATCGGCTCCGTATGGCGTTCTTCCGGAGGATGGACAACAGCGGTAACTGCCTTGTCGATCACCTCGTTCAGTTCGCGTTTAGTCCTCATGGTATCCAATTCAGCAGCAAAGCCGCTACGATCTTCCAATGCTTCCGGCACAACTTTGCGTGTTAAGTAGCGCAACGTGTTCAGCTGGGAGAGCGATTTGTTAATCGTCTCCAGTTGAGGACGCTGTTTTTCATTATCAGCTTCCAGTTCTGCACGTTTGTCCTTCAGCAGTTTGCGTCCGGCTTTATCAAGCGGCAGTGTGATTCCGTATTTCTTGGCGACACGCTTGCGAGTTTTTGCTGCTTCATCAAAGCGTTGCAGCTCATCGACCTGTTCAGCTTGATACTTCTCACGTGGCTTCTTCCAGTGAATCGAATCGAGCTTATCCTAAACAGGTTTCAGTTCGTTGTAGACTCCTACAGCCTCAAAGAAACCGTCAATCTCACGGATTCCAAGACCGGAGTGCTCTGCTTGCCAGATACAAGCAACCTAATAATCCATCATTTGCATGAAAGAAAAACCTGTTCTGTGTCGTATATTATATAGGGGTGTAGTTCTTACAATCCCAATGATGGCAGGCAGTTATTAGGAAAGGGAGTAGTGGAGCAAATGAAGAACAAGCTTATTTTAACTGTTGTATCAATAATTCTTATGTTTGGAAACATCATAAGTGCTCAGGCAGAGATTCTTCCCGCACATGGTGAGGGGCAGATTGGTTACCAGGCGGTAGTGCTGTGCGAGAGTTTGACAGTACGTCAGGAACGCAGTTCCGGTTCCAAGGCAGTGAAAACATTGCATTACGGCGATACGTTCGCGGTGCAGGACGCTTGGGACGGTTGGGCAAGCTGTTTTACCTCAGACGATATCGATGCAGGTCAGACAGGTTGGGTCAGTTCTGACTATATCATCATCAATCCGACCTGGTATCAGGCAGATAAGGCAACGCCGGTTTATGCCTGGAATGATACGATGTCACCCAAAGTTGCGCTATTAAGCAAAGGTACTACTCTGCCCATTCTGAAGAATGAAGGAGAATGGTTGATTGTCAGCCTTCGTGGCGCGAGCGGCTGGATCTATAAAAATGCGGAGGATCGTCTTGCTACAGGTACAGCAGAGATGATCGAGGCAATTTCTAATCTTGTAAGAGCAGAATTGACTACACCCAAGGGCACATCATATACGCTATCAGATGAAGCCGGACTGAAATGGATCGAGGATAACTTCTCCATTGCAGAACCTATCATAAGTGCAGGATGTCCGTTTGATGCAACGCTAACGCTTTACTCCGCAAATGGAAGTATGATTACGCTTCACATGGCAACAGATAGCTGTCGAAATTTTCGTACGGAAGACGGATCCTTCTTTGCTTATGGTAACGGAGATGAGGCTCTCAGACTGTATGGCAGCACTTCCGGCATTGCCGAAATGTTTTGGTCACTATTCGGACTCACAAATGAGTATTCGAATCTTTATGGAGAGCAGTAAAGGAAACGGCCTCTTTTACGAAGTGAAACTCGATCACGGAAAGTGAAATAAGTGTGAGGATAACAGTATGCGGAAGATAGTAGTTAGTCTGCTTGTCACATGTCTGCTGCTTTCAGTTGGCTTTATCAGCATTGCTGAAGAAGCCACATTTGAAATGAATGGCAAGATTCACGAATTGTTTGCTCCTTGAGGGTAAAAAGAAAACGACCGGCACAAAGTGTGCAGATCGCATGTGAGTGTTTGGGGTTATTCTTGCTTACCGATCCTGTTTTGTATATCCTCCGGGGAGGGCAGGCGGTCTTCCAACACATCGGGCAAAATACCGGTCAATTTATATTCGCTGACACCGATTGGCTTACTCATGTCACGCAGCGCATCGCGCTGTCATGAAGATAAGGAAATACAGTAAGGCTGGCACAGTTCTGTCGGAAACCTCCTTTACAATGAGCAGGTCGAATGATAAAATGAGCAAGGCAATATTCCCACAACTTTGTTTCCGGAGGTTCTCATGTTTATGTACGAATCAGCGCCGATAGGCGTTTGTGACAGCGGAGTCGGCGGCATCAGCGTGCTGCGCACCCTGCATAAAATGCTGCCGGGTGAAGATTTTGTTTATTTCGGCGATGCGCTTCACGCTCCATACGGCACGCGTTCTGAGAATGAGATCCTTTCCCTCAGCAGAAACGTGATGGACCGTCTCGCCCGGGAAGGGATCAAAGCGGTGGTGATCGCCTGCAATACCATTACCGCTGCCGCTGCAGCCGCGCTCCGCGAGGAATATCCGTTTCCGATCATCGGGATGGAACCGGCTCTGAAGCTGGCTTATGACACAGTGGGACCCGATAAAAAGATCCTGGTCCTTGCCACGCCCGCCACAACCGCCTCGGAAAAATACGGAAGGCTGAAAGCCCTTTACGGAAAAAACGCGTTATCCGTCCCCTGCCCGGGACTCATGGAGTTTGCCGAGCGCCGGGAACTGGACACCCCCGCCCTGCATACATACCTTGACGGGATCTTTACAATGGATGTGAAGAAGGACCTGGCCGCCGTGGTACTGGGCTGCACCCATTATGTGTTTCTCAGGGAAGCGATTGCCCGTCATGCGGGCAATGCCATCGTTCTGGATGGAAACGAAGGCACCGCAAGGCAGCTCATCCGCAAGCTTAATGAACAGCATCTGCTCAGAAACCGCGTATCCGACGGCAATATTCAGCTTTTTTCTTCTGGAGACGCATCCTCGGTAAAATTAATGCACGATCTTTTGCAAGAATAACTTGCTATATCCATGATATTCTGTTATAATCACTGGGTATGTGGTGTAAATTATGCCGTACTGTAAATCAATCCAAATCATTTTAGGGGGAATCATCCATGGCAGACTATAAGACTGAGTCTATCCGCAACATCGCGCTGCTGGGTCACGGCAGTGAAGGCAAAACCACTCTTGCCGAATCCATGCTTCTCGCCTCCGGCGCTATCAGCCGTCAGGGTCGCGTGGAAGACGGTGCCTCCGTTTGCGACTTCGATCCCGAGGAACAGAAACGTCACTTTTCCATCAGCGCCGCCATCGCTCCCATCGAGTGGAAGGGCGTGAAGATCAATGTGGTCGATGTTCCCGGATATTTTGATTTTATCGGTGAAGTGTTCGGGCCTCTCCGTGTGGTCGAAACAGCCGGTATCGTCGTGGGCGCTGTAAGCGGCCTTTCCGTCGGTGCTGAAAAAGCTTATGACTATGCTGAGAAATACAACGTTTGCCGTATGTTCATCGTCAACCGTATGGACACTGAAAACGCCAACTACAACAAGGTCGTTGAGGACCTGCGTGAAAAGTTCGGCGACAGCGTCGTTCCTCTCTTCCTGCCCATCGGCGAAGGCGCCAATTTCAAGGGCGTTGTGAACGTGCTGGAAAACAAGGCCTATGAAGGAAGCGGAAAAACCCTCAAGGAGATTCCCGTTCCCGCTGAAATGGCCTCCAAGATCGAAGATGCTCTGGCAGAGATCACCGAAGCGGCTGCCGCTGCCGATGATGAGCTGATGGAGATCTATCTTGACACGATGGAATTAACTCATGAGCAGATCCTCACCGGTTTCCGTGCCGGTATGGCCAACGGAACCATCGTTCCCGTAGTTTGCTGCTCCGCCATCACCGGTGTTGGCGTTGCCAAGGTGCTGGATACTGTGAGCGGTTATCTGCATGCCCCCTCTGCTTCCAAGAATGTGGGCATCAATCCCAAGAATGATGAGAAAGCCGAGCGTCCCTGCGATGCTTCCGCTCCCTTCTCCGCATTCGTGTTCAAAACCATTGCTGACCCCTTCGTGGGCAAGCTGAGCCTCATCCGCGTGATGAGCGGCACCCTCACTTCCTCCACTCCCCTTTACAATGCCAACAGTGGTAAAGTGGATAAGGCCAGCGGCCTGTTCGTGCTCACCGGCAAAAAGCAGACCAGCGCGACCACGCTGCAGGCGGGCGACCTGGGTGCTCTGAGCAAGCTGGCTTTCACCGCTTCCGGCGATACCCTTTGCGATCAGAGCAACCCCATTCAGTATCCTGCCATCGACTTCCCCGCTCCCTGCATCAGCAAAGCTGTTTACGCCGCCAAGCAGGGTGAAGAAGATAAAGTCTTCTCCGGTCTTGCCCGTCTGCAGGAAGAAGATCCTTCCGCCAAGATTGAAAAGAACGAAGAAACCGCCGAAACGATCATTTCCGGTCAGGGCGAACAGCATCTGGAAATTCTGCGCAACAAGCTGCTCAACAAGTTCGGTGCTTCCGCTAACTTTGAGGATCCCCGCATCGCTTATCGCGAATCGATCCGTAAGCCCATTGATGTTGAAGGACGTCATAAGAAGCAGACCGGCGGCCACGGCCAGTTTGGTGATGTTAAGATCCGCTTCCGTCCCAATGACGACCCCAATGACACCGAATTCCATTTTGAAGACGCGGTCGTGGGCGGCACTGTGCCCCGCAACTTCATTCCTGCCGTTGAAAAGGGTCTGCGTGAAAACATCCGCCGCGGCGTTCTGGCCGGTTTCCCGGTTGTTGGTTTGACCGCTCAGCTGTATGATGGCGGATATCATCCTGTTGACTCTTCCGAAATGGCATTCAAGACCGCTGCCCGTCTCGCTTTCAAACAGCTTACCACTGCCAGCCCGATGCTGCTCGAACCCGTGATGCATGTTGAAGTGTTCGTTCCCGATGAATACATGGGTGATATCATGGGTGATATGAACAAGCGTCGCGGCCGTATCATGGGTATGGACAAGATCGGCAAGCTTCAGCGCGTGACTGCCGAAGCGCCCATGGGAGAAATGATGAAGTACGCTACCGACCTGCGTTCCATGACTCAGGCCCGCGGTTATTTCACCATGAGATTTGAGCGCTACGAAGAAATGCCCGGCGATGCCGCCAAGAAGGTCATCGAAAACGCCAAGCTTGAAGAAGAAGAAGAGGATTGATCCTTTTCCCTTATGCTCCTGCCGTATTACGGCAGGAGTTTTTCATTCTGAATCCGCTTTCTACATTCATTTTTTCGATTTATACTAAACGAGTTTTAAAAACTTAACAGGTGCACCGCATATTTTTCGCTCTGGCTAAGCTGAATAGAGAGAGGCGTACGTGAAACATATGTTGACCGGAATGAAGCAACGCCAGAGGGGAAAAGATGCAAGCAAATGTTGGGTTTTAAAATGAGTTTAGTATTAAAGCTATACTGGAGGATACCAATGAGGACATTTCGCAGGCTTAGCATTTTAGTTCTTTTTCTATTCTTTTTCCCGTTATCCGTTCTCGGAGCAGAAAAAAAGGATAACGGATTGGTACGGGTGCTGCTCACACAGCCAAAGCTGAACGATACCGCCGTGATCCGCCTGTGCGGCAGCTATTCCATGAACGGTATCTGCTTTGATCAGGACGAGGAGATCACCGTGCGTTCTTCTTCTAATCACCTTTATGTGTATTATGAAGGAATGAGCATGGATTGCGGTTCTTCCCTTACCTTGACCCGTCATGGCGGAAGCAGCGAGCTAACCGGATTTCGTCTGAACGGCAGCCGATATCTTCATCCCGGCAGTCTGCGTATCACAGCCACAGGAGACCAAATGAAGGCTGTGCTTCATGTCCCGATCGAAGAATATCTTCTGGGTGTCGTTCCTTATGAAATGAACGATCTTTTTCCGGTGGAGGCGCTAAAATGTCAGGCCATTGCTGCCAGAACCTATGCACTGAGCAATCTTGCCCCTGAAAGCAGCGATTACGATCTTACCGATAACACCAACAGTCAAACTTACTATGGGATCCTGCCGGAAAACACCCGTTCCGCTGCCGCTGTTCGGGATACAGAAGGAATGATCTGCACCTATCGCGGAAAACCCATCGTATGCTACTACACTGCTTCCAACGGAGGGATAACAGAAGTAGCCCAGCATGTTTGGGAGGGAAACGGATATCCCTATCTGTGCTCTAAACAGGACCCATGGGATCTGGCCAATCCGAATTCGATCAAAGCAAGCCTCGTTATTCCAAAGCAGATTAAGAATCCGTCTGATCTGGGGGCTCTCTATCCCCTGCTTTCCGCCCAGGTCGGGCCAGCCATGGAAAAAATGAAAATTTCTTTCACAGAGGATGAGCCTGTCATAGAAGAAGTACGCTCTGTCATATTGACGGAACCGGCCTACACGGACGTTGATACCGGTGTTTACCGAAAGCTGCAGCTCGTACTGGGAGTAAGAATAACGGATATTCTTCATGATGATGATGACGAGATCTGGCTGTTTGATAAACCAAACGATGGATCTTCTGAAACAGTAGGCTCCTTTTCAGCCCGTTCATACGAAACGATTCGTGAGATCACAGTGACCCTTCCGGTGTTTCCAGATCTTGAAACCGTGATGAACGCTGATATCAATTCCGGTAATAATGAAGTATACCGCATCACCGAAGAAGCAGACCATTTTATCATCTCTGCGGGCCGATATGGACACGGGGTTGGAATGAGTCAGCGAGGCGCTCAGCAAATGGCTCTTTCCGGTTATTCATTCCAGGATATCCTTTCCTTCTATTATCCTTCAACCTCCATCGAAAAAGGCAGTTTTTCTGTTAGCACTGCTTCTCCTCTTCCGCCGGAGCTTCGTTTTACTCCCGGTCCTTCCGCTTCGCCCACTCCGCGTCCCACCCCATTTCCTCTCACACGCACGCCTTCTCCTGATGAATTTGTTGTCATCGTGGACGGCATCCAGCAAAATTCCTCTCTCAATCTCAGGTCTGCCGCGGGTACGAACAGTGTGATCCTGAAAGTGCTGTACTATGGGCAGAAGCTGATCGTCACAGGCGAAACAGAGGATTGGTATCAAGTAACAAGCGGCAATGATGAAGGCTATGTGATGAAGAAATATGTGACTATATTGGAAGATCCATCCTGAACAGAGGCATCGGATCAATCCGTTTTTTCCGATTGACCCGATCCAAAGCATGCTTCCTTCCCATCCGCTGAAGAAGGATGATCCAATACTTTATCGCATACAGGGGAGCTGTTGCAGATGCAATGATCTGCAACAGCCCATTTTTCTGTAAACAATTGTTTTGAATAAAGATTTCCCAAATACATACACTATGCAATGAGGAACGGTGGCTCCTCGTTATGGATTATTGCTCTATATTATGGCTTTTCGGTGGTGCAAGACGAGTTTTTTCTCGTTTTACACCGCCTTTTTCTTGCATTT
>JAZLIA010000109.1:0-29714 GCA_045617125.1 Clostridia bacterium | reverse complement strand
CTGGATCCAGCACTGCGCGCGTTATGTGCTGACAGAGAAATGGGGAAAGGCACAGTACAGGGCTTCCTACAGCGAACTGAAATCGCTTGGCTATGTCAGCCTTGTTCATCTGTACCACAATATGTATAAAAATGTATAAAGTACCGTTGATCATGCAGCTTCATACCGGGGAGAACGGCATGGCGACCCTCGCGATGATCCTGGCATGGTATAAAAAGTATCCATCGGCGGAAATGATCCGCCAGGAATGCCTTGCGTCACGCAACAATACATCGGTCAGACAGATGATCGCGGCCGGTGCGGCTTTCGGGCTTTCGGCGGAGGTTATCCGGAATCCGGCGCCCGACATCATCCGGGCTCAGAATACACCGGTCGTGATCCGTTCCGGACGATATTATGAAATCGTTACCGGATACAAAAACGGGAAGATCTGTCTGAACAGCTCGAGCTACGGCAGATACAACATCACCGGGGAAGCGTTTGAAAAGAAACTTGAGGGAAGTACGGCGATCGTATTTACTCCCGCGGAAGGCTTTGCGCCGGAGGGAAAGCCGGAAAGTTTTTTCGCGCCTGTTATCCGTCGCTTCAGGGAAAATAAAAAAGACTGCATTGTTCTTCTGTTGCTTTATCTCCTTTCCGCGGGAGCAACCGTCGGTATGCTTTTTGCTTCCAGGGCAATGATGGATGAGTGCCTGTCCGAAGGCAACGCCGCCCGGGCACCCTTTCTCATGGCTGTGATCGCGTGCATCGCGGTCCTGGATATCGCGGCTGCCGTCATCACGCCGCTGATCGTTTTCGGGAGCAGCCGGAAAATCGCGGCGCGGTCGAGCAGCGCGCTGTACAAAAAGCTCCTCAGCCTGCCCATGCATTTTTTTGAAACACATATTAACGGAGATCTGATCGACCGGACGATGGATAATATCACGCTGGGTAAAAGATTTCTCAGTGATATTATATCGAAGCTTATTGACCTGATCCTGATCTTTGCTTTCCTGCTTGTTCTGTTTCTGTTTGATCCGGTCATGGCAGCCATCTGTCTGGCCGTGGAGATCATTTCCGTTGTCCTGTATATGGCCGTTGTCTCCCGGGTCGGGGTCGTTTCCCGAAGCCTTTCTGTCCTGCAGAGCAACGTGACATCCAACACGCTGAACGGGATCAACCTGATCGAAACCATTAAAACGACCGGTGCGGAAAGAAGCTTTTTCAAGGTCTGGTGCCGGTCGGAAACCGACTATGACAATAAACAGAAAAGTTTGCTGAAGCTGAATGCGCTGGCTTCGCTGCTGAACGATCTCAGCGATTTTTTCGCGCAGGGAGCCCTTCTGTTCATCGGCGCTTTTATGATGATCAACGGTAGCTTCTCCTTCGGCGTGATGGCGGTGTTCCAGACCCTGGTCAACCAGCTGCAAAAAAACGTCCGCAAGTCCCTTCTTATGATGAAAGACTATCAGAGAATCAAAGCAAACATCGACCGTTCGGATGATATCCTGCAGCGTGAATCCCGCGGAGAGGTCGCGATTCCGGAAGAACCGGACAAGCTTTCCGGAGATATTGTGTTTGACCATGTCACATTCCGCTATAACAAGGGCGACGAACCCGCGCTCAAGGATGTTTCCTTCACTGTCAGAAAGGGCGAGATCGTTGCTCTTGTCGGAAAAACGGGATCAGGCAAAAGCACGATCCTGAAACTGCTGTCAGACCTGTATACGCAGGAATCCGGCAGTATCTTGATCGACGGAAAACCGATCGGAGAGATCCCCACCGCGGTTTTGCACGCTTCAATCGCCACGGTGGATCAGGATGTCATGACCTATTTTGATACGGTGCGGAACAACCTGAAGCTGTGGGATGACTGTATTGAAGACTATGAAATGATCCTGGCCGCGAGAGACGCGCAGATCCATCCGAGGATCATCTCATCTCCGGATGGATATGACGGCATGATCCAGGAGCACGGCTGCAATTTCTCCGGCGGAGAACTGCAGCGGCTGGCGCTGGCGAGAGCGCTTTCCGCGGAACCGACCATCCTGATCCTGGATGAATTCACATCCGCACTGGACGTCATTACGGAGAAAAAAGTCTTTGAGGCCATCCGGAACCGGAACGCGGGCGTCTGCGTCCTGGCCGCGCACAGGCTTTCCACTGTGATGCTGTGCGACAAAGTTCTGGTTATTGAAAAAGGCAGAATCGCCGAGGAAGGACCGCCGTCGGAGCTCTACAACAGAGACGGTATATTCAGACAGCTGGTGGACAGTGGGAGTTGAAAAATGGGACTTTATACAGAAACGATCAAAAGGCGGGCCGCCCAGGACGAAGAAGCAGTACAGAAAGCCGATGCCGCCCTGTTCGGCACACTGTCTCCCGATCAGGAAGCCTGTGACAGGACGGAAGGACTTCGGTATATCCTCCGGTATATTCTGAACGCCTATGGATTGACTCCCGGCAACGAATATGATACGGATGATCCGGATGAAATGCTGGAATATACCTTTGAACCCTGCGGGATCCTGTATGAAAAGATCGATATGACGGATCCCGGATGGAAAGACAGCACCGATTTCATCATCGGCTTTCTGGACAACGGTTCTCCGATCCTGATCACAAACGCGGTAATCGGTCACAGCTTTCTGCGCCCCGGGCAAAACAAAAAAAGCCATCTGACAGGCAAAGTCAGGCTCGGCGCTGCCGGTTACGCGGTCTATCGGCCTTTGGACTGGAAAGTCGACGGTTTTCCGGGTTTTCTGAGATATATTCTGAAGATCATTCCGCGCAAATTCTGGGCTGTGATCTGTATTCTGTCTGCGCTGGTGGCGGGGCTGAACCTGGCAACGCCCTCTGTCAGCCATACCGTTCTGAAGGAATATGTTCCGGCCGGCAGCACCGCGATCCCGCTGATCGTTTCCGCGATCTTTATCTATACGGCTGCCGGGCTGATCCGCTGCTTCCTGAACGCTGTCAAAAAATACACGGTGGATCTGTACAGGCTCAGGATCACGAAACAGTCCCAGATCTCGGTGATCGCGAGAGTGTTGTGCCTTCCGGTCTCCTTTTTCCGGAAGAACAAGAGCGGACGTGTCGCCACCTATGTCCGTCACGCCAGAACGCTTGCCGAGATCATTGTGGAAATGGTTTTCTGCACATCGGTCACCCTGGCTTTTTCACTGGTCAATATTCCGCAGATGATCCACATGTCCGGTCCTCTGGCACTGGCAGGGCTTCTGTTGATGGCGCTTCAGCTGTCCTGGATCGGAATATCGGAGAGAATTTACGCGAAGATCCTGAAAATGGAAATGGAAACGGATTCCGAGCTTCGCAACAACATTTTCTCCACTTTGCAGGGCATCCAGAAGATCAAGACCGCTGGCGCGGAAAAGCGGATCTATGTCAAATGGGCTTCGATCTTCAAAAGACGGCTTGAATATTCTTTTGACCTTCCGCTCATCGTCAAGTTGAAAGGCATCTTTGTGCCGGCCATTTCGGTCGCGGTCTTCTATATCACAGCCTGGTACTGCCATGTTTCCGCGGCTGGTTTCATCGCGTTCAGCGCGAGCTATGCCATCATGTCCGCCGCGGCACTGGAAGCCACCGATTTGTTTTCCGCGTCTTTCAGAGCATCGGAATATGTCCGGCACATCTCGAAGCTGTTCCAGGCGGAAAGCGAGATCAGCCCGGATCAGAAGATCCTCAGAAATATTCGTGGCAGCGTCAAACTTGAAAATATCAATTTTTCCTACAATCCTTCTGATTCGTTCAGCATCGAAGGCATCAATTTCTCGGCCACGCCCGGCGAAATCATCGGGATCACAGGCAGGAGCGGCTGCGGCAAAAGTACGTTGCTGAGCATGATCGTCGGGATCAACAAGCCGCTTTCAGGTACGGTATATCTCGACGATCATCCGATCGAGACCCTGAATATGCGTTTCGTGAACAGGCGCATTGGCTTTCTGGCACAGTACAGCTCGCTGATGCCGGGCTCTGTACGTTACAACATCACCTTAGGGAATGATGACATCTCCGATGAAGAGGTTTGGGAAGCACTGAAAAAGGCACAGATCGCCGATGTGATCTCCGCGCTTCCGGACGGGCTTGATTCCATCATATCCGAAACGATGTCCGGCGGGTTTTCCGGCGGTCAGAAGCAGTGTATGCTGCTGGCAAGAGCGTTTGTCCGAAAACCTGCGCTGCTGATTCTGGATGAGGCGACATCCGCTCTGGATAACAACACCCAATCGGCGGTGATGGAGGAGATTTGCAAGACCAAAGCGACCGTCATCATGGTCGCGCATCGTCTATCTACCATCAAAGATTGTGATCGGATCATCGTGATGGAAAACGGCGGGATCGTAGAAGAAGGAACCTACAGCCAATTAATGAACCAGCATGGTCTGTTTGAACAGCTCGTCAAGTCACAGGAAAGCGAACAAAACAGCCGTTGAAGATATCTAAATAGAAGCCTTCCTATTCCTGTTTCCCGAAAAAGCTTGACTTATCCTCAGTCCGCATGGTATAATCCCCCGGAAAGGCGCTGAAGGAGAGCAAAACCCGGGTTGGTGCTTTCAAAAGAGAGGAACGGTCACCGGCTGAAAGCCGTTCCGGAAAGCAGCGGGAAATTCACTCCGGAGCCGCACGGTGAAATCATTCAGCCGCTGCCGTCTTCCCCGCGTTAAGGGGCCCAAGGCCGCTGCCGATCAGGCACCGGCGAACCCGGGTGGTACCGCGTATTCACGCCCCGTGCACAGGCACGGGGTGTTTTTTATCCGGTAAACGGGTATCAAATTTGCAGGAGGAAAACATCATGGGCATCAGGGAAAGCCTGAATGAGATCGAGGAAAGTGTAAAAACCGAACTGAGCACAGTCGAAAACAGCCGTGCCCTGGAGGATCTGCGCGTGAAAGTGCTGGGTAAAAAGGGCAGCCTCACCGCGCTGCTCCGTTCCCTGGGGCAGATCAGCCCGGAGGATCGTCCCGCCGCAGGCCAGATGATCAACGAAACCCGTGGAAAGCTGACCGAGCTGTTGGATGAAAAGGCAGGAAAGCTGACACAGCTTGAAAAGGAAGCCCGTCTCCTTTCCGAAAAGCTGGATGTGACCGAGCCCCGTGATCTTCCCGGCACCGGCATGGTGCACCCCATCAACGCGGTGCTCTCCGAGGTGCTGGATTGCTTCACTTCCATGGGCTTCGAGGCGGTGGAAGGCCCGCAGATCGAGCTGGACCGGTTCAATTTTGAGCTTCTGAACCTGCCCAAGAACCATCCCGCCCGGGATGCCCAGGACACCTTCTATGTCGATGACAATATCGTGCTGCGCACCCACACCTCTCCCGTACAGGCCCGCACCATGCTTTCCCGCAAGCCTCCCATCCGCATCGTGTGTCCTGGCCGCGTGTTCCGTGCCGATGAAGTTGACGCCACCCACAGCCCCGTTTTCCACCAGATCGAAGGACTTGTGATCGACAAGGACGTAACGATGGGCGATCTGAGAGGCACCCTGGATGCCTTTGCCAAGCGCCTGTACGGCGCGGATATCGACACCCGTTTCCGTCCTTCCTTCTTTCCCTTCACCGAGCCCAGTGCCGAGGTGGATCTCACCTGCTTCAACTGTCATGGCAAGGGCTGCCGCGTATGCAAGGGCACGGGGTGGATCGAGGTGCTGGGCTGCGGCATGGTCAACCCCAAGGTGCTCGAAATGTGCGGCATCGACAGCAGCGTTTACAGCGGCTTCGCTTTCGGTATCGGCCTTGAACGCATCACCATGCTGCGCTACGGGATCAAGGATATGCGTCTGCTTTATGAGGGCGATCTGCGCTTCCTCAGGCAGTTCCGCTGAAAAGAACGGGAAAGGACAGGTAAAGATCAATGAAAGTTTCAATGAACTGGATAAAGCAGTATGCCGCTATTCCCATGACCGCGGCGGAATATGAAAGCCGTATGATCATGACCGGCACCGGCGTGGAAGGCACGGAAGATCTGGCTGCCGGATTGAATCACGTGGTGGTGGGCCGGGTACTCTCCTGCGTCCCGCATGAAAACAGCGACCATCTGCATGTATGCCGTGTAGATGTTGGAGAAGCTGAACCCCTGCAGATCGTGTGCGGCGCGCCAAACGTGAAGGAAGGCCTGCTGGTGCCTGTGGCCAAAGTGGGCGCCAGGCTTTCCGGAGGCGAGATCAAAAAAGGCCGTCTCCGCGGTGTGGACAGCTGCGGCATGCTCTGTTCCGGGCCTGAGATCGGCGTTCCCACCGAGCTCTACCCTTCCGTCGGCGATGCCGGCCTGCTCATTTTCAATGAAGAATACGCTCCCGGCACCCCTGTGGCGGAGGTGTTCCGTTTGAATGATACCGCGGTGGATTTTGAGATACTGGCCAACCGCCCGGATTGCCTTTGCGTTTGGGGCGTGGCAAGAGAGACCGCCGCCGCGATGGGAACAGAACTGAAGCTGCCCGAAATCCATGTGACCGAAGCAGACGGCAGCATCAGCGACTGCGTGAAAGTGGACGTGATGGACGCGGAGCTTTGCCCCCGCTATGCCGCCAAGGTGGTGCGAAACGTGCGCATCGGGCCCTCTCCCCTTTGGCTGAGGGAATATCTGTTTGCCGCCGGCATGCGCTCCATCAACAATATCGTGGATATCACCAACTTCATCATGCTGGAAACCGGCCATCCCATGCACGCGTTTGACCTGAGCCGGGTGCGCGGCAGGCACATCATCGTGCGCAGGGCGGAGAAGGGCGAGACTCTCACCACGCTGGATGGAAAGCATCACGACCTTCCCGCCAGCGCTCTGCTTATCTGTGATGAAGAAGGCCCCACCGGCCTTGCCGGCATCATGGGCGGCGAAGAAAGCGAGATCACCGAAAACACGAAGGAGATCCTGTTTGAATGCGCTTCCTTCGACCGTACCTCCATCCGCCTTACCTCCCGTGCCATGGGCATCCGCACCGAGGCCTCCGGCAGGTTTGAACGCGGCGTGTCTCCCGCCACCGTGATGGACGCTCTGATGCGTGCCTGCCAGATGGTGAATGAGCTGGACGCCGGTGATGTTCTGGGCGGCGTGATCGACCTGTACCCTTCCCCCATCGTACCCGCCACGCTGAAGGTGAGCTGCGAACGCATCTCCCACCGCGCCGGGGTAAAGGTGGAACCCGAAAAAATGCAGCAGATCCTGGAAAAGCTGTGCTTCACGGTCACCCGTGACGGAGACAGCATGACCGTTACCGCCCCCATTTTCCGTCAGGATATCGACCAGGAAGCCGATATTTGCGAGGAAGTGCTCCGCTACGCCGGATATGACCTGATCCCCGCAACCAGGCTGCGCGGCGAAACGCCGATGGGCGGCCTCAATCGGAAGCAGCGCTTTGAAAATGAGCTGAGACAGCTGCTCACAGGCCTGGGATATTACGAAACGATGACCTTCTCTTTCATCAGCCACCGTTCGCTGGAAGCACTGGGACTGGATGAAAACGACCCCCGCCTTAGCTGTGTGACCGTGCGCAATCCTCTGGGAGAGGACACCCAGTGCATGCGCACCACCCTGCTGCCCGGCCTGATCCGCACCCTGCAGACCAACGTGAATGCCGGCAACGCGAACGGCCGAATCTATGAGCTGGCTGACGCCTTTGACGGCACGGAAAAAACCGAGGAAGGCCTTCCCCTGCAGCGCGTGATGCTGGCCATGGGCGCTTACGGCGAGGGCGGCGACTTCTTCTCCGTTCGCGCCGCGGTGGAAAAGATGTTTGCCCTGTGCGGCATCCGTCCGGACATCGAGCCCGGAAAGGAGAATTTCCTGCATCCCGGCCGCCGTGCAGAACTGCTCTATGAGGGCGAAGTGATCGCCAACGTGGGCGAGCTTCATCCCGATTTGTGCGAAAAAATGGATATCGGCACCCGCGCATGTGTTGCCGAGATCAACGTGAGCCGGCTGCTTGAGCTTGTTACTCCGATGGGCGCCGTATCTTCTATCGCCCGCTTCCCCGCAGTAAGCCGCGACATCGCACTGGTGATGAATGAGGATCAGCCTGTTGGGCCGGTGATGCGCGCCATCGAAAAGGCCTGCGGCAGCATGATGAAAAGCATCCGTCTATTCGATGTGTTCCGGGGCGCTCAGGTGGGCGAGTGCAAAAAGAGCGTCGCCTTCTCGCTGCTGTTCCGTGCTGAGGATCACACGATGCAGGAGGATGAGATAAACCGCCTGATGAATAAGGCGCTGAAAGTGAGCAAGGATCAGTTCAGCGCAGAATTGAGGCAGTAAAGCGCCTATGAAAAGGATCGTTCTGACCGGCGGGGGCACCGCCGGTCATGTAAGCCCTCATCTGGCCGTGCTTCCTTACCTGCTGAAGGAAGGCTATGACGTGCACTATATCGGCACCAGGGACGGCATCGAGCATCAGCTGATGGACCTTCCATGTGTCACCTATCATACCGTAAAAAGCGGAAAACTGCGCCGCTATCATGACTGGAAAAATTTTACCGACCCCTTCCGTGTGATCGCGGGAGCCTTCCAGAGTGCCCGGCTCATGAGAACGCTCAGGCCGGACGTGCTGTTCTCCAAGGGCGGCTTCGTAAGCGTGCCGGTGGTATTCGGCGCCTGGCTTCACCGTGTTCCCACCCTGTGCCATGAAAGCGACCTGACCCCCGGCCTCGCCAACCGGATCTGCAGCCGCTTTGCCGATAAGGTGGCTGCCACCTTCCCGGAATGCGCAAAGACCCTGGGCAAAAAGGGCGTACTCACCGGCACGCCCCTCAGGGACGGTCTGTTCCTCGGAAAACGTGAAAAAGGCCTCGCCTTCGCGGGCTTTGACGGAAAAAAACCGGTGCTGCTCATGATGGGCGGTTCTCTGGGAGCCCAGAGCGTGAACCGGGTGCTGCGGGCAATTCTGCCTGAGCTTACCCGGGAAATGGATGTGATCCACATCTGCGGAAAGGGCAACCTGGATGAAAAATTAAAGGGCAGGGCAGGCTATTTTCAGGCGGAATTCGTTCAGGACGAGCTTCCCGATGTGATCGCAGCCGCTGATCTTGTGCTTTCCCGCGCCGGCAGCAATGCGCTGTGCGAATTTGCCGCCCTTCACAAGCCCATGCTGCTTGTACCCTATCCCAAGGGAGCCAGTCGGGGCGACCAGATCCTCAACGCCGAAAGCTACCGGGCAAGAGGATTGAGCCATGTGCTGCTTCAGGAAAACATGAATGAAAAGACCCTGCTGGAAGCCCTGAAAAATCTGTATGTCAACCGGGAGCAGCTTTCCGGAGCCCTTTCTCAGGAAGGTACACTGAATGGCACGCAGAAGATTCTGGAGCTGATCCACGAAATTGAAAAAAAGAAATGACCGGACTCTCCGGGCTTTCCCGGCACAAAAGGCGGGCAGGCCCGGGTTTGCTTTAAGGGACCGGCACCGGAGCTTTTCCCATGAAAAACAATTTGAAAAGCAGCCTGACCGCGCTGATGGCTTCCGTGATCTGGGGCTTCGCATTTGTTGCGCAAACGCAAAACACAATGGGCACCTTTACCCTGAACGCCATGCGGTCGCTGATCGCATTTCTTTTTCTGCTTCCTGTGATCAGGATCTTCTCCGGTAAAGGCCCGCTTCTTAAAGAAAAGACCCCCGCGCTCACAAAGCAGCTGTGGCTGGGCGGAGTGCTGGCAGGCATTGCCCTGTCAGCCGCAAGCTTTTTGCAGCAGCATGGCATCGACAGCGGTCTGACCGCAGGCAAGGCCGGGTTCATCACTGCGCTTTACCTGATGCTGGTGCCGCTGCTGGGGCTGTTCCTGGGCCGAAAAACCTCGTTCACCGTGTGGTGCGCCGTGTTTCTGGCTGTGGGAGCTTTGTATCTCCTGTGCATCGGGGAGGATTTCCGTGTGGACATACGTGACCTTTCCGTGATGGCAGCCGCGCTGATGTTTGCTGTGCAGATCCTGTTGATCGATCACTTTTCACCGGGGATCAACGGGGTTCGCATGAGCTGCATCCAGTTTCTCACGGTATTCGCAGTATCCATCCTTGCAGCCGGGATCTTCGAGCGTGGTTTTTCCCTTTCGCTGCTGAAGGAGAACCTGTTCCCGATCCTGTTTCTCGGCATCGGTTCCTCCGGCATTGCCTACACGCTGCAGATCCTTGCCCAGCAGGGCGGCGGCGACCCGGCAGTGGTGTCGGTGATGATGAGCATGGAATCGGTGTTCAGCGTGGTGGGCGGCGCCATCATCCTCGGTGAAAGAATGCAGCCGAGGGAGTATCTGGGCTGCTTTGTCATGCTTATCGCGGTGCTGTTTACTCAGCTGGGGCCGATTTGGGAGCAAAAGGCCCGCAAAAAGAAAAGCTGAACCCTGCTCCGGACTGATCAGGAGGTTATCATGTATCAGGCGCTGTACCGGGTGTGGCGTCCCCGCACCTTTTCCGATATGGTAGGCCAGGAGGCCGTCGTGCAGACCCTGCGCACCCAGGTGCGCACCGGACGCATCGCCCACGCCTATCTTTTCTGCGGCAGCCGCGGCACAGGCAAGACCAGCGCGGCCAAGATCATGGCCAGGGCGATCAATTGTCTGAACCCGCAAAACGGAGACCCCTGCGGAGAATGTGAATCCTGCCGGGCCATATTAAACGATGCTTCTCTGGACGTATTTGAAATGGACGCCGCCAGCAACAGCCGCGTGGAAGAGACCCGTGACCTGCTCGAAAAGGTGGATTACCCTCCTCAGTTCGGCAAATACAAGGTGTATATCATCGACGAAGTACACATGCTCTCCAATTCCGCCTTCAATGCGTTGCTCAAGACCCTGGAAGAACCCCCTTCCTACATGGTGTTCATCCTGGCCACCACTGAGCCTCAGAAGATCCCCGCCACCATACTTTCCCGCTGCCAGCGCTTCGATTTCGGCCGTTTCACA
Organism: Clostridia bacterium; assembly: GCA_045617125.1. Classification (GTDB taxonomy): domain Bacteria; phylum Bacillota; class Clostridia; order Christensenellales; family Aristaeellaceae; genus ZC3RG03. The sequence goes on along the minus strand of JAZLIA010000109.1, from coordinate 18,839 downwards.
GAGGAAGAGCTCACCGGCCGCATGAAGCATATTCTGGATTCCTCCGGCGCGAAGGCCTCCGAGGAAGCGCTTCATCTGATCGCTTCCGCCGCTGAAGGCGGCATGCGTGACGCCCTCAGCATTCTGGATATGTGCATGAACACCGAGGGCGAGATCACCGATGAACGTGTGCGCAGAACTCTGGGAAGCGCCGATAAACACTTCCTTTTTGCTTTTGCCGATGCTCTGGCCGCAGGCGACAGCGCTGCGGCGCTCACAAGATGCGGCGAGCTGATGCGTTCCGGTCAGGATGTGACCGTGTTCCTCAAGGATATCGGCAACCATCTGCGCAATCTTTCCCTGGTGCGCCTGTGCGGCCCGGACGCGGTGCCCGGAGGAACGGCTTATGTGGAACAGGCTTCCCGGTTTTCATCGGAAAAGCTGATGCGCATGATGGATATTTTCCTTCATGCGCAGGGGGATACCCGTTGGGCCCCCTCCGCGCGGAACGTGCTGGAGCTGAGCGTGCTCAAATGCTGTCAGGAAGTTCAGGCTGAAAACAGCTCCGCCCTGCTGGAACGCCTGGCGGAAGTGGAAATGAAGCTGCGGGAGCTGGAGAAAAACGGAGTAAGACCGGCGGCAGCCGCCCGCAGCGCAAGCGCAAAGCCTGCCCCGGAAAAAGCCTCCGTGCCCGCAGAACCTCCCCTTGTGGAGGACACGGTTCCCGCCGGGCAGAAAACGCCCAAGGAAGTGTGGAACGACACCCTGAAGCTGGTGGGCAAAGAGGATCCCGTGCTGTTCAGCCTGATCAACCTGGGAACTTATGGGGGCTACCTGAACCATGTTTACCGGGTCTTCTTTGATAAAAGCAATCAGCTGATGATCACCATGCTGCAAAAGCCCGATAAAAAAGAAAAAATGGTGGGCTTCCTGCGCCGCTCAGGCGGCGATGACTGCGGCTTCGAGGCCATGCCCAAACCTGAAACGGTAAATAAGGACCAGGAAAAGCTGAAGGAAGACACTCAGCAGCAGCTTTTTGCCATGTTTGGCCGGGACAAGGTCGAAGTGACGGAGTAACACAGTCATAACACCCATTCTGCACAGACAGAAGAAGGAAGGAATATTCAACAGTCAACGGAAAGAGTCAGAGTTTTGATCAGTGAACGCATAGATTCCTGTCTTGTAAAAGAGAAAGACAAGGAAAATCTTTGTTTTGATAGCGAAAGTTATCCATGTTCGGATTACAATTCAATCAAATATTGTTGAATTGCGGCAACAGGAATTTGTGTGGGAGGTACTGTCTTGCGCAGGAAGGTATTGATCGGCATTGCAGTAATCATACTCGCGTTTATACTGATCGGGTTATATAACGGTCTGGAAGTCACAACGTATACGATCCGTTCGGCAAAAGTCAAAAAACCGTTTCGTCTTGTGCTGGTTTCTGATATGCATTCTTGCAATTACGGTGAAAACGCTCAGGCACTGATAAAAGCGGTAGAAAACCAGCATCCCGATCTCGTGCTGCTCGGCGGCGATATATTTGATGATATTCTGCCTGACGATAACGCGTCGGCATTGCTCAAGGGCATCAGTGGGCATTTCCCGTGCTTTTATGTCACCGGTAATCATGAATGCTGGGGGACGGACGAACGTTTTGCACAGCAAATGCATATTCTTGAAGAGAATCATATAACGCGGCTGGATGATGCCTGCGTAACACTGGAAGATATCGGCATTAACCTCTGCGGTGTTAATGATCCTTACGCGTACAAAACGGACAGCCACGCAGAGCTTCAAATTGCGCTCGAAAATACTGCACAGGTATCCGCAAACGGCTATTTTACCATACTGCTATCACATAGACCCGAGCTGTTTGAGGATTACTGCAGATATCCGTTTGATCTTGTACTGACAGGGCACGCGCATGGCGGGCAGTGGCGGTTGCCGTTCCTTTTAAGCGGCATATATGCTCCGCATCAGGGAGTATTTCCCAGGTATACATACGGTATTCATCAGCAGGGCAATACTCAGATGATCATAAGCCGCGGTTTGGCTAAGGAATCAACACACGTTCCGAGGTTTTACAATCGCCCGGAGTTAGTCGTCGTTGATGTCGTTCCGGAATAGAGCATATTTACCGCTGAACCGTGGACTAATAACCGGTCGGACAGGAAACAGCCGGATCCGGTTCGGCAGCAATAAAAGAAGGACACTCAACAATGATCGAGCTGAAAAGAAGATCACCGGATGACGGTATGGATATTTACAATCTGCTGCAGCAGATTCCAAGAGAAGAAAACGGTTTGCAGAATAGAGCAAACGGTTTGTCATTCGATGAATTTAAGCAATGGCTTATCCAAAAGCAGCAGCAATGCCGCAGCGCCTGTGAAAACGGCCGGGAGTATGCCCTGCTTTTCCGTGCATTCTATGAAAAGGAAAAAAACCTCTGAAGATGACGCACTTCTGCCATAGGGTTTCCGTTCGTCATAACGGAGGTTTTCCCATAATGAGTTTTCACCCAGCCTTAGATCCGCAGATCCTTATTTTTGATTACACGGGATCCGGATCCATCTACCGGATTCAACATGGTCTGGATCTGCAATATGGTTCAAGCTTAGAATCATCGCCACTGACGTATTGTATTTTTCCGCCAGAACAGAGAAGCAATCCCCCTCATGTGTCTGATATAATAATATCACGGATGGCACCGAGGAAACCGATGCGAGGTTGCTATTCATGTCAGGCATCGCATCTTTGCCCCCTTCGAGGATGCAATTCATATCAAGCATCGCATCACCATTTCCTCCATGAACCATATCAAGCAAGCTGTCATCCAGTTTTAATGCTTTGACCGTCTTTTCTTTCATAACGATACCTCCGATCCTGATCCTGCCAGTCCATTTGTTTATACGACCATTGCTTTCCAAGGGCTACAGCCTAAAATACAGTAAAGGAGCCTTCATGCGGCTCCTTTTACTGTATCATCAGAACCATATTTTGACCGAAAATTCCTGCTTGCACCGGGGGCAGTTCACCTTCAGGGTGCCCTTTTTGCGCGGCAGGCGCAGCACCGCTTTGCAGTGAGTACATTTACGGTAGCGATGGGTCTTAACTTCCTTCACCCGGTTCACCTGACGGCGGAAAAAACGCTTCACATTCTGGGAAACAGCGAGGTATTTTTCATTTTCCATCTCACGCTTTGGAATGTTGCGGCTGAAAGTACGAAACAGAAACAGGATGAACGCTGCCCAACTCAGCACCGTGGGCAGCAGAAGCGTGCCTCCAAGCACTCCGGCAAGGATCAGATTCAAAACCGTAAGCGCAAAATAAGCAATGATCAGAAAACGATTGAACGGATCTATTCCTCTGGTGCCATAGCGGCCCTCCATCACGCGGATCAGCCACATCCTGAATTTCTGTCCCATTATGAACCTCCTCTTTTTGCATTGCCCTGCCTGTATTTCCTGTCAGCAGAAGAAACAGCCGCCATAGCGGCAGCACATGTTGGCCAGGCACAAACCGATGCAGATCCGGGATACCCCCGACGCGGAAAATCCCATTCCGCTCTGCTGCTGACGGTAGCTTTCACCCTCTCCCGTCATTTCCTGCATAAACTGACGGAACACCTCATTATCCGGCGCCATCTGGCTCGCAGTGCGGGCGTAATTGAGCGCGGTCACTTCATTGCCCATCCCCTGCTGTGCCCGCGCGGCAACGTAATACCATTCCGCATCCCGGTCTGATATGCTGTTCAGGATGCGCATGGCATCCGGATAGGAACCGCTTTGAACATACTGCCAGGCGCCGCGGTACCTCCCCGATGGCTGATACTGCGGCCGTCTCTGATAGCCGCCAAAGCCAAAGGGGCCAAAGCCGAAAGGACCAAAGCCGCCAAAGGGATCCCCCTCCTGATCGGCATAACGGTCGTTTCCGGAATAACCGCTATTCTGATACCCGTTCTGATATCCGCCATAGCCGCTGTTCCCACCGTTGCCGTAGGGGTTGCCATACGGATTGCCGTAGGGGTTCCCGCTTCCGGAATTGCCGGAGTAGCTGTAGCTGTCAGCCTTGCCGGATTTGATCGCATCATAGGCAGCATTGATCTCTTCCATCTTCTTGGCTGCAGTGGGATCATTTGGATTCAGATCGGGATGATATTTTTTAGCCAGATTCCTGTAGGCGCGCTTGATCTCCTCTTCACTGGCTGTGCGGGACACACCAAGCACCTGATACGGATCGCTCAACGGTCCGGTCCTCCTTCGGGCTGCCGGTCTTTTTCAGCCGGAACATCTGCCCGGATCATTTTTTACCCTGCTTTCGGGGTGCGTGGGCCAGATTCCATCGGCCCCACACGCCTGAATACAGAATATTATCCAGAATCGCCTTGTTTTTGTCAACCGGTAATTGCCTATAAACCGCGCTGCACTGTCCCATTACCGCACACAGGCTTTCGTATGCACCGCTGCTTCCGTAGCCTGCGAAGGGATTATAGTGCTTCTTTTTCAGATCCTCCTTCAAGTCCAGCGCAGCGTCGCAAAGATACACATACATGCCAAGGCATCTGCCTGTTTCCCATAAAAGCGGGGAAAACCCATCTTCCCTGTAAACGAACAGCTCCCCCATCAGCGCCCCGAATATGCGGGCAGGCACATCGATCTGTCTTTCATCCCGTTTTTCAGCCTCGGAAAGCTCCTTCAGGCACTGCTTTATTTTCTCCGCCTGCCGGGGCCATTTATTCTCAGCCCCCCGTGCCTTTCTCAGGATCATACGGCTACCGGCATAACGGACAGGGTCCCGATCATCCGTCCAGTCATCCATGAGCTTATAGTACATGAGAATAAGTCCCATATCCGCCGCATAATCGATCAGTTCACTTTTGTAAAACCGGTGACGCTTTCCGGGATGAGGCACACAGCGGGCAAAATGCTCCTCCGGCTCCTCCCCGTATACACTCATCAGCAGCATCGTAAGGAACACCATGTCGTAGGAAAGAGCAAGCTCGCATGCCGTTCCGTGACGGGCCTTGAGCGACCGGCACACTCCGCAGTAAAAGGCACGGTAAACTTCCTTCTGCTCCTGAGACAGCTTTTCCACATCCGCCGTCACAAAACCAAACATGTCGTTTCCCCTTTCCGCGTGCTTTCAGGCGGATCAATTGCTGAAATCCGCGTCATAGAACTCCTGTTCGCTGTTCTTATCCGCGCTGCCGCTGTTTTCGGGGTCGTTCCCGCCCTGAGCGGCATACTTGGCCTCCAGTCGATCCAGCAGATACTGAAGCTCCCGGTTGGCATCCGCCAGACGGCCGTCATCCTTGCTCTTTTTCGCGTGCTTCACACGCTGAAGGGCCTCGGCCAGCTCCTGCTTTTCTCCCCTGTCCAGCTTTTTCATGAGAAGCGACGCCCGGTACTCCATCTGCTCCATATCGTTTTTGGCAGTTGCCTCGGCCTTCCTGCGGGCATCCTCCTCAGCATACTGCTGGGCTTCCCGCACCGCACGGTCGATCTCCTCCCGGCTCAGATTGGAGGAAGCCGTGATGGTGATCTCCTGAGCATGTCCGGTACCCAAATCCCGGGCGGAAACATTCACGATGCCGTTCGCGTCGATCGCAAAGGTCACTTCGATCTGCGGAATGCCTCTCAGCGCCCGTTTGATGCCGGTGAGCCGGAAACGGCCCAGAGTTTTGTTCTGGTCAGCCATCTGTCTTTCGCCCTGAAGAACGTGAATATCCACCGAGGTCTGGAAATTGGCTGCTGTGGTAAACACCTGACTGCGCTTGACAGGCAATGTGGTGTTGCGTTCGATCAAACGGGTGGTGACGCCGCCCAGGGTTTCGATGCCAAGGGAAAGCGGGGTCACATCCAGCAAAAGCAGCCCGCCCACCTTTCCGGTAAGCACGCCTCCCTGCAGACAGGCGCCCATCGCGACGCATTCATCCGGGTTGATCCCTCTGAAGGGCTCCTTTCCGGTCAGTTTCCGCACTTCCTCCTGCACGGCGGGAATGCGGGTGCTTCCGCCCACCAGAAGCACCTTGCCCAACTGGCTGGCGCTCAGGCCGCTGTCTCTCAGAGCCTGCTGCACCGGTCCCAGCGTGGAATCCACCAGATGTCTGGTAAGCTCGTTGAATTTTGCCCGGGTAAGCGACAGGGAAAGATGCAGAGGGGTTCCCTGCTTTTGGGCGATAAAGGGAAGATTGATCTCGGTCACTGTGGCGGCGGAAAGCTCGATCTTGGCTTTTTCAGCAGCCTCACGCACCCGCTGCAGCGCAGCCATATCGGTTTTAAGATCCACCCCGTTCTCCCGTTTGAAGGCCTCCAGAATATACTGCACGATGCATTCGTCAAAATCGTCTCCGCCCAGGCGGTTATTTCCCGCGGTAGCCAGCACCTGGATCACACCGCTGCTGATATCCAGCACACTCACATCGAATGTGCCGCCGCCCAGGTCGTACACCATCACCTTCTGATCCTGTTCCTTATCGACCCCGTAGGCCAGAGCCGCGGCAGTAGGCTCGTTGATGATGCGCTGCACGTTCAACCCGGCAATGCGTCCGGCGTCCTTGGTAGCCTGGCGCTGACTGTCGGTAAAGTACGCGGGCACGGTGATCACCGCATCGGTCACCTGCTCACCCAGATACGCTTCCGCGTCGATCTTCAGCTTTTGCAGGATCATCGCACTGATCTCCTGGGGAGTATACTTCCGCCCGTCGATCGTAACACGCCGGTCCGTACCCATATCACGCTTGATGGAGCTGATCGTCCTGTCCGGATGAACAGCCGCCTGTCTGCGGGCCGCCATGCCTACCAGGCGTTCTCCCTCCTTGGTGAAGGCCACCACAGAAGGCGTGGTGCGCCCCCCCTCGCTGTTGGGAATGATGATTTTTTCGCTGCCCTCCATAGCGGCCATGCAGCTGTTGGTGGTTCCCAGGTCAATACCGATCAGTTTTCCCATGTGATTATCTCCGTTTCTGTTATCGGTGTCATTTTCCGTCACTCGCTTCTCAGCGCGATCACAGGGTCTTTCCTGCTGGCAATGCGGCTGGGGATGAGACCGGCAATAAAGGTGAGCACCATGCTGATCACAACGAGCGCGACAGCAGCCTCCACAGGCAGCCCTGCCAGGTTGGCAATAGAGGTAAGATCCAGCAAAATCACGTTGACCAGGATCACCAGCAGCAATGTAACACCGATCCCGATGATCCCGGCAGCAAAGCCTTCGATCAGCGTTTCCGCATTGAACACACGGCTGATATCGCGCTTGCTGGCGCCGATGGCACGCAGGATACCGATCTCCTTGGTGCGCTCGAGTACGCTGATGTAAGTGATGATGCCGATCATGATGGAGCTTACCACCAGCGAGATCGCAACGAAGGCCACGAGGATGTAGCTGATCGCGTTGATGATCGTGGTAACCGAGCTCATCAGCAGGCCCACATAATCGGTGTAGCGGATACGGTCTTTTTCTTCGGCCTGCTCATTATACCGGTCGATCATATTGATGATCGTGTCCTTGGCTTCAAAGCTTCTGGGATAAATGGAAATGGAGGAGGGCTTATCCCTCGTGGTCATGCCAAGCAGGGTCATATTATCCTTATAGGTATTTTCCGACACACTGCTCTTCATATACTTTTCAGCCAGCGCCTGGATCTGCTCCGGGCTCATGCCCTGAAGCATCGCCTGCTGGGACGCGGGAAGCGTGCTTATGTCAAACGTGCTCATATCCATCGCGGGTTCGCTGCCGGCAAAGGGAAGGCCGGTAAAAATGTCACGGTCCGGCTGCTCCATCTGAGCCTTCACCGCGGGGGTCTGAGCCGTCATTTCCAGCGCCATTTCGGTCAAAGAGGAAAGGTAACCTATGCCGCCCCTGGAGGATGTGGAGGTCGCCACAGCCTGATCAGAGGGGCGGATGATACCAACCACGCGAACCGTCAGGCCCCGCTCCGTCATACTGCGCAGGTATTCGGGATCGCCGCTGCGGTCCACCCACACATTTCCCTGCTGCTCATATGTCAGCGCCCTGGGAATGTAGGTGAAGTTGAGGCCCAGGATCTCATCGAAGCTGTAGGAAAGAGAGGTATCCGCCTGAATTTCCCTGCCCATCGCCAGTTCCTGCATGATCCTGGCCGGTTCATCAGGATCCCTCAGGCCCAGGGCATACAGCGCATAATCGCTGACCTCGTTGCGGGAATTGACGATCACCACCGCTTCGTCGTATTTTTTCGGCATACGCCCCGCCACCACGTCAAACTGAAGGTTCAGCAGGGCTTCATTATCCATCAGTTCCTCCCACACGTCCATCTGTTCCATTCCGGAAGAAAAGAGACTGGAGGAAGAAAAGCTGTTCATCGCGCCCACACCCGCGCCGCTGAGCATGCCCATGTTGGAAAACACAGCGGAGGGGTTCACCTGCACCATACCGTAATCCGGGCTGTCGTAATACAGGGTAAGCGGGGTGGAATAACCGTATTTGATGTCGCTCACCAGATCCTTCGTGTCGGCATTGTCCAGGTAGACCTTGAACGCGGCAAGGTTATTTTCGGTCACATTGGAAATCATGGAGGAGAACATCTGGGTAAGGATGCTGTTAGCATACACCCGGTCATTCTCATGCTCCGCCCGGCTCTCGCTCACCTCGCCCATCATGGCTTCCATCATGCCGGACATATCCACGGTGGAGCCTTCGATCTTCAGCGGATAGGAGGAAAGCGTGTCCTCCTGCACCCGATCAATATAGTTGTTCACGCCGTTGGAAAGCGCCAGGATCAGGGCAATGCCGATAATACCGATCGATCCCGCAAACGCGGTAAGGAAGGTCCTGGCCTTTTTGGTCATCAGGTTGTTGAGAGAAAGGCCCAGAGCGGTCGTGAAGCTCATCGAGGGCTTCTTTTCCCGTCCTGTCTTTTCCGTTTCCTCATCCCTGCCGTCATAGGGAGCGGTGTCTCCCACCACTTTTCCGTCCAGAAGGCGGATAATGCGGTTCGCATACCGATCGGCCAGTTCAGGGTTGTGCGTCACCATGATCACCAGACGGTTTTTCGCGATCTGGGCCAGCAGGTCCATCACCTGCACGCTGGTTGCGCTGTCCAGTGCGCCGGTAGGCTCATCTGCCAGCAAAATCTCCGGATCGTTCACCAGCGCCCTGGCAATGGCAACACGCTGCATCTGACCGCCGCTCATCTGCGCGGGTTTTTTATGAAGCTGATCGCCAAGACCCACGTTTTTCAGGGCTTCCTCCGCCCGGCGGCGGCGCTCCCGCTTGCCCACACCGCTGAGTGTGAGAGCAAGCTCCACATTGCGCAGCACCGTCTGGTGCGGGATCAGGTTATAGCTTTGGAACACAAAACCGACAGAATGGTTGCGGTAGCTGTCCCAGTCCCGGTCCTTATAATCCTTGGTGGAACGGCCGCGTATCACCAGATCTCCCTCGGTGTAGCCGTCCAGGCCGCCGATCAGGTTGAGCAGAGTGGTCTTTCCGCAGCCGGAAGGCCCCAGCACAGCCACGAACTCGCTGCGGCGAAAGTTCAGATCCACGCCCTTGAGCGCTTCCACGCGGGTATCGCCCGCATCATACACTTTTCTGATTCCTTTGAGCTTAAGCATTTTCCCTCCCAGACCCGGATATTTCACCGGATCATCTATATCATACTATACAATTATGGCCAAATTGTGAAATCATACGGTTTTTTTCCGAAATGATCCCAGTTATCAATCATGGGGCTGATGCGCGCCCCAATGGAACCGGCTGGCAAAAAGAAGGTCGATAAGCTCATGCCAGTAGGGAATGAAAACGCCCCTGTCGATCATTTCATGAATCTCATCCCTGGCAGCCCAGCGGGCGGATTGCACTTCCTCCGGCTGAAGGTGCAGCTCGGACGGGTCCAGTTCCATCCCCAGGATGAAATAATCATCAAACCCGTGTTCAAAGTTGATCGTCAGCTGAGGACGGGCATCCGTAAAGTCATAATCGATCCCCAGTTCCTCCATCAGTTCCCTGTGAGCGCCCGCACAGGGGTCTTCTCCCTGAACAGCGCTTCCGCCCAGGGTGATATCCCAGAAACCGGGCCAGCCTTCCTTAAAGGGCTGACGCTGCTGGATGAGCATTTGCCCGGCCTGGTTGAAAATACAGATATGTACCACCTGGTGATACTGCCCTTTGCTGAAATGACTTCCCCGGAAGATCTTTTCTCCAGTGGGAATCCGGTTTTTATCCAGCAGATCAAATACCTCTGCCATAAATGCCTCCCGAGTTCTCTTCTCTTTCTTTGGGATATGGATCCGTCCCCCTGCAGAGAGGATAGGAAAAGCCGGTCATGATTTCTGAATGCAAACAAATCCACGTATATATTATAACCATACGTAAAGCCGGTATCAAGTTTTTTTGATGCATAAAAAAGGAAGACTTACAGATCAGCATCGTTGACATCCCCGTTCCCGGGGTGTAAAATGCATTCGGAAACAAGGTACGGAAAACGTGTATCCGTATATTCCGGAGGAGAATACGATGAGCAACCGCAACACACAGCAGCAGCGCCGGGAAAAGGACGGCATCATTTATTTTGACCGCGGCGTCATTCAGGGTGCTGAAGGCCGGAGCTATCAGCGTTTCGCGATCCAGACCCACTTTGTGAACCCCGGTGAGGATCAATGCGAGCTGGTACGCAAATATGTACTGCCCCTTTACGAAAAGGGCGACTGTCTTTCCTTCACAGCCAAGGTGATGGGCATGTGCACAAACAACGTGCGCACGCTGGAAGACACTCATCCCGGCTGGTGGGCCCGGCATCTGGCCCCTTTCGCCGGGCACAATTCCACCGGCATCGGAATGCACAGCGAGCATAAAATGCAATTGGTGATCGAGATCTGCGGCCTGCCCCGGGTGCTCTTTGCCGCCCTCATTTCCGCTGTCACCCGTCCCTTCGGTGTGAAGGGGCTGTTCTACAAGATCTGCGGACACGACGTGGCGGGCATTGACGGTTTCTATCCCGACAGCAGCTTTGAGGTTTATCACAATATGGGCGTGATCAACCCGCAGAACTCGCCCGAATTGTGCGACGAGATCGAGAAAGCGACCGGCGTTCCCACTGTGGTGATGGACGCCAACGATTTTGACCAGAACCAGCTGGGCAAGGGCACCCGTTTCCCGCTTTCCGATGCCCAGATCCAGGAAGCCATGAAGGATAATCCCTCCGGCCAGGGAGACGAGCTCACCCCGTTCATCCTGATCCGGCCCCTCAAAAAATGATCCCATACGGCGGGTAAAAATGATCCGCCGTCTTTTTATTGAATGATTGGAGGCGATAAATAATGATCGATTATGCTGTCGAACAGATCTCCCATTTGCTTTCTATTCCCTCCCCAACGGGATATACGTTCAAAGTAACGGATTATCTTATGAATACCCTGTTGGAAATGGGCTTTTCCCCTGTAAAGACCCGTAAGGGCGCCGTCATGTGCGACCTTGGCGGCGAAGGCACAGGCACACTGCTGGCAAGCCATGTGGATACGCTCGGCGCAATGGTGCGCTCGGTGAAGCCAAACGGCCGCCTGCGTTACACTCACATCGGCGGCTGGCAGGATGCGACCGTGGAAACAGAAAACTGCACCGTCTTTACCTATGACGGAAAAGAGTATTCCGGCACCGTTCAGCATGTGAAGGCCAGTCAGCACGTGTATCCCGGCATGGGCAAGGACAGCCGGGAAGAAGAAACGATGGAGATCGTGCTGGATGAAAACGTATCCTCCGCAGCGGACACGGAAGCCCTTGGCATCCGCCCCGGCTGCTTCATTGCATGGGATCCCCGCACGCGTGTGACCCCCTCCGGGTTCATCAAGAGCCGCCATTTGGATGACAAAGCCTCCAGCGGCATATTGCTTTCCCTGGCCAAAGGGGTCAGGAGCGGAGAAGTTCAGCTGAAACGGCACGTGACGCTGCTGTTCTCGGTTTATGAGGAGGTCGGTCACGGGGCCAGCATGAAGCTGCCGGAAAACATCCGGGACATGCTGGCCATCGATATGGGGTGCGTGGGAGACGATCTGGGCTGCAGAGAAAACATGGTGTCCATCTGTGCAAAGGACAGCGCCGGCCCCTACGATCACATTCTCACTCACCGGTTGATCTCTCTTGCCGAAGAAAACCGTCTTTCCTACGCTGTGGACGTGTATCCCTCCTATTCCTCCGACTGCTCGACCGCTCTGCGCAGCGGAAACGACATCAGGTATACCCTCATCGGGCCCGGAGTGTTTGCCTCCCACGGCTACGAGCGCACCCATCTGGACGGCATCAGGAATACCCTTATGCTGGCAAAGGCCTTTGTTGAAAGCGACAGTGAAAACGAATAAATCACACAGGATGAGGCAGATCATGAAAAAAGCAAAACGAATTTCCCTTTTCACCACTTTGGGGATCCTGCTCATGGTGCTTTCTCTTGCCCTGGCGGAGACCGAACTTTCCACCCTTTTTAAGCAGGGCTGTGCCCTGGCCTTCGACACGGAAAACGTATCCCTCTCCGGCAAGGCGGAGTTTTTTCTGGACGGAAAAAGCTTCAAGCAGGTGGAAGCCGAAATCAGCAAGGATGGGCTGGATTCGCTTCTGAGCATCAACGTGTTCACCCCCCTGCATGACGGTTCAACCAGGCACAGCGGCTACTCCGTGCTGGGAAAGGACGGTCTGGCCTGGTTTCACGATTTTGATACGGAATATTACGGCGACTGCGGCGTGGATCCGTCCCGCAGCGTGATCCGCAGCAGCATTCTGAAAGAAGCCTTCACTGCCGCGGGCACCGTGATCGCCAATGTGGGCAGTCTGCTTTCTCCCGGCATCGTAAGCAGTGAAAGCACTAAAGACGGTTCCCTCCGCGTTCAGCTGAAGGCCGATGAAGAAAACATTCCGGAAGCGATCCAGGTATTTCTGCCGGAAATGCTCGCTTCGGTTTCCTGGGAGCTGGGTTACGGCAATCCCGGCATGTTTGTCGGCTATGACTGGGAGCCGGTACCCCAGGTGATCTATGAGGATTATGACATCCTGTTTGCCAACACCTACGAACAAATGTACGGGCAACCTCTTCCGGAGTATTTCTGGGATCGCATCCAGACAAGCGATCAGGAAAACACCCCCGAAATGGAAGCCTGGTTCACCGTGACGGACAAGATCGGCGAAACGGAGCAGCAGGCCTGGCTTACCGGAAAAATGTATTCCGTGATCCTGAAGGACGGCAGCATCGTCACCTTTGACACAGAGGAAGAATATCTGCATCTGTCCAACGATATCCCGCTTATCTGGGATAACCGTGACGCCGCTTTCCGCGCCTATTATCAGGAAGTGACCGGCGAAGAAATGAGCCGGGAAGCAGAATATGCTGTGTTCGGACCGATCAGCGACCCCAATCTGGAACAGGCCTATCTGGAAATGCTGAGCGGCATGTGTGAAAAATACCTGGCCGCGGCCAGAGAGGTTCCAGACGCCCTGGGAGTGCACATTTATGCGGACGGAATGGCGGAAGTGATCACCATGCCCGATCAATTGCGCGCAGCGAGAGAGCGTTTCACACCCTTCCAGAGCCTGATGTATCTGATGCAGCAGATCCGATTTAAAAAGGTTGATCTCGTTTTCACCTCCGACACGCAGGGCCGCCTTACAGGCGTAAACGGCGAAGCCGTGTTTATGGTGACCGTGGAAGGCGATATTCAGCATGAGCTTGCCGTAAAGCTGGATTGCCGCGCGTCCGGGTACGGCTCCACTGATCTTTCCGGGTTCACTCCCAAAGCAGCTCTGGGAGTACCGGACTTTGAAAGCTGGTGGAACCTTGAAATGGAAAACGGTTCCGATCCTGAAGAAGAGTTCCTCCCGGCCTACGGCTCCATGTTCTTCTTTAACGGACAAAAATATCAGCTGAACGACCCCGGCTTCTATTTCGGTTACGATTACTGACAAAACAGGCTGAAGAGGGCAGAATTGGCCCGGTCTGCACATTGAAACAAAACGACTGATATGATAAAATGTGAATGGTGCTTTTTCGGCATCATCTTCATTTATCATTATATCCGGAGGATTTCCGTCATGCCCACCACTCATTTCGATAAAGAATCCATCAAGACCTCCATCGTGAGCAAGCTGCAGCGCTATAATGGCCGCACCCTGAATGATGCTACCCCACAGCAGATCTACAATGCCGTAGCCACCACGGTGAGGGATCAGATCATGCTCAAGTGGACCGCTGCCCGCGAAAAGGACAAAAGCTACACCGGAAAGCGTCTCTATTATCTGTCGGTGGAATTTCTTACCGGCCGCAGCCTTTATTGCAACATGCTCAACCTGTGCAGCAGCAAGAACTACGTGGAAGCCCTGAAGGAGCTGGGCATCAACTGGCGGCAGGTACTCACGGAAGAACCCGAACCCGCCCTGGGCAACGGCGGCCTGGGCCGTCTGGCCGCCTGCTTCATGGACAGTCTGGCCTCCCTGGGGCTGCCTGCTATGGGCTGCACCATCCGCTATGAATACGGCCTGTTCCGCCAGAGGATCATCAACGGCCAGCAGGTCGAGGTTCCGGACAGCTGGCTGGATAACGGCAACGTGTGGGAAGTGGCCGCTCCCGAGGACACGATGGAGGTGCACTTCTATGGCCGGGTCGATGAAAATGTGAGAGATGGCCGTCAGGTATTCGAGCTGAAGGATTACCGCACGGTTCTGGCCGTTCCTTATGATATGCCCGTGATCGGCTATGACAACGACACCGTCAATTCCCTGCGCACATGGCGCGCAAAATCTCCCAACCCCACAGGCCTTCTGCAGTTCGGCGGCGGAGATTATCTGCGCAGCATGCAGGAGGAAGACCTGGCCACCGTGATCAGCCGCGTGCTCTATCCCGATGACAATCACTACGAAGGCCGCGAGCTGCGTCTCAAGCAGCACTACTTTTTCACCAGTGCCACACTGCAGTATGCTCTGAAGGATTTTAAGCGCCGTTTCGGCAACAATTTCCGCCTGATCCCGGAAAAAATGGCCATTCATATCAACGACACCCATCCCGGCCTTGCCATTCCCGAGCTGATGAGGCTTTTGATCGATGAAGAAGGCCTCGGCTGGGATGAAGCCAGCCTGATCGTACGCAACACCATCGCCTACACCAATCACACCGTAATGAGCGAAGCCCTGGAACGCTGGCCCGAGGAAATGATGAAAAACGTGGTGCCCCGCATCTATATGATCCTTCAGGAAATCAACCGCCGGGTATGCGAGCGTCTGGCCCATCATTTCAACAACGGGTGTGATCCCCGCATCGCGGGCATGGCGGTCACGGCCTACGATATGGTGCACATGGCCAACCTGTGCGTGGCAATGAGCCATTCCGTGAACGGTGTGAGCCAGCTGCACGGTGAGATCCTCAAGCAGGATACCTTCCGGGATTATTACAGCGTCATGCCCGAAAAATTCAGCTCGATCACCAACGGCATCACCCATCGCCGCTGGCTGATGGCAGCCAACCGCAACCTGAAACACCTTCTGCTCGAAACCATCGGCGACAGATGGATAAAGGAACCGGAGTATCTGAACGACCTTACCCCCTACGCCGATGACGCCGCTTTCCGGGCTGAATTTGACACGGTGAAGCGTAAAAACAAGGAAGCCTTCAGCAACATGCTGATGCAGCGGCAGAAGATGAGTGTGGACCCGGATTTCATGTTTGACGTTCAGGCCAAGCGCCTTCACGAATACAAGCGGCAGATGCTCAATGCCCTGCACATCCTGGTGCTTTACAACCGCATCATGGATGATCCCAACTACGAAATGACTCCCCGCACCTTCATCTTTGGCGCCAAAGCCAGCCCCAGCTACTATATGGCCAAACAGATCATCCGCCTGATCATCTCGATCAGCAAGCTGATCGACCGCACTCCTCGGGCCAAACGTATGCTGAAGGTGGTGTTCCTGGAGAATTACGATGTTTCCAGCGCGGAATTCCTGATCCCCGCGGCAGACCTGAGCGAGCAGCTCTCCACCGCCGGCAAGGAAGCCAGCGGCACCGGCAACATGAAGTTCATGATGAACGGCGCGGTCACGATCGGCACCATGGACGGCGCCAATGTGGAAATCTATGACGCTGTAGGCGACGACAACATCTACATTTTCGGCATGCGGGCCGACACGGTATCCGCCCTCTATAAAGAAGGCAACTACAGCCCGATGCACATTTTTGAAACGAATGGCGAGCTCAGACGGGCTCTGATGCAAATCATCGACGGCACGCTCTTCCCCGATGCCCCCGCCACGCTGCAGGATATTTATCACAACCTGCTCTTCTCCGATCCTTACTTCGTTCTCAAGGATTTCGGCAGCTATTCCATGGCCCAGCGCAGAGTGGACCGGGATTATGCCGACCGGGACAAGTGGCTGCGTATGGCTGTGATCAACACCGCAAAGAGCGGCATCTTCTCCAGTGACAGAACGATCCGGGAATACAACGACCTTATCTGGCACATCTGATAATATGAAACAGGATACAGCCCCGTTTCGGTTCACATTTACTTGTGAATCGGAACGGGGCTGTTTTATTCTGTTAACATTGCTCCTGTCGTAAACAGCCGGACAGAATAAACCGCATTGACACAGCAGACGATAGCCCCTATAATGCAGACAGGAGATCAATTTATCAGCCATAGCGGGAGGAACGATATGAGTTTCAGAAAGGATTTTATCTGGGGCGCCGCGACCGCGGCATTTCAGATTGAGGGCGCATGGAACGAAGACGGCAAGGGGCCGAGCATCTGGGATGATTTTTGTCATGAAAAGCCCGATGCGATCTTTGAAGGACACACGGGTGACATCGCCTGCGATCATTATCACCGCATGGAAGAGGACGTGAAGCTCATGGCCGAACTGGGCTTGAAGAGCTACCGTTTTTCCGTATCGTGGCCGCGTATTTTCCCTGAAGGGATCGGCAAGGTAAACGAGAAGGGAGCCGCGTTCTATGATCGGCTGATCGATGTGCTGCTCAAATACGACATTCGCCCCATGATGACCCTTTTCCACTGGGATTATCCCTCGACGCTGGAAAAGAAAGGCTCCTGGTTGAACGATGAGAGTCCGGAATGGTTCCGTGAATACGCCGCTTTCTGCGCACGCCGCTACGGAGACAGAGTGAAGGACATGATCACCTTCAACGAACCTCAGTGCATCATCGGAAACGGATACGCCATGGGAAATTTTGCTCCAGGATATAAAAAGAGCGAGGCGGAGATCACCGTGATGATCCATCATCTGCTGATGGCTCACGGCCTGGCCGTTAAAGAGATTCGTTCTGCCTGCAGGGATATCCGTGTAGGTTATGCGCCCTGCGCTTTTTCACTGATCCCTTACACCAACAGCGTTGAAGACATTGAAGCCGCAAAAAAAGCCTATTTTAACGGCGAGCATTCATCCTTTGGCGTCAGCTGGATGAGCGATCCGGTCGTGCTTGGCACCTATCCGGAGGATGGGCTGAAGCAAAGGGAACAGTTTCTTCCGAAAACCTGGAAGGAAGATATGAAAGTGATCTGCCAGCCGCTGGATTTCTACTGTCAGAATATCTATTTCGGTGAGTACATCCGCTCTGGAAAGAATGGACCGGAACATGTGATGAAGAAACCAGGTCATCCCAGATCCGCCTTTGGCTGGTATCTGGTTCCGGAAGCGCTGTATTGGGGACCAAAGTTTTTGTATGAGCGTTACAAGCTGCCATTTATCATTACAGAAAACGGAATTGCCGGTTTGGATCTTGTACATCTGGATGGAAAGGTGCATGATCCCCAAAGGGAAGACTATCTCCACCGCTGCCTGATCTGTCTGAAAAAAGCAGCTGAGGACGGGGTGGATGTGCTGGGATACTATCAGTGGAGTTTGATGGATAACTTTGAATGGTCCAGCGGATACAGCCAGCGCTTTGGAATGATATATGTGGATTATGATACGCAGGAAAGGATCGTGAAGGATTCCGCGTGGTGGTACAAAAGCGTGATCGAAACAAACGGGGAAAACCTGTAAAATAACGCATCCGAGCCCTGTGCCGTGATGGCATTCCTGTCATCACGGCGCAGGGCTCGAATTTCTGTAAAGATGTCTGCCTGCCGGATCCCTTCAGATCTGCTTTATCCACTGCAGGCGGCGCATTATTGATCGTCATTCCCCGGCCTTTCAAAAGTCACAAGCACATCCCTCCTCAGGATTTGAATACGAAAGCACGGTGATACCGTCCCTCACTGGAAAAGGATCACCAGCTCATGGCAGCCGGATCCCAGCCGCAGCTTCGTTTCCGTGCTGCCATTTTCCAGGATCGATTCATCGGCCTCCGTGCTTTTCCGGGTGATCTTCTGCGCAGGATAAGGCAGAATGAGCGTTCCCCCGGTCCCCTCTGGCAGATCCGCAAAATAATGGACACTTTCGCCAACAAATTCCCATTTTACGTGAATGGGACCAAAGGGGCACTCATATACCGCCTCCGCAAAGCCCGTTTCCCGGTCAAAAACCGGTTTGAAAAGCACATCCCGATACCCGGGCGAAGCGGGCTGGATCCCTGCCATACGGGACACCATCCACTCCCCCACCGTAGCCAGCCCGATGTGGCTGAATGCGTTCATCTGATGCGGATGGAAACGGTTTTCCATGATGGCATCCCAGCGTTCCCACACGGTAGTGGCTCCGCAGCGGTACATATAGCCAATGGAAGGATAGGTATCCCTCCTCAAAAACGTGCTTGCCTCCTTTTCCAGCCCCAAGCAGCAAAGGCCGTGCAGGGCAATGGGGGTCGTGGCGGTGCCCCAGGTGATGCCGCCGTATTTTTGCATATCCTCAAGCACCCAGCGCCCGGCGGCCTCCCGCTCTTCCCTTTCCAG
>JAZLIA010000108.1:0-2088 GCA_045617125.1 Clostridia bacterium | reverse complement strand
CGCTCAGCACATTTCCGTAATGACGGAACGCCATGGAAACGGGAGTGGCGAATTCACCGATGATGTTCATGGGAGTAAACAGAGGAACGGGCTTCGTAAAGCCAATCAGATACTTTCCGAGGCCGCCTTTGAGCTTGTAATAGGTGATGATGATAAACACCAGAATCGCCCAGCCGGCCGTTACATTCACATCTCCTGTGGGAGAGAACAGCCCTATAAGGCAGGCAAGACTGCTGAAGCCGGAAATGCCCATGATGGCGCAAATGAAGGGGGCGTAACCGCCAAAAATATCCTTTTCCCCTTCCATATTGGCCCCCACAAGGCCTTCGACCTTTTCAACGATCCATTCAGCTACCAGCTGGCGCTTCGTCTCAGCCTTTTCCGTAAGCCCGTGCGTAAGATACAGACAAAGCCCCAGGATGGTGATGATGACAGCCCAGCTGTTGACCTGCGCTTCGGAGATGATCAGCGGCTGAAGCGGCATCTTGTCAAACTGCAGATAGATGAGCGCGCCGCTGATCTCAATGCCTTCGGAAGCCGGTGAATACAGCACCTTCAGGCACACCGCCGCCAGCAGCGGAAGGACCATCATGGCTATGAGCACCCCGTCAATCACCTTGAAACGGGTACTTTTTTTATTCAAGGGTTTCTCTCCCTCCTTCCGGATCAGACACAGGAACTTTTGCATCCTTCTTATGTCTGATGGAATAAAATATCAAAGCAATGCGCGGGAATGTCAGCGGAATCAAAGTAGCCAGAGTGACCGGGACGCCGGAACCCAGCAGCCATATGGCCAAAGCACAGATCACGGCAATCATCAGCATGCGGAGGGATTTTGACATTCGCATCTTTTTTGACGCGTCCTCTTTGTTCATTTCCACCGCTTTTTGCACAGTAACGCAAAGCAGATAGAAATTAAGAACAGCCGCAACCGCTCCGGCGATATTGCCGGCAAGCACCTTCAGATTCCACCAGCCGCCGACGAGGAATACAGCCTCCATGACCAGGCTGAGCGCAGCGGTAAATGCAGCAATAAATACCAGATTCTTGCTCACTTCCCGCTCAAGTCTGACCATAGCTATCTCCTTCCTCAAGGCGCAGCGCACCGAAAAAAACTTACTTTGTTCCAAACAGTCTGTCTCCGGCATCACCCAGGCCGGGGATAATGTAGCCGTGGTCATTCAGTTTCTCATCCAGCGCGGCCACGTAGATATCCACATCGGGATGGGCCTTCTGAACAGCCTCAATGCCCTCGGGAGCGGCAATCAGGTTAACCAGGCAAATATTCTTGCAGCCGCGGTCCTTGATGAAGCTGATAGCGGCACTGGCGCTTCCGCCGGTAGCCAGCATAGGATCCACAACGATCAGCTGACGGTGTTCGGCATCCTCGGGCAGCTTGCAGTAGTATTCAACAGGCTCCAGCGTCTGAGGATCGCGGTACAGGCCGATATGGCCCACCTTTGCATTGGGGATCAGGCTCATTACGCCGTCCACCATGCCCAGGCCGGCACGCAGGATGGGAATAATGCCGATGGGCTTGCCCGCCATCTTTTTGGCCTTTGTTTTACAGATAGGGGTCTCGATTTCTACTTCCTCAGTGGGAAAATCACGGGTCACTTCATATACCATCAGCATAGCGATTTCACTCAGAAGCTCTCTGAACTCCTTGCATCCGGTGTTCACATCGCGCATGATGCTGAGCTTATGCTGAATAAGGGGATGATCAAAAACATGTACTTTTGCCATATCTGTTCCACCTCTTCAAATAAAATTGGCATATACCTTATAACATTATATATCTTTTGCGTATTTTTTCAAGTACAGAAGGATTACAAAACTGTTACAAACTGTAGGATTACAATACATATTGTACAACGCGGATAAAAAAAGAATGCAAAGCAAGTGTAAATCCGTTATAGTTAAGTTGCAACACCCAAACTAAGAAAAGAGCACTCACTTTGCATGGATACTATAACACAAGAAACGAGATATAAGCAATCATTATTACAGTACGCGAAGAAATACGGAGTGGGAAAGGCCAGCAGAAAGTACAACCGGGCGCGTTCATTCATATACTTCTGGCTAAAG
>JAZLIA010000107.1:0-11378 GCA_045617125.1 Clostridia bacterium | reverse complement strand
TATTCCCGTATATAGACGGGACGGACACTATACAATGCACCGCATTGTTCAGGTAACTAAATCCGGCTATGTTATTTGCGGCGATAACCGCACCCACCTTGAACGGGATATAACCGATAAGGATATTGTCGGCGTGTTTGCAGGTATGTATCGGGACGGGAAACTAATGAAAGCAGATGATGAAGAATTGCTTTCTTATGGAAGAAAAGCGTGTCACACATTTTCGATCCGTTTTTTGAAAAACTTTGTGAAGAGAATTCACAGAAAACTATCATCGCTGATTCAGTGATTTTTTCAGAAACGATGCTTAAACAAAAAAGGCAGGTAGATAAATGAGCGTTGTATATAACAGACGCACCCATATTTCCGCAGACCACAAGCTGTTTGACTTGAAGCTGCGCGAGGTATGGCGATACAGAGATCTGATATGGCTTTTTACCAAGCGATCTTTTCTGGTGGCATATAAGCAGACGATTTTAGGACCGTTGTGGCTTATTATCAATCCGCTGCTGACATCCCTCATCTATGTGGTCTTGTTTGGCAATATCGCCAAGCTTGGCACAGACGGTATTCCACAGATGCTTTTCTATCTGGGCGGGACAGCGCTGTGGTCTTTTTTCTCCTCGTGTCTGACTGGAAATTCAACTACTTTTACCGGCAATGCGCATCTCTTTGGAAAGGTGTACTTTCCGAGACTTGTGATGCCGATTTCTCAGGTGATAGGGTCGGTGATCCGCTTCGGCATTCAGATGATTCCGGTAGTGATATTACTGGTGTATTATCTGATAACAGGAGCCGTGCATCCGCATTATGAATTGTGGTTTCTGCTGCCCTTCCTGCTTTTGTGGCTGGGTCTTTTGGGCATGGGCTTTGGCCTTCTGATTTCTGGCATGACAACAAAATACAGAGACCTTTCCGTACTGGTAAGCTTCGGTATGCAGCTTCTGCTGTATGGTACGCCGGTCGTTTACCCGCTGACGACGGTGCCGGACAGTTTGAAGATCATCTCTTTGATAAATCCGGTTACTATGCCGATGGAGATATTCCGATATGTTTTTTTCGGAAACGGGAGTATTTGTCTGTGGTCGGTTGTTTTATCATTGGCAATTACCGTCCTTGTTGCTCTTCTTGGCATGATTCTTTTTAACAAAGTGGAACGTATCTTTATTGATACCGTGTAAATGGCGGTGAGCATAATGGAGAATAATCAATTACCGGCCATTACAATGTCCGGAATAGGAAAAGAATATAGGCGGGGTGTAATCGGTGGCAAAACGCTTCAAGAGGAACTCCAATCCAAGTGGGCGAAGTTTCGAGGAAAAGAAGACCCTAATTTGAGAATTGGCATTGATCCCTCTATTATTGGAGAAAAATTCTGGGCGCTGAAAGATATAGATTTGACCATATATCAGGGAGAACGCATAGGTATCATCGGTGCAAATGGTGCGGGAAAATCTACGCTTCTGAAGCTTATTTGTCAGATTACTGCGCCGACCGAAGGGAATATAGATCTATACGGCAGGGTTTCGTCCATGCTGGAAGTGGGAACGGGTTTTCACGGCGAAATGACCGGTCGGGAAAACATCTACTTGAACGGCGCGATACTTGGCATGAGCAAAAAGGAAATTGACGAGCGCATTGAGGATATCATTGACTTTTCCGAGGTAAGAGAATTTATCGATACGCCGGTCAAGCGGTATTCCTCCGGGATGTTCGTCAAGCTGGCCTTTGCAGTTGCGGCGCACCTCAATTCTGAAATTATCATCATGGATGAAGTGCTGGCCGTCGGAGACATGGCTTTTCAGGAGAAGTGTCTTGCAAAAATGCGGGAAGCCGCTTCTGTGGATGGAAGAACGGTCATCTATGTCAGCCATAACATGAACACAATTCGCAACCTGTGTGACCGCTGTATCGTTCTTGAAAAAGGACATCTGATCCACGATGGCGATGTGGAAGAAGGCATTTCCGTATATATGTCTCGTGCGGTAGAAGAAGACGCAGTGGATCATGACTTGACGAATAAACCGCACGCTGGGATAGATATAGACAGCGGATTTCAAATGACGCATCTTAATCTTACCGGCAAGGCATCCCCCGTATACACCAGTGATGAAGAACTGAAAATGCGGTTCACACTGAACATAACCAAGCCGCTTCATCATGTACAGTACAGGATTACCTTCCGAAGCAACACGGATCAAGGAATTGCAACAGCATGGTCAAAGCCTATGGATTTTATAGATGCAGGTGAAACTGTAGTTGATTATTCTGTGCCGCTTGCACCTTTCGCCCGTGGAAAGCTCTATTGTAGTATTGGCTTTTTTAGAGAGAACGATTACGGCAGAAAGGTAATGCTTGATCATATAACAAGGGCTTTCCAGATAGAAATCCAGCCTTCTGCCGGGAATAAGTTTTGGAATACTTATGCCTTTGGGCATATACGCCTTGAGGATATGCAGGGAGAGATTATCAAGTGAGCACACAGGAAAAGGAAACAACGTCTTTTGAAGAAATGCTGGATAGAAATGGCTATCTGGCCTATACCAATGTCGGCACAAGCATGATGCCGCTCCTCCGGCAGGGTAAAGACGTAATGGAAATACGAAAAAAAGAACCTGAGCGATGCAAGAAATACGATGCTGTGCTTTACAAGGTCAATGACAGATACATCCTGCACCGAATCATCAAGGTCAGAGAAAATGACTATGTTATGAGGACAACCTTGACGGCAAGATTTCCGATGAACGGTTCAGTCGGATGTCTGCAACCTATGAGGCAGAGCAAAGCCAGCGTGAGCAACGGGTTACGGAATTGCTAGAGTTCCTTGATGCGGCAAAGGAACAACGATTGAATGTGGATTCTTTCATCAAGTTGGTGAAGATCTATACGAAGATTCCTGAACTGACAGCGGAACTGATCCGCTCCTTCGTGGAAAAAATCGAAGTCTTCCAGCCGGAGAAGGTTCCGGGAACACGGACGAAGAAGCAAACCATCTGCATCCATTGGAATTACATCGGGGTACTTGATATACCCGAGGAAAAAAGAGAAACGGCATAGCCTACATTTCTGTAAGCTGTGCCGTTTCCTTTAGGGATAAAAAATCCCTAAGTGAAGACTCCCAAGCGGGACTTTTTGTTTATGTTGCCGCAGGCGTTATGGTCTTGATCGTGTCGCGCACCTTGTAATACACATTGGTGTAGCTTTCGTTATACCAGCCGGGAGCGGTAAGATGCACTGTGAGCAGGCGTCCGCCATCCAGCAGCGACATATGCACACGTCCGCGGATGATCACGTCATCATAGCGCACACCGCGGTAGGTGGTGTAGTAACCGGCCTTCCCCATCAGCTTACGTTCGGATGCCTTCTCGGTTTTCCACTCGTTGAAGTTGGTGCGGTGCAGCCCGGCTATGAAGCTGTTCAGTTCATCCTTGATATTCGCTGTTTTGAAGGTGTTGGGCTTGGAAGACATGATGATGGTGATGGAACCCTGGTAACCGTCCCGCATTACAGGATCGGTGATCACCACGGTGCCGGGCACGCTTTCATCCACGATCCAATCCGCCGGCACCTCAAAGGTCACTCCCAAAGTGGAAGCCGTGACCGTGGTGTAGTTGAACACCAGGCTGGGGCGCGGTGTGGGCGTGGGCATATCCACTGGGTCCAGCGCGATGGGCGTAGCACCCACCTGCAGGAGCCTGCCGTATTCATCAAAGCTGCCGCCGATATAGAAGCCGTTATCTTCCTCCGAGGCGGGATCATATCCCTCCGGCAAATCGGGAACGGTTGGAGGCGGAACCGAAGTTGGCGCCTGGGTCTCCAGCGCATTCGCCTGAGTCGGAACAGGGGGAATCGTCGGCTTCGCAGCCGTGCAGCCCGAGAGGACCGCCGCGGACACAAGCCCGATTGCAAGCAGCAAAACCTTCTTTTTCATAGGGAAAACCTCCGGGATTCTGATCATTTTCCAGTTTGCAATGTAATTGTAATAATATTTTATCAATTTGTCAACAAATTTTTAAAATTGTGTCTTTCTGCATGTCACAGCAGCCCTTCATATGCCCTCTGTGCGTCCGGGCGTTCTGTGCGGGAACGGGAACGTTCTTCCCTGCGCGCAGCGGGAGCAGGCTGAGGCTCGGCTTTTTCTGTTTCCTTCTCTTCCTCTTCCCCAAAGCCCTCCATTACGGGATGATACATACGCCTGTCGAGCGAAAAGATCTTTTCACTGAACACGCCGGGAGCGGTGCGGCGCAGAATGCCCTCCATCTCATTCATTTTGGCATCCATATCGTCGATCATATGCAGCATCTGGGCCTCGGCAAACATGGGCGGGCGGGGGCTGCCGAATTCCGGTTTATCGTGATGGGAGATCACCATGTGCTCCAAGAGCAAAACATATTCGCTGTTCACATTGCAGCGCCGGGCTGCCTCGCTGATCTGCATGACCCCGTGCACCAGATGGCCCAAAAGCAATCCCGTTGCGGAATAATCATTCACATTTCCCTTTTCATCCGATTTCATCTCCACCACCTTGCTCAGGTCATGCACGATGATGCCGGCAAGAAGCAGATCCCCATTCAGGAAGGGATAGTTGGGCAAAATGCCCTTCGCAGTGCGCAGCATGGAAGTGGTGTGATGAAGCAGACCGCTGCGTTCCGCATGGTGCATGCGCTGGGCGGCGGGATAGTAGGTGAGCTTTTCCCCGGTCATCGCGATCATTTCCCGGCAGATCAATTGAAGGTCGCCGGTCTTCATGCTGTCAATGGTGTCGTTGATCTCCTTCAGCATTTCCTCCGGTGTGCGGGGAGCGCAGGCGATCAGACGGCTCAGATCCACCTGATCCTCCGGCAGGGCGGCGCGCATTTTTTCCACCTTCATCTGCAGCCTTCCGTTATATTCCTGCAAAGCGGCCCGCACCTTCAGAACGGAACCGTTCTCCGGGGGCTGGGCATTGGGGTCCCACACCTTGGCGTTCACATCGCCGGTTCTGTCGGAAAGCGTCATATCCAGATACTTTCCGCCGTTGCTGGAGGTGCGCTGATCCGCACTGCGCACGAGCAGAAAGCCTTCGAAACGGGTGTCCTTCACCATGGATGAAACCGTGATCTGCTGCATCATCTGAAAGTATCCTCCGAAAAAAATCTAAGCATGAAAAGCCGCGCTCCCTTACGGGCGAATGGCTGCCAGATTGTCAAACAATGTGTATTCGCTCAGCCAGGCCATTTTGATGGTGTCCAGAGGGCCGTTTCTCTGCTTGGCCACGATCACCTGGGCTGTGTTTTTACTCTCCTCCGAGGGCTCTGTTTCATAATAGGATTCTCTGTGCAGGAACATGACCACGTCGGCATCCTGCTCGATGGAACCGGAATCGCGCAGGTCGCTCAGCATGGGCGTTTTATCGCTGCGTTGGGTGTTGGCACGGGAAAGCTGAGCGCAGGCAATAAGCGGCACCTTCAATTCCAGTGCAATGCCCTTGAGCGCACGGCTCACCTCGCTCACCTCCTGCTGGCGGCTCTCGCTGCGGCCGTCAGCCCCCATCAGCTGCAGATAGTCGATCACGATCAGGTCCAGTCCCTTCTCGGTCATCAGTCTGCGGCACCGGGAACGTAATTGAGCCGGGGTGAGGCCGGCGGTGTCGTCAATATATACATCACTGGCTGCCAGCGGCCCGGCTGCCCGGGCCAGCTTCACCCATTCCTCATCCTTCAGCTTACCGCTGCGCACGCTTTGCATGGACACCCGGGCATCACCGCAAAGCATACGCAGTGCGATCTGCTCCCGCGGCATTTCCAGGCTGAACACGGCCACCTTCTTCTGCTTGTGCGCGGCATTGGAGGCAATGTTGATGGCAAAGCTGGTCTTTCCCATGGAAGGACGGGCGCCGATCAGGATCAGCTCGCCGCCATGCAGGCCGGTGAGGCACTTATCCAGCTCATAAAAGCCGGTGGGCACCCCGCTTACCCCTCCCTGGGTGCGGGTGTATTCCTCCATCTTCTCATAGGTACCGGGCAGGATCTCGCTCATCGGACGCAGCGTGTCCGTGCCGGTCTTACGCATCACGATATCAAAGATGGATTTTTCCGCATGGTTCAGAATGGTGGGCAGGTCCTCCTGCTGGGAAAAGCTTTCCCGGCTGATATTGCGGGAAGCCTCGATCAGCTGGCGCAGCACGCTCTTTTCCTGCACGATGCGGATGTAGTGGGCCGCATTCTGGGTGGTGGGCACAAAGGTGTTCAGGTTGATCAGGTATTCATAGCCCCCAACGCCTTCCAGCGTGCCCTTTTCGGCCAGCCTGGAAGACACGGTCACCAGGTCCACCGCCATGGAGGCAAGGTTCAGATCCTTTGCCGCTTTGTATATTTCCCGGTGTGCGGGAATGTAAAAATCTTCTTCATGCAGCATTTCCAGCGCCATGGTGAGCGCGGCGGTATCCTGCATCAGGGCACCCAGCACCGATCGTTCGGCATCAGGCGCATTGGGAGGGGTCGTCCCTCCCGGGAGCTCATATTCCGACATTTCAGTTTTCTCCGCCCGTGACCTTCAGCTTCATTTTCGCGCTGATCTCAGGATAAAGCTTGATCTCCACTTCATAATCACCCACCTGGCGAATGTTTTCCTTCAGCTCGATCTTGCGCTTATCCACCTTCACGCCCTGCTGCTTTTCCAGGGAATCGGCGATCTCCTGTCCGGTAACAGCGCCGTAAAGACGGCCCTTTTCACCGCAGCGCACCGCCACGGTAATCACCTTGCCGCGAAGGGAAGCAGCGGTCTTTTCCGCAGCCGCTCTCCGTTCCGCCTCGCGGGCCTGCTCGGCGGGGCGCTTGCGCTCGATCTCCTTGCTGGCGCCGTTGGTGGCTTCCACCGCCAGCTTCTGCGGGAACAGGAAATTGCGGGCATAACCGTCGCTCACGTTGATGATCTCATCCTTTTTTCCCTGATTTTTCACATCCTTGAGCAGAATAACCTTCATTTTCTCAGTCCTCCTTCATTTTCTCAGATCATATCGTTATTTTCGTCACTGTTTTCTTCCGCGCCCGGCTTCCGTCTCAGCCCGCGGGGATCTTTGGCCTGATCCATGATCCCGGCCAGGATAAGCACCATGGGCAGGAAAACCATCAGCAGAACCGGCAGCGCGATG
The DNA here is from genome assembly GCA_045617125.1 of Clostridia bacterium. Lineage (GTDB taxonomy): Bacteria > Bacillota > Clostridia > Christensenellales > Aristaeellaceae > ZC3RG03. The sequence goes on along the minus strand of JAZLIA010000107.1, from coordinate 4,246 downwards.
CGCCAGCCCCGTCCTGTTCCCCGCTTGTGCTGTATGTCATTGATCACCGCGACTCCCTGAAAAGTATATGCCGTGGTAAACAGCCCGTAAAACAGCTCCCCGATCAGCATGGGAACGGGGCTTCCCCCGATCTGCTGCAAAAACACCCCCAGCGCCATCAGGGCAAACACCAGGCCCCAGGGTTTGGGAAGATGCCAGTTCTGCAGCATGGGCATATCCAGCTGAGGAAAAGGCTCCTGAGCGCCACGCTTCACACGGCTCTTTCGGCCAAAGTGCTGGGAAAGCCCGATCGAACCCACCCCGAAATAGAGATTCAGGCCGCCCAGACACATGGGGATCAGCGTGAGCAGATAGCCGCGGGCAAGGTCGCCCACCTGGTTGAGCAGTTCGCTGCGCAGGGCATCGGGCAAAGGCAGAGTCGCACCCGCTGCCAGCTCCATCAGGCTTTCGGGTATGCTGAGAAGGCCAAAATTCTCCAGCAGGTTCAGCATCAGGTCACCCGCGTCACCCAGATCCGTGATCGCCTTCTGGGCGGCGTTTGCCACCGCCCCCAGAATATCCCCTCCCGGGGCTGCAAAGCGCATCACTGTCAAAGCGGCAGCCTCGCCGGTGAGCAGGGCAAAAATCATCCATCGGCAGGCAGCTGCAAACGGGATTTCTTTCATGTTGACCACACAGAACACGCCTGCGGGAAGTAGGATCATCAGCGCACCCGCAAGCGCGCCCAAGCCGCCAAAGGAAAGATACAGCGTGGCAATGCCGCTTCCCGTTCCAACCAGCATCGGCAAAAGCCCGCCGGTCAGGCAGGATACGCCAAGCCCCCAGGGCAGCACATACAGGATGATAAACAGGCTCCAAAGCAGAAACATCCTGTCGGAAAGCAGGAGCAGCAGCGGCAGGGCCAGCACCAGCGACCAGATCACTGCCGCCTTTGTCGAGCGGATCATGGGCAATTTCTTCATTTTATATAAGGCTTCTCCTTCCGGAATATCCATGGCCATAAATAGCCACTTTCATTTTAGTTTTAATATGCATTTTTGTCAAGGGACCGGAAGCCGCTTCTGTTCCTCCTCCCTTCCCGGTTCGCGGGCAGGCGGCTCCCCCACGGAAACATATCCGGGACTTTTTCGAAAATTTCCAAATTATTTGCCTCAAAATACGATTCCACCGCGATTTTCCTATTGACACGGCGCACATATTTTAGTATGATAATCGCTGTGTCAATAGGCTCCGCCAGCCCCGGAAACTATTGTTGCCATCCCCAATGTGCGACCATCACAAGGGGTATACGCAGGTTTTCCTGCATCCAAGATAGCAGACCTTTATCGAGGAGGAAATCAACTTGAATACCTATATGGCTAATGCGCAGAATGTTGAGCGCAAGTGGTATGTCGTTGACGCCGACGGCATGGTACTGGGCCGCCTGGCAACCCAGGTCGCGTCCATCCTGCGCGGCAAGAATAAGCCCATCTATACCCCCCATGTGGACACGGGCGATTATGTGATCGTGATCAATGCTTCCAAGATCAAGCTGACCGGCAAAAAGCTGGATCAGAAGATCTATTATCATCATTCCGGATATGTCGGCGGCCTGAAAGCGACCAAGTATCGCAAGCTGATCGACGAAAAGCCCGAGTTTGCGGTGCGTCACGCCATCGAAGGCATGCTGCCCAAGGGACCTCTGGGCAACAAGATGGCCAAAAAGCTGCACATCTATGCCGGTGCCGAGTATGAGCAGACCGCTCAGAAGCCCGAAGTACTGGAACTGATCAAGTAAAGCAGGCAAAAGGAGTAATACATCATGGCGAACAATGAATTCAATGCCGTCGGCCGCCGTAAGTCGGCTATTGCCCGCGTACGTCTGGTTCCGGGCGAAGGCAAAATCGTGATCAACAAGCGCGAAATCGATGAATATTTCGGCCTTGAAACGCTGAAGATGACCGTGCGTCAGCCCCTCACCCTCACCGGTGTCACCGGTTTTGATGTGGTGGTCAATGTGGACGGCGGCGGTCTGTCCGGTCAGGCCGGTGCCATCCGTCATGGCATCGCCCGCGCCCTGTGCGTTGCAAACCCCGAGCTGCGTGACTCCCTCAAGAAGGCCGGTTTCCTCACCCGCGATCCTCGTATGAAGGAACGCAAGAAATACGGCCTCAAGGCTGCCCGTCGTGCTCCTCAGTTCAGCAAGCGCTGATTGCATTCTTTGGATCTACGACCTGCATTCGCAAGAATGCAGGTTTTTTGCGTTTTACGACATCTCATGACGTCTTTATACGCTCTATCGTTTCGCATTTTGCATAAATCTGCCATATGAATGGTGCTGAGTCGTTCTGCGTTTCTGTAGGGTGTTGAGAGTAAGACACAAGTAGGCTACAAAGGTTCTCACTCCTTTTTTCCTAGGACAACGCCCATCACTTCAATACCACTAATATCATTTCAGTGACAAGACCTGCTATATTGATTTTTGATAACTCAGACAATTCACGCAGTATTAAGCCAATGTTGATATTAAATGCCTATTATTTCCTATATTCAGCATTTAACATGCATGTTTTTATAAAAGATGCATGTTATCTATTGACAAATGCACAGAAGATACATATAATAGCCGTGGGAGGTGAAAACGGTGCTTAAAACGATTAAGGAACGCACATCTGATTACGATGCAAACAGCTTTCTAAATGAACTGTTTGAAGCCTCCAAATTACTGGGAATGTTGGAGGCAAAGATCGACGGATACCAGTTCAATAGTATTCTGATTCCGATGTTCAGGAATAAGGAAGTCATTTCCTCTATGCTCATTGAAGGGACTCAGACAACCATTACGGATGTGTTTGAAGATAACCTCATTGCATCACGTAACGAAAACGATAAGGTCATGAGGGAATATCGCAACCACACAAGAGCTTTACTCCATGGAACAGAGTACTTGCGTACTTCTGGTTTTACTGATGAACTGATGCATACGCTCCATCGATTAATGATGGAAGGAATTCTACCTCCTTCTAAGGTAGGATGCATCGGGCACTACAAGCAGTGTGATAACTATATCGTCAACAGCGTGGGAACGGTTGTTTTTACTCCGCCATCGCATACAGAAACTGGACGCTATATGCGTGAACTTCTCGCCTACATGAATGATGCGAATGATGGGATTAATCCATTAATCAAAGCTGCCATTATCCATTCTCAATTCGAGTCGATTCATCCTTTTGAGGATGGTAATGGACGTGTTGGCCGATTACTGGTTAGTTTGTACCTGTACAAGGCAAAGGTCATAAATTTCCCTTTCTTTTACATCAGTGAAGCTATTGCTCAGGACAAGACTGTGTATTACAGGATGCTGTCCGACTCTCGCATCAATAGTTATGATGAGTGGATCCGTTATTTTATCAAGAAATGCACCATGCAGGCCAAAATCCTTATTGGGTATATTGATGGATTGAATACACTATATCAGCGCACAAAAGATATTGTTCAGGAAAGCGTCAATAGCCCTCGATTCGACAAGATCATCGAGTGTATTTTTACCCAGCCCATCATCACCGTCGCATACCTCGCTGAGCAGCTTTCTGTAACGCCTGGTCAAGCAAAGCGATACCTTGACAAACTTGAAGAAATGCATGTTTTGTTGGGCGACGACCGAAAACGTGGAAGAAAATATTACTTTGCTGATCTTCTTGACCTATCGAGAAGATCATAAACAACGACCATTGAAAGGAGTGATGCCTATTGAAAGAAACAAAAATGTACAAAAAAGCGCATTGAAATGAGTTGCGCCAACAACTCTATCAATGCGCTCAGGGCAGGATCGTGGTTACAATCCCGCATGCTGTTTCGGTATTGTACCACATCCGGATCCTGACCGCAAGCTGTTTTCTGTATTTTTGCGGTTTTTTCTGTATTTTTGCGGTTTTTTGTGCATACTCATACCTTCCATTTGCACAAGAAGATTGCCCGCATTGGGCAAGAAAGGATGTGTGGTTTCCGAAAAGCTGGACAACCCGTGATATGGTTCGTGCTGGCGAACACGTTAGTGGACTTAAGCATAATCGTGGCGTGAAAGATGGCGTTACAATATGGGGTGTTTACAAAGGTGTGAAAGTTAGTGTAAAGAAAACCAATGGTCAGATTGCCACTGTTTTCCCTGCCAACATACAGCCTAGAAGAAAGAGGTAATCATATGGATAGTATTACAAAGCTGAAAGAAGCTCTTCACCTGAGAATGCATGGTAATCCAGATGAGTAT
>JAZLIA010000106.1:0-5976 GCA_045617125.1 Clostridia bacterium | reverse complement strand
TGATGCAGCCAGAAGTCATTGGGGTGTGGAAAATTCCCTTCATTGGTGTTTGGATGTTACTTTCAGAGAAGACTTCTCCAGAATGAGAAAGGATCACTCTGCAGAAAACTTTGCTGTCGTTCGTCACATTGTGTTGAACACTTTGAAAAACATGCCTGACAAAATGTCGGTTGCCAGAAGAAGACGTCATTGTGCTTATGATGATGACTATCTCGCCAGTGTACTCCGTTCAATTCATGCGTGAGCCGTGTTCATGGTCATCCGGCATATTTGCACAAAGCGCTTCTTTCTGATATAATCAGAAGGTCAGCACATAAAGGGAGGAGCAGCATGGATATCGTTGGGATCGTTGCTGAATATGACCCTTTTCACAACGGGCATCTGTATCACATGAACAGGGCAAGGCAGCTCAGCGGCTGTGAAAAAGCCGTGTGCGTGCTCAGCGGCAGCTTCACCCAGCGGGGCGCGCCTGCGCTGATGGAGCCTTTTTCCCGGGCCCGGGCGGCGCTGGAATGCGGCATGGATGCTGCTCTGCTGCTGCCGGTGCATTTTGCACTGAGGGAGGCGGAAGCCTTTGCTCTGGGCGGGGTGTCGGTGCTGGAAAGGGCGGGAGCCACTCACCTTGCTTTCGGATGTGAAAATGATGATCTTCTTTTATTCAAAGATGCCGCCATGCTTCTGGAGCATCCGGACAGCCATTTTCAAACGGTGCTCCGCTCCGGACTGGACAAAGGCCTTCCCCACCCCGCAGCGCTGTTTTCCGCACTGACCGATTCCCTGGGGAAGCAGGCGGAATGCCTGGAAAAACCCAACAACACCCTGGCCCTTTGCTATATGCGTGCCCTGATACGGCTTAAAAGCGCTCTGATCCCAGTGCCGGTAAAGCGCGGCAGCAGCCATCACGACCGGCAGCTTAACGTTTTTCCCTCTTCCTCGGCAGTGCGTGCTTCCTTTTTTGAAAACAGCCTGACCGGCTTGGAAAACAGCCTGCCTCCCTGTTCCCTACAGGTTCTTATGAAGGAAGCGGAAAGCGGGCGCATCGGCCGCGCCGAAAGCATGGACCGGGTGCTTCTTTACCGGCTGCAAAGCATGAAAGCAGAAGAGCTTGCAAGCATCCAGGGCATGAGTGAGGGGCTGGAAAACCGCATCCTGAGCAAAGTGAACGAGGCTTCCACCCGCGAAGAGCTGCTCTGGCTTATCAAGACCCGCCGTTATCCCTATGCCCGCCTGAGCCGTCTGCTTACAAGAACGCTGCTGAATATCACAGAGGATGAAACGCCTGTTTTGCCGGAATACACCCGCCTGCTGGGCTTCAGAGGCATCATGGGGGATGAAATAAAAAAAGCGGCCCATGATATCGAGTTTGTCGAAAATACCGCAAAGGCCCGGTCTCTTTCGTGGCAGGCGGAAGTACGATCCGACCTGATGTGGAACACCCTTACCGGCATCCCGGGAAAAGAAATCTATTCCCGCCACTGCATTTGTATAAAATGAAGGAGAAAAAACATGAAATACAGATATTACGGAGATCGTCTCCTGGTGCGTCTGGACCGGGGTGAAGAGGTAACAGCAAGCCTGCTTTCCCTGGCGGAAAAGGAAAACATCGCATTGGCATCGGTGCAGGGCATCGGCGCTGCCGACCAGGCCTGCCTGGGCGTATATGACCTGAAGGAGCGGGTCTTCCGCCCCAACGACTTTTCCGGTGTGTATGAGATCACCTCTCTTCTGGGCTCCATCGACCGGCTGAACGGAAAGCCGCGGCTTCATCTGCACATGAATATTGCCGACAGCGAAGGCCGGGCCTATGGCGGGCATCTGAACAGCGCACGCATCAGCATCACCTGCGAGATCATGCTCATCCTTCTTCCCGGCACAGCGGAACGCTTTCTTGACGAAGAAACGGGCATCTATATCTGGGATCTTGACTGACCGATCCTAAGCCGGAGAGGCACGGTCCCTTTCTGAAAGGGATATACAAAACACGGTTCCTGTGGTATCATGAATGCCGCGGTCACAAATTCTGGGCGGGTGTACCCGCCCGGCAACCGTTTTCGGAGGCACTATGAAGCATTTTTCCGGCAGAAAGCTCCTGGCGTTTCTGGCAGCACTGATGTTGCTGCCAATGTTTTTGCCGTGCGCTCCTGCCCGGGCGGAATATGACGCCGCACATCCGGAAGCCCTCACGGTGAAGGATCTCAACTGCTCCGCCTGCATTCTGGTGGAAGCGGAAACAGGCGAAACGGTTTTTGAAAAGAACCCGGACATGACCATGTATCCCGCCTCCACCACCAAAATTCTCACCACGCTCACTGCGATCACGATGGGAGATCTGGAGGCCACCGCCGTCACCTCCCCCACCGCACTTTTTTTTACGCCTTCCGATTCCTCCAAGCTGGGAGTGCTGGAAGGCGAACAGATGCAGCTGAAGGATCTGCTATACGGAACCATGCTCACCTCCGGCAACGACGGCGCAAATGTGATCGCCGAAACCGTGTGCGGCGATATCGACAGCTTTGTTGCGCTGATGAACCGTGCCGCTGAGGCCTATGGCTGCACCTCCACCCATTTTACCAACCCGCACGGTTATCAGGATGAAAACCATTACACCACCGCCCGGGACATGGCGCGCATCGCCCTCACCGCAATGCAGAATGACACCTTCCGGGAAATTGCCGATGCCACCACCTACACGATCCCCGCGACCAACCTAAGCGGAAAAAGAAAACTTACCGTAGCCAACAACTGGTATCGAGTAAGCACCGAAGGCCATGAAAGCTGCTATTATCCCTATGGCACCGGGATCAAGACCGGTTCCACCTCGGATGCCGGTTACTGCTATGTGGGCGCTGCTGAAAAGAACGGAGTGGAGCTGATCTCCGTGGTTTTCGGCTGCACCAGCCGTGCCGCCTCCTTTCAGGACACCATCAAACTGATGGAATACGGTTATTCCCAGTACGTGGTCACCTCCATTGCCGAGATCTACGCCATGAACCCGAAGGTGATCGAGATCAGCGGGTTTGACACTGCCGACAGCGGCGTGGGGCGGCTCACCCTCAACCTGAAGCGTCTCTCCTCCGGAGTAAGCGACGCGGTAACCACCACAAAGGAAAACTTGGCCCTGTGGTCAGCCACGCTGAACGACCGCACTGTGACCGAATTCACCCGGGAGTTTTCCGCTCCCGTTGAAGCCGGCGAGGTCATGGGAACGATGAGCTACTACCCCATATCCGGCGGAGAGCCGGTGGTGTATCAGCTGATCGCAGCCCGTTCCATCGCCAGAAGAGCCGACCTGGTTCCCAGTCTTTCCCAGATCAAGGCTGAGGTGGAAAACGACCCCAACCCCTTCCCTCCGCTCAATGCCGAACTGGTAATCGTGTATGTTCTTCTGCCCGCTGCCGTGATCTTTGGGATCATCTACGGCATAAAGCAGCTAAAAAAGAAAGCTGTGCACAAGCCAAAGCACAACGTGATCAAGCCTCAGGACCGGTATTATGTATAATGACCGGGATAGGAACCAAAATCGATGCATAACAAAAACATATATTCATCACGGAGATCCTTTTTATGCGTAAGATCTTGTTGATATTGATTTTTGCTCTGTGCTTTTTGTGCAGCTTTTCCACGTATGCAGAAGAAGGAATGATCTGCCCGCAAACGGTGCAGATCACAGTGGAGAAAAACGGATATTGCAATCTCAGCTTCCAGGGGGATCTTGAGATGAATGAATGCTGGGTGTGGTTTGTCTGTCCTGATGAAGACAGTGCCAGGGATCTGATGAATGTGATGCGTGATGCCATTGCGATCGGAACTCCTGAACGCAGTTTAACATTCAACCCTGTACTCACGGAACTACACGGGACCACGTGCAGAACCAGCGTCCAGGTTCCCACGGCCAGCGGTCATGTGTTCTACGGGAAGGCATACCGTGGCGTTCATATGTTTGACAAGGAAGATGAGTTGTTCATAATAACCATGGGCGGAACGAACCTGAACAATATTAAACCGGGAGAGATCGGCGGCAACGACCTTGAGGATGACGTCATCATCCCGCCCACGACCGGCGATCCCACGAAACCATTTCTGCTTGCCGCCCTGCTTGCTGCATCTTCTTTCAGCCTAATCTTGCTGATAAAACGAAGCGGAAAGACCCTCGTCATCCGATAAATCATCTTATCGATTTTTCTAACCATTCATCCACTATCGTTAAATCATTCTCCCCCATGAAAGCATGCTCGCTATTTTCCGAAATGGTCAGTTGTGCATCAAACTTCTCTGCAAAATCACACAGACATTTCATTTCTTGCAATGTATCAAGCTTCCCGTATAGAATCTGAGTACCCTTATGCCACTTGTGAATAGGATGCTCTACAATATAATGATAGTAATCCCATCGAAGTGTATCTATTGGGGTTTCAATTTCTTGTTCCTGTTTTAATTGCTCCTTTGTAACATTCGACCATATCATCATATGCTCAACAAGCCACTGCATATCTACAATTGGCGATTGAAAAAGAACCTGGTTAAATGTTCTATCTGCATATGTATTAAGCGCGAAATAGGCACCCAGGCTACAGGCAAACAGTGACACTTTATTCCAATTTGCAAATGCAAAATCTGCAATTACAGATAAATCTTTCATCCCATTCCATATATCACATCTGTATGCCTGATTCGTTCGTTCACCATGCTGAGGCAAATCAAAACTGATTGTCTGATAGCCCTTTTCCTCCACAATGCCGGCAAAGTGTTCAGCATACTCTTTACGGCTCATTTTCCCATGAACATGGATAAAAATTCTATCGGAATCATTTCCCCATATAATTGCAGGGATATGATCGATACTGGTATTTACTCTTTTCATTTCATCACCGTTATACGTTCGCAAACAATAAATACTTTGTTCCTTGAAAGGGGCAATAACATCAACATCACGTACATCTGTTACGGGCCCTTGCTGAAGCAGGGAGCGTTTTCTATGCTTTCTTCCTGCTGACGATCATCAGATGCTCGCTGTGGGTCAAATAATCCTCCTTGTCGCAATAGCGGGCTGCGTAATCGTACCAGGCTTCCCGAAGCTTCCGGGGGATCCGGGTCAACATGATCCGGTAAGCGGCCAGAATGCTCTCCTGACCGAAAACGGAAATCTGCTCGAGATCCTCGAAGGACTCGAAGTGTGCTTTTGCGTCCCGGACAGTCGTCATGTAGCTCCAGGTAAAGCTGTAAAAGCTGGCATCTTCAGCCCGCGCTGCGATCTCATAGAATTCCTTTTCTTTTTCCATGAACAGCGTTTCGGGGATCTCGCGCAAACCGTATATCACGCCGCCGAACATGAGAATAAAAGAGCAGAAGAGGAAGCCGTCCTTTTTGAGAACACGTTTCGCTTCCCTGATGGCCTGAAGCCGCGTTTCTTTTTCCATCAAATGATAAAGCGGTCCCATCAGGAAGACAACGTCAAAGCTTTCATCCTGAAAACGGGACAGATCCAGCGCGTTGCCCTGCATCGCGGTGATATGGGTTTTGTACTGCGCCGCTTTCTTTTTTGCGAAGCGCACGTTTCCGTCGCTCAGATCCAGCAGCGTAACATCGTGCCCCTTCCGTGCCCAGTGGATGGCATAGTGCCCCGGACCGCCTCCGATATCCAGGATCCGGTCTCCGGGACGGATAAACCGATCCATCATCCGGAGCGTGATCTGCTTTTCGGCAGTGTTTCTCTTTTGGAGCCGGTCCCATTCCTTTTTCGGATCCGCGTTATAGTGCGTACGGATCTCATCGGTCATTTCCTTCATGACTTTTCAACTCCTTTGTAAATGTCAAGCAGTTTTTTACATGGTTCGGTAAGCAGTATTTTACAGTATTTTACATCATACGGTAAGGACATTTTTACATGGTTCGGTAAGGTAAATTTTACATCACATGGTAAGCAGTTTTTTACATTGAATCCATGCTGCTGAGGTAAGGTAAGGTAGCGAAGCAAAC
>JAZLIA010000105.1:0-22977 GCA_045617125.1 Clostridia bacterium | reverse complement strand
GGTGCCGAACAATTTGCCACTGTACTGAGTTACATTTCAACTGCAGTGCGTCACGGCATCTCTTGTTTTGATGCCTGTCTTTCGCTGCGTCAAGGGACTGCTTTGAAGCTTGTGGATGACTGGCAGGACTGAATAGTTACCATTTTTTTAATTTCCAATGGAGGAACTGCTTTATTCCTGCCTGTCTTGTTTCAAATGGAACAGCCGTTTCTGCTGACGCCCGTATCCCGCTGCCGCTCGCTTCAATCGCAAAAGCAGATCCGCTGCTTCAGTACATCCACCGTTGCTTTAAAGCCAAACGGGATGATGCACCGGGGCATGGCATGCCCGATATTCACATTCCACACAACCGGCAGTTCCGGACAAGCGATCACCCGGATCAGCAGCTCTTTATATTCCGATGCATAGGTCTCATCCATAGGCTTGCCCACGATCACGCCGGAAACCGAATCAAACACACCTGCCTCCTTCAGATATTCAAGCGCTTCCCGATACTTCTCCGGCGAGGGCTTTTCTTCACTGGTTTCAAGCAGCAGGATGCGCCCCTTCCAGTCCTCCGCATCCGGGAACAAATGATATTTTCTGCACAGCACCGGCATATCCTGATAACGGTCGCCGCAAAACATATCATACATGGAATCGATGCAGCCGCCCAGGATCTTCCCCGAAAAGACCGGAGCGCCCTGCAGCAGTTCAAAGCCCTGATTGGGATGGGATACGGGCGAAATGCCGACCTGATCCGGTGCAAAGCTCTTCCGTTCCTCATACCACACATCGCTTGGCGTAATCTCACGAATGCTGCCCGTCGTAATCAATTCTTCAAAAAAGGCGCGGGTATAGGGATGCATTTGCTCGCTCAACTCGCAAATATCAGGCAGGAAGGCCTGCCCGTAAAACGAACGGAGGCCCAGCTTGTGGAACATGAAATGATTGATTGTCGTGTCGGAAAATCCGAGGAATATTTTATCGCCCGCTGCATGGGCAAGCTCATCATGATCAAACAGATAAGGCAGCAGCCGATAAGTATCATCGCCGCCGATAGCGCAAAGGATCATCTCGATATCAGGATCACGAAACGCCTGCAGCAGATCCTCTGCCCTTTTTTCAGGATGATCTCTGATATAATCGATCCCCTTGAGCGCATTCGGCATAAAGCGGACGTTCAGGCCATACTCCTTTAATCTTTGCAAACCGATATCCACCTTAAACCGCACAAAAGATTCTCCGATAATACCGGATGAAAGACTCACGATCGCAACATTCTTCACGAAATAATCCTCCTTGTTTTTGATCCCATGGGTTTCTGTTTATTTGTTTTTTTCATAAAGCATCTCCAGAAGCGGTTCCGGAAGAGGAAGACCACACAGCTTTTTCAATACCTGTCTGGCTTCATTCCGATCCATTCCCGGTCGCATTTCCGGATGATACAGACAGTAGAGGATCAGATAATCCACCGGCGACAGCTCCTGTGTTTTTGTGAAGGGACGGTAAAAAATACTGTCGGAATAGGAATCCAGATCGTCCTGTACCCCCAGCCCCTGAAGAAATTCCTCCCGGATCAGATGGCTGCGGGTCGCCCGGTCGGTACAGTCTGCCGCGATCGCGACCTTCATCTGCCGGATCATATGGTTTTCCCATTTCCAGCTGACAAAACCTTCATTCCCTTCCCGGTAGCCGTCTGTTACCGTGTTCATCTCCCGAAGCGGCACAAAGCTGATGACCGCGTTGGCCTCTTCCCCCTCCGCGGCAAATCGGATCGGCGGAAGGGTCAAGACCCGGCTGCGGATCGCGTCGATCATTTGCCCGATCACCAGCAGATCTTCATTCGTATATTCTCCTCTCACAGCGATCCGGATCGGCTCCTCCCAGCGGATCAGTCGGCCATACTGTTCTCCGTATTCCGCGTCAAAACAGCAGTCAAGCATGGCTTCTGCCGCTTTTTCAAGGGCCTGCTCCGGTGTTTTCCATTCAAAAACCCGTCCTTTTGCGCATGAACAAAGCAAAAGAAGAAGCAGAACGCACGCCCCGCACAAAAGCCTTCTCCCACTCTGAGCGGACGTTTTACACCCGGTCTTCATGCGTCTTCTTCCCATAATTCCGCGATCCTGCGGGCAACAAACACTCCGCTTGCGCTGGCATGGCTCAGGCTGTGCGTCACTCCGCTTCCGTCCCCGATCACATACAGGCCCTTCCGGCAGGTTTCAAGATGCTCATCGATCTCCACCTGCATATTATAGAACTTGACCTCCACCCCGTAAAGCAGCGTATCATCGCTGGCGGTTCCGGGTGCGATCTTATCCAGCGCGTAGATCATCTCGATAATGCCGTCCAGGATACGCTTGGGCATCACCAGGGAAAGGTCGCCGGGAGTGGCGGACAGGGTGGGGCGAACAAACCCATCGGCAATACGGGCAGAGTTGGAACGCTTCCCGTGAATCAGATCACCGAAGCGCTGCACGATCACACCGCCGCCCAGCGTGTTGGACAATCGGGCGATCGATTCCGCATAGGCATTGCTGTCATTGAAGGGCTCGGTGAAATGCTTGGCTACCAGCAGTGCAAAATTGGTGTTTTCGGTGTGCAGTTGAGGGTCCTCATAGCTATGTCCGTTCACCGTGATGATACCATTGGTGTTTTCATTCACCACGGCACCATGAGGATTCATGCAGAAGGTGCGTACCAGATCCCCGTATTTTTCAGTACGGTAAACGATCTTGCTTTCATACAGTCGGTCGGTCAGGTGTTCAAACACCGGAGCAGGCAGCTCCACCCTGACCCCGATATCCACCCGGTTGCTCCGGGTTCTGATATCAAGATCGCGGCACACCTGTTCCATCCATTTGCTCCCGCTGCGGCCAACCGAGATCACGCACTTACGGCAGGTGAAGGTCCTGCCTTCAGCAGTCACCTCATAGCCTCCCCCGTCCAATGCCCGCACGGTGCTGACCGGGGAACGGAAGAAAAAGCTGACGCTGTTTTTCAAACGATCATAAAGTTTCCCGAGCACAACGGCATTCTTATCCGTACCCAGATGGCGCACGCGGGCATCCAGCAGATGCAGATGATTCTGCAGGCACAGCTTCTGCACGCCGCTGTCCGCAGTGGAATACAGCTTGCTGCCTTCCCCGCCGCTGCTCATATTGATCCTGTCCACATATTCCATCAGCTCAATGGCCTTATCGCGGCCAATATATTCATGCAGTGTTCCGCCAAATGCGTTGGTAATATTGTATTTACCGTCCGAAAATGCCCCCGCGCCGCCAAAGCCGTTCATGATGGCACAGGTGGGACAATGAACGCAGCTTTTTACCTTTTCCCCATCGATCGGGCATTTCCGCTTATCCAGCGGGTTTCCCGCTTCAAACACCGCGAGACGCAGCTCGGGACTCCTTTCCATCAGCTCATACGCTGTAAAGATCCCTCCCGGCCCCGCGCCGATAATGATCACATCGTAATCCATACATTTCCTCCATCCGATCCGGGCGGCGGTCCTGCCCGGATTTTGGTTTTCCATCCCGGTCCAAAGATAAACGACCGGAAGCAGAGCTCCCAGTCGTCTATTTTATCAGAACAGGATCCATTTTTCAAATTGGTGAAAACGGGATCATTCCCGCCGCATATGTTCTTCCCCGGCCAGGTCCATACAGACAAAGGTCATTAATCCCTTACCAATCCTTCATTACCTGTTCAAGATCGATCACGCACACCTGCGCATTGCCGTTTTCATCAGGATTGGAAAACAGGATCTGCGTCCCTGCCCGGTTGAACGAGGGATGCTGATGATCCGCCCCCGTCCTGCAAGAGCCGGTCGTGGCGATCAGCTTCTGTTTTCCGGTAGCCCGTTCAAACAGAACGACCCCTTCCTGCACCTTTGTTCCCAGATAGCTGATCCGATCGGCGCACAGCCATTTGTGATCGCGGCTGATGCAGGGATGCAGCAATTGCAGACTGGTGGCCGCGACATCAAAATGCCGTCCGTCCTTATCCCCAATGATGATATTGCCGGTGTGCGTCTCTCCTTTTTCCCCATCCACAAATCCCGGAGGATCCAGCTTCATCATGGCCATTTCGGTACCGTCCGCCGACCACACCTCATGCGTGATCCACTCATTCGGATGCTCCACATAGTAAGGGCGCACATACCGCTCCTTCACATCGCACATAAAGGTGCGCTGGAAAGCGTCTCCCTCCGTTTCGTGAATATAGAAAATCAGGTTTTCATCAGTAGGACAGATCTGGGCATGTCCCAGACGGAAATCCGTCTGATACACGATCTCGGCCTCTTTTCCGGGATCCAGGATCACCAGCGCATAGATCTTGTTGGACAGATGGTAGCTGCAGGCGATGCGTCCGGTATTCGCGGCAGTCAGATGCCCGGTGATCTGCCCGCCCTGGGGCAGATCGCCCAGCTTTTTCATTTCCGCTGTGGACAGATCCACTGCGTACACTTCATTTCCATTTTTGACAGCATAACCAATATTCTTCTCCCGGTCGGTCGCCACAAAGCCGGTGAAGCTCATATCCGTCACCCGGATCAGTTCTCCGCTTTCCACATCCGCCCGCCAGCACCCGCCATGGTCCTTTCCGGGCAGTTGTTCCTTCATGAAAAAGAAATACCGGTCATCCTGAGAAAAATTCTCACAGGTAAAGTAGAGCTTGGCATTCCGCTCCGGTCCCTCAGTGTACTTCCTTACTTCGTACCCCGTCACGGGGTCCCGATAGATCATCATCTTATTTACCCCTTTCTGTTGATCGTTTCGATTCTCAGTGCCTTGATCCTCTCATCATACATCACCTTCACCCCGGGTATTCCGGAAAAGACTGCGGCTGCCTCCATCACAGGGATCCCGTTCGGGGCAAGATAAGGAGCTCCATCCATCAGCTCCTCCTGTCCGTCCCGCACAAGGTGGGTTTCTCCTATGCGTATTTGAGTCACATGTTCTTCGCTCGTCACCTTCAGGCTGCCCTTTGACGCATCCCACTCATATTCCGCAATGCCTGGAGTGTTCCGCTTCATCCTTTCCAGGATGCACAGCACATTTCCCCACACCCTGCCGTTCCGGTTTACTGCCCGGATGCCCCGAAAATCGGGTTCCTGGCCATCCAGCATAATCTTGCAGTATTCCTGATCCTCTGGTTTATACTTGATCCGGTCGATCTTGGGCAGCGGTTCAAACCATTCCTGCTTCAGATCCGCCAGTTCCGCAGGAGTTGACCAAATCACGGCAGGTTCTTCCTGGGTCAGGATCCCGGTATCCGCTCCTATACTGGCCACGCTTACCGTTACCTCTGAAAGATCCGGCGCACGGGCCGTCAGCGTCACCGTTCCGGGAGTGAGCCCCGCTTTTACCAGCACCCGGCCGATCCCGTTTTCTAGATAGACATGATCCTTCCCAGCCACACTGTCGTGTCGGCCGTTTCCGTCGAAGCGTCCGCTGTTATAGCCGCCCATCAGCCTCGCGTCCCCGTTCAGGGTAAGATCCACCCTGCTGTCACACAGGATGCACCTATTTCCCTGCTCATCCACCGCCGAAACATCCGCTATAAACAGGTCGTTTCCATCCGCACGGAAACCGCCGGGAGCCGTTTTGACCTGAAGAACGAGTCGTTTGGGCACACCTGACGCCTGAATACGGTGGCGGCACACCTCCCGGCCGTTTTGGTCAAAGCCAATGGCCTCCATGGGACCGTTTTCCAGAATATCGACATTTTCAAAGGGGAAGATAAAGGTCTTTTCCGGCTGCGTACACACGCCTCTTACATTCCCGTTGACCCTCAGCTCCACCTTTGCAACCGGATAGGAGGCGACACAGTACACGGTTTTGTGATGCGGGTCGCGCTTGAGCAGTTTTCCGGTCTCCTCCCAGTATTTCCCGTTGAACGCTTTTTCGGGATAGAAATAGTTGCTTCCGTCATCAGGCGGATAATTCCGATGTCCCAGAATGAACACATCCGGTAAAGCGCTCTGCATGACTCGGTACACAGAAAAGCTGTGTTTCTTCTGCCGAAGCGGGTCCACTCTGCCGCTCATCCTTCCATTTTCCGACCAGCACTGTCTTCCGTGCTGGGCGGAATCAGTCCAGCACAGAGCCGCACATCCGGAATACAGATTCTTTCCGGAAGCTCCGGACAAACGGTCATTGAAAAACTCGCTGTATCCGCCGGCATTGGCCAATGCCAGGGTCTCCCCGTTGTGATCGTGAAAATCCAGCAGCTTCTGTTTTACACCGCCATGACCGATCCACCGGTTCCGATAATCAAAATCCGGCGGGGTAAAATCGTCGATCAGCCTGCCCGCAGCCTCTTCGCGGGAATACTCCGTTTCCATCACGGGATGGGTTTTTGCGAAATAGGAGGAAGCATGCCGGTTGAGCATGGTTCCGATATATTCGCTTTCCTTCACCGTATCCTCGGTATTCAGCGTGCGGCAGCCCATAAAACGGCCTCCCAATGGATCCAAAAGGCGTTTCATCTCTGTCATTTCCCGCATGTGCTCCGCACTGATCGAATTATTTCCTGCCTCCCAGAAAAGAATGGATGGATGATTGCGATAGAAGATCAGCACATTGCGCATCAGCTCCATACGCTGATCCCACTGCCGTCCAAACACTTCCTTTTCCTTATCTCCGGCGGGCTGGGTCACAACGATACCGTGACGGTCGCAGGCCCGGATATCTTCAGGATACGCTGCCACATGCATGAACCGGATATGATTAGCCCTGCTTTCACGCAGGAGCAGGGCGTCCATATCCCGCATCCATTCCGGAACGATCCCGACCGCTGCCCATTCGTTTGTCGCTCGCTGGGCATATCCTCTCAGCCAAATAGGCCTTCCATTCAGCAATATGCCCCGGGAAGGGTCATACTTGACCTCCCTGAAGCCGGTAGTGATCACGGTTTCATCCAGCAGCTGCCCGTTTTCAAACAGCCTTACACGCACCTGATACAGCTGCGGCGCGGAAGGAGACCAGAAGATCACCTTCTCTGCTCTGCCCGACAGCTTCACGGTCTGCGCAGCGTACACTCTTGTGTCGGTCGGCCTCACCTCGTTTTCCTCTGCAGGAACAAAACGATTCTGAGCAGTATCAAAGCGGTAGGCATCCTCCGGCACCCTGGTCAAGGGAGAAGCAATGCATCCTTCCTCTGCTTTCATGCCCCGGATCAGGCCCTGTCCGGTGAGTACTACTCCCGCCGTGTCCCCATTCGTCTGCATCAGTTCCGCGGTCACAGTGATATTTGCGTCCGTTTCCCGCGTGTTGCGGATCTCCGCTTCCACATTCAGGGCCATTTCTCCGTGCGCAGGGTCGAATTCGCTTCCATACACATAAGTTCCCCGGGTACCAAGGTTTGCATACACAGGCAGAGTAAGATAAACATCCTTTTTAAAGAAGATCTTCACCGGGCGGCTGAGTCCTCCCAGGACGGGGTTAAAATCGTTGCAATTCCATTCATAACCCACGCCTTCCCTTTCCGGGGGAACCAAATCATCCTGAGGCTGAACAAAAGAGCCGGGCTTTGCTGCGGGTGCATTTGGGGTTTCGGCAACACAGAAAGGAATCTCCCGGGTGGAAGCGTTGTTGACGGCAATGGCCACCGTATTTTCCCGTTCAGGATCGATAAAGCGGGTCAGCTCAAAGCCAAAGGGGCCGACTCCCGCTTCATAGTATCCGGCCAGAGAGCCATTCACATACACATAGCAGCTCTGTCTCACCCCTTCAAAGGTGATCAGCACCCGGTCGCCCTGATGTTCCGGCGGGATCAGCAGATGATTCCGGTAGTAAGCCACACAGCGGGTCACCAGAGTACCCGCATCCTGAATAGGAGCAGAAAACAATTCGCTTCCGTTAAAGGTGTGGGGCAGCGTCACGGTTTCCCAATTGCTGTCATCATACTCCGGTTCGGAAAAAAGATGCCCGCTCCGATCCCGCGTCCGTTCTGCAGCCTCGTCATTCAGAAGGATCCCGGTTTTTAAAAAGCGCCATCCATGATGAAATAAAAACTCCGCCATACGATTTTTCCTTTCTCTCAGGCTGCGTCTTTTACAACTTGACGTTTTCCCCAGACTTCACCTGACAGATCTCCCCATTCACTTCAATAAAGCAATCCCGGGCATTGGGGTTATACACAAAGCTGTTATCCGCCGAAAACTGCAAACGTGCAAAATCGTCCAGGCAATCCATCAGCTCAATATTGGTGCAATACCAGATATCATCTTTCCCGCCCATCATGCTGCAGAATTCCTCGATGCGGTCCCAGTTGTTTTTATCATCAAACTCATAGCTGTGACCCCACACGTACATCAGATACAGATACTGCTTTTTATACAATTCCAGAAACTGCTTTCCCAGCTCCATCAACCGCGGATTATTGTGATGGCAGGTCGCCTGCCAGCGATACGGGTTCTCCGGCAAGGCAAAGCTCTCAGAAGAACCCACCACACGGCTGTATCGGATGCCGCACATGGGCAGAAGCTCTTCGATCTGCTTTGAAACAGACCCGTTCGGATAGGCCATGCCGCGCACCGGATATCCCATGATGGTTTCCAGATTCTTCCGATCCTCCATCACCTCCGCGTTCACCTGAGTCAGGGGGCAGCGGACTATCGTGGGGTGACGCAGGGTGTGGCATGCCACTTCGTGCCCCTTATACAGTTCCGGCATTTCCGCTTCGGTGACCCGGTCTCCCAAAAAGCCCAGTCCGCTGTTCAGGTTAAAGGTCCCGCGGATCCCATAACGGTTGAAGATCTCCACCAGACGCTTGTCGGCATTCCTTCCGTCATCATAGCTCATTGTGAGAGCCTTGTGTTTCCCACCGGGGAAGCAGCAATACACCATGTTCATTCTTTCTCCCTTTCCGAAGCATGGGACGCTTCAGGATATGATTCAGGTAAAAAGCGGGCTGCCGCCTTACGGCGACAGCCCCGGGATGTTAAGGCTTAAACTCAGTTAGCAGCATGATAGGCTTCGTTGTATTCTTCAGTCATCATGTCGCCGCCTTCATCGGCCCACTGCTGCCACACGGCACGCAGACCATCTTCATCGATGATGCCGGCAATGTACTGCACAGCGGCGTCTTCCAGCATCTGGCTGAGGGTCGCGCCATACATAAGAGCGGTTGCAGAGATGAGAGGATAGCAAGGAGCGGACACGGCATACTGAGCGTAGTCGATGTTGTACTGAGCATACAGGGCACGCAGATCGGTCTGGGCCAGAGCGGGGGTCTTGTCGCCGCCCACGTTGGTGCCCAGCTGGTTCATGCTGCCGTTGAGGGGCTTGGTGGACTCAGCGGTAACGCTCTCGTCATTTTCGGGAGTGGTGTAACGGAAACCGTCAGAATGCATCCAGTAGGTCACGCCTTCCACACCGCAGCTGATCAGGGTCTGGCCTTCGGGGGTGTTGGTCCAGTCGAGGAACTTCAGCACCTTGGGCAGATCTTCTTCAGACACAGAGGGCTTGCAGATCACGATTTCGCCGGAGAAACCGGGGTTCTGGGGCCAGATGGAGATGGAACCGTCCGCCTTCTTGAGGCCGGGGATGATGTCGAAGATCTGCTCAGTCACGCCCTCGTTCTTCTCGAACCATTCCTGCTGACGATAGCCGTTATCCATGCAGTCGAAACGCATGAAGCACACACCGGTGCGTTCCTGCTTGTCCCAGTCGCCGGATTCGATGTTCATGAAGTCGGGGTTGATGCCGCCGGCAGCGTAGAGGTTGCGCAACCAGTTGAGGCCTTCCAGATAAGCGGGAGACTTGTGAGCGGGATACACATCGCCGTTTTCGTCAATGCCCCAGGTCTGGGGAGCACCCATGGCGACGGTGATCACATTGATGGTGCCGGCGACATACTTGCACATATTCAGCGCATAGGTGTCGGGGCTGACCTTGGCCAGAGCCATGGCCAGTTCGGTCAGTTCTTCGATGGTCTCGGGCTTCTTGGTAATGCCCTGCTGAGCGGCGATATCACTGCGATAGTAGATACCGGCGCGGGGATAGGCACGGCCGCGGAAGATGCCGTAAACACGGCCATCCACAGAAATGTTGTTGTAGATGCCTTCGGGACCTTCCGCCAGCATGGGATAGTTCTCGGCATCCTGCACATAATCAGTGATGTCCCAGAACGCGCCGTCACGGGCAGCCTGGATGATGTTGGAGTCACGGGGGCCGGTCACGACCATCACCATGGGCATGCTGGAAGGATCAGCCAGGGTCAGTGTGGTCATGTCGCCATAACCGGAGTTGGCAACGAAGCGGATATCCAGACGAACGCCGGAAGCTTCTTCGATCGCCTTGAGAACGGGGTTGTTTTCGTACTGGAACTCATAGGTGGATTCCATCTGAGGAAGCATCACGGTGAGTACGAAGGGTTCTTCCTCGGCAGCAGCAAAGCTCATCAGGGTGAAGAGCATAACCGCAGCGAGAACCAGGGCCAACAGTTTTTTCATTGGGTTTTCCTCCTTGATAAATTATTCCAGCGCTTGAAGCGCAAAGAACCGAAGTAAGGTCATCCCTTCAGGGCGCCGACCATCACGCCCTTCACAAAGTACTTCTGCAAGAAGGGATACACACACATGATGGGCACCGTGGCCACCACGATGACAGCCATCTTGATCGACTCGGCAGGGGGTTCTACAAAGTTGGGATCCATTTCCGCCATATCGCCGGGATTCATCGTGGCAGCAATGATGATCTCACGCAGGATCAGCTGCAGCGGCCACTTTTCGCGGGCACGGGTCAGGTAGATCATGGCGCCGAAGTAGGCATTCCAGTGTCCCACAGCATAGAACAGGCTGAACGTCGCCAGCACCGGCAGGGAGAGGGGAAGCACGATCTTGAACAGAACGCCGATATCGGTGCACCCGTCCATCCGGGCGGATTCCTCCAGCTCCTGAGGCAGGCTCTGGAAGGAATTCTTGATGATCATCATGTTGTAGGCGCTGATGGCGCCGGGCAAAAGCAGCGCCCAGTAGGTGTCGCGCAGGCCCAGCCAGCTGTTCACCACGATGAAGCCAGGGATCATGCCGCCACCGAAGAACATGGAAAAGATCACGATGTTCAGGAAAATGTTGCGGCCGCGCAGATAACGCTTGGAGAGCGCATAAGCCATCGTGCAGGTGCAGAACATGTTGATGAGCGTTCCGAAGAAGGTGATGAACACCGAGTTTCCAAAGGCCCTCATCATGGTATTGGTGGAGAAAACATACTTGTAGGCATCCAGAGAGAAGGTCTTGGGCAGCAGGGACATGCCGCTGGTCTGCAGCTCATATTCTGTTGCAAAGGAGCAGCCCACGATATAGATGAGCGGCAGCAGGGTGAGCGTTGCGAACAGGGTGAGAAACACATAGTTGAACCCGTCAAATATACGGCTTCCGACCGACTTATCCACCCCGACAGGACCGGAGGAGACCTTCATCATTCTTCCGTTTATCATCAAACGCTTCTTTTTCTTTCCGCGTTCTTCGGAATAGCTTGCATTCTCAGACATTCTGTCTCCTCCTTTCTCAGTACAGTCCCGACTCGCCCAGCGCATGGGAAAGCTTGTTGGTGGAGACCACCAGCGTCACAGAGATCACAGCCTTCATCAGACCCACGGCGGTAGCATAGCTGTACTGGCCGCCTGCACCCAGACCGGTGTTATACACAAACACATCCAGAGTCTGCGAAATGGAACGGTTCATCGCGTTGCTCATCAAGATCAGGTGGTCATAGCCGGTATCCAGCACAGAGCCCATACGCAGGATGAGCAGCAGCACGATGGTGGAACGGATGGAAGGAAGGGTGATATGCCACAAACGCTTGAACCGGCCTGCACCATCCACCATGGCTGCCTCATACAGCTGGGTATCCACACTGGTAAGCGCCGCCAGGAAGATGATCGTGCCCCATCCGGTCTCCTTCCAGATCGTCTGGCCGATGATCATCCACCTGAAGCAGGCGGGATCGTTCAGATAGTTGATCGGATGCCCCAATATCATTTCCGTCAGCTTATACACGATTCCGCTGCTTCCGAAGATCACGTAGGTGATGGACACCACGATCACGATGGAAATGAAATGCGGGATATACAGGCAGGTCTGCAGCGCTTTCTTATAATGCAGCGATTGCATCTCGTTGAGCAGCAGGGCCAGAATAATGGGAGCCGGGAAGAAGAACACGATGTTCATCAGAGAAAGGATCAGCGTGTTGGAAAGATAGCGGGTCCACGTCTTGGTTTTGAAAAAGTACGTGAACCATTTAAGACCCACCCACTCGCTCTGGAAGGGGCCCTTGACAGGGGAATAATTTTCCACGCCCATCACAATGCCCCACATAGGCAGATACTTGAACAGGGCAAAATAAACAAGCCCCGGCAGCAAAAGGAGATACAGCCACTTGTCACGCAGGATCGCTCTGCCCAGGCGCTGCCAGTATTCAGCGCCATGTCCATGCATCGCTACATTGGCGGCTTTCTCCATCGCACGTTCTTCCGCATGCTTACTCATGTTTTTCCTCCGCGTTATTTTCATCCCTCATCAGTTCCGTCAGCATGAGGAAGGTGAGCCCCTGTCCGTAAGCCGTCGGTGTCACGATGATATCTTTATAGTGCTGCAGGGTGTGTCCCATTCCCGTACCGCCGGATACTCCCTGCACTGCGCCTGTCTCATCGATCTGCGCAAGGACCGCATCAGAGGAAAGCTTCGCCATGGCGGTGAATTTCTCTCCCTCCAGCCAGCTGAGGCGCAGCCCCTTGAGCACACCATAGGTAATGGCGGCGGTGGCGCTGGTTTCACAGTAGCTTTCCTCCACATCCACCAAAGTGGAATAAAGGCCGTTCACACGCAGGAGCTTCCACAGGGCATTCACCTGATCCAGCCAGGCGGAGCGGATCATGCGCATCGCGGCGTTTTCACGCTTCGTGATGTCATAAAGCTCAATCGCGGAAGCCGTGAACCACGCGTTTCCCCTCGCCCAAAAGGCATTCGCAAAATTATGGCGGCGGTCAAACGTCCACCCGTGATAGAACAGGCCCTCCACCTTATTCTGCAGATAGCGGATATGGATCAGGAACTGATATTCCGCTTCATCGATCAGCTCGGGCCGGTTTAAAACCACGCCGGCTTTTGCCAGGAACAGACCCACCATGAACAGGGTGTCACACCACAGCTGCTGATAATGCTTGTTCCACACGGTGCAGTGCTGCAGACCGCCGAATTCCGTGCGGGGCATTTCCTCCATTACCCATTTGATCCAGCTTTCGATCACGGGAAGATATTTCTCATTCCGGGTCTCTTCATAAATACAGGTCAGCGTCAGCACCGGCGCAACGGTATTCACATTCCTGTGCGGCTTTTCCTCGCGGCTGAGCATATCATCATACCAGCACACAAGATAATCCAGAATCTTCTTATCGCCGCTCTGTTGATAGGTCTTATAGATCCCGTAAAGCGCCACGCCGGTCGGCCATTCCCAGTTGTTCATGGTAAGATGACCATGAGACGGGTCGTTCCCATCGGCATGCTGCAGCATATTGAGCACCTTCTCAGCGATCTCGGAATATTTCATTGTTTGCATCCTCATTTCTGACATGGATTTGACAGCGCTTTCATTTTAATGCCAATTCGGCAGGATGTCAAGCAGATTTTTCTAATCAGGTCATATATTTTCCGTTTTTCGGAAATGTTTCTTCAGCGTCATCTTTTGCAAAGCCTGAAGCAGAGTTGTTCCATGCCCTTTTCTTTTCATTTTGAAAACGCTTTCATTTTTTTCTCCAGGACTATTGATTTTCGACGGTGATATGCTATAATCGATTTAAAGAAAGTATCAGACACATGGGAGGGGCCAAGTGACGAAGGAGAATCACACCATTTACGACATTGCTGAGCAGGCTGGTGTGTCCATCACGACGGTTTCCCGGGTGCTCCGGAATGAAAAGACGGTTTCGGAAAAGACCCGCGCCGCTGTTGAAGAAGTGATCGCCAGGCTTAATTATCGTCCCAGTGCCATTGCAAGGGGAATGACCAGCAAGAAAACCAACACACTGGGCATGATCCTGCCCAAGCTTCTCAATCCAAACTACGCGATGATCTTTACCGGTGCAACGGACGAAGCCCGCAAGCTGGGATATTCCATCAGCCTTTTTCCCTGGAAAAGCCTGATCTCCGATGATTACAACCCTGCCCTCATGCTGGCTGAACGCCGCCTGGACGGGGTGATCATCAATGTGGAGTATCAGTCGCAAAATGACCTGGAAAAGCTGGTTTCTTCGCTTAAGGAACTGAGGCGTTATATGCCGGTCACGCTGATCGGCTGTGTGCCGGATTGCTTTGATTATCCCTGCATCAGCAACAACATGGCCGCCGCAGTCCGCGAAGCGGTACGGTATCTTGTCAGTCTCGGCCATGAAAGGATCGCTCTGATCGGCGGAAAGCAGGAGGATCAGGATAAAAACCGCCGGGATACCGGCTTTATGGAAGGGCTGCAGGAAGCCCGTCTCCCCTTTGTTTCTTCCTACCGTGTCTTCTGCGGAGGCACTGCCGAAGAAGGAGAAAAGGCCATGGAGCAGATCTACTCCACCCTGCTTCCCGCTTTCTGGCCCACCGCAGTGATCGCCCTCAACGATCTGGTCGCGATGGGCTGCCAGAAAGCGGCACGCACGAGAGGGCTTAAGCTGCCGCAGGATCTTTCCGTGATCGGCTGCGACAACCTGTTTTGCGCCCCCTATATGGAGCCGGCGCTCACCACCATCGACACCCACCAGCAGAAAACAGGCGCCCGTGCGGTGCGTCTGCTTCTCTCAGGCGAAAACAAGCGGGAAGCCAGTGACTGGGAATTCATATACCGGGATTCCTGTGCCCGGCTCAAACCGACAGAATGATTGCTATGATCAAATATGAATCATATTTAAAAAGGTAGTTTTTCCTGAGGGTGTATTGATCATTCAATCCTCTGCATTCGACCAGTGCAGAAATCTCGAAGAGATTGTTCTTCCGGAAACATTACTCTTTATCGGAACTGGTGCATTTGAAGGCTGCTGTAAATTAACAACGATAAATTTATCTTCCTCTTTGCTTGTTATTGGGGTAAGTGCATTCACTGAAACAGGGGAAATAGAGAAAATGATAATTCCGAAAAAGTTGTGTGGTTGTAGGAAATGGGGCTTTTGCAAAATCAAAAGTGAAAGAAATCTATCTGCTCCCAGAGGTTGACATTTATATTGCTCCTAATATGACCGATCCTTATTATAATACCGATATTTACTTGTCATGGGGAGAAAGTTGGTTTGCAGAAGAGATAATTGACCGATACAAGGGCAAAAATGGACATGTTTATATTATAGGAGAAGATCAGAATCTTGATTTATGTGAATGAATTCGGCATATCAGTATCTTTCAATTATATTCTGAATGTCTGTGCGTGCAGAAGACGGTCAACGGTGTGGTAACCAAGCAGTGTCTCCTGCAGCCATCAAAAACGCAGGAAAAACAACAAACAGAGCCCGTTATATGGTATAATAGGTGCAATGGAATCGAGGAAATCGCGTCAAAACCTTGCACCAAATGGAGGTATGTATGGCTGAACATCTTTATTCTAAAGGATATTTTACTTTGCCAGGAGAAGCCGGCTGTGAGGAACTGACCCTCCGGCTGGCTGAAAAATGGGGCGCGGATGTGATCCGCGACAGCGACGGAACCCAGTTATCCGATGAGATCCTGAAAGCCGGTTACGGGATCTATTCCACCATCTGCATCATCCGCCAGCATAATGCCTTTGCCGAAAAGCATCCGGATACACAGCAGCAGTGCTTTCTGTGTTCCGAGCCGGTCCTCGCGGATGGGGAAACGGTCACGATCGACCCGCTCAAGGGTTATTTCCGGGAGCAGTTTGAGCTGAACGAAAGTGAAAACGCGCTCCGGTACTGGCAGGTGACCGACCGCACCGCGGGCTGCACGGTAGATCCTTCCCTTTGGAAGCTGGAAAACGGCCGCGTCACCGTAAGCGGTTGCACACCCTGGCATTTTTACACCGTGTCCTGCCTGGTGTGGCGTATATGGGAAGAGATCAACATGTACAACCACACCACCAACCACTGGACCAGCGAGCATCTCAGGCAGCTGGATCCCCGGCATCCGGAAGCGTTCAGCTATATGTGTTCCTGGCTGGAAAACTGGTGCATTTCCAATCCCGCCACCACGGTGGTGCGCTTCACTTCTCTCTTTTATAATTTTGTATGGATCTTTGGGGATAGCGACCGTCTCCGCACCCGCTTCACCGACTGGGGCAGCTATGATTTCACCGTGAGCCCCGAAGCGCTGGATGCGTTCCGCGAAAAGTACGGCTATGCCCTCACCGCGGAGGATTTCGTGAACGGCGGAAAAATGCATGTGTCTCACATGCCGCCCAACCGGAAAAAGCGGGATTATATGGCTTTCATTCGTGCCTTTGTGGCCGAAAAAGCCCGTGTGCTGGTGGATATCGTGCACAAATACGGGAAAAAGGCCTATGTTTTCTATGATGACAGCTGGGTCGGAATGGAGCCCTACTGCCGGGAGTGTGAATCGATCGGCTTTGACGGGTTGATCAAATGCATTTTCTCCGGTTTTGAATGCCGTCTCTGCGCCGGTGTGAAGGTGCCGGTGCATGAAGTGCGCCTGCATCCCTACCTTTTCCCGGTGGGTCTGGGCGGGCTGCCCACCTTCAGCGAGGGCGGACATCCCGAGAAGGATGCCCTGCTTTACTGGAAAAACGCACGCCGCGCCATGCTGCGGCAAAAGATCGACCGGATCGGTCTGGGCGGATATCTGCACCTGACAGAAGGCTATCCCGCCTTTACCGACACCATTGAAAGGATCGGGCAGGAATTCCGCCGTATCCGTGCCCTGCACGAAAACGGAGCGCCGGAAACGCTTCCATTACGTGTTGCGGTGCTGCACTCCTGGGGCAGCATGCGGTCGTGGACCTTGTCGGGACACTTCCACGAAACCTACATGCACGATCTGATCCACATCAACGAATCGCTCTCCGGCCTGCCGGTGCAGGTGCGCTTCATCGGTTTCGATGATGTGCGTGAGGGAGCCCTGCGTGATTTTGATGCAGTGATCAACGCCGGAAAAGCCGGGGATGCCTGGAGCGGCGGCGATGACTGGGCGGATGAAAAGGTCCTTACCGCACTCACTTCCTTTGTATACCGCGGCGGCGCCCTGATCGGCGTGAACGAGCCCACTGCCGCAGGCGGCACGGACAGCTTTTTCCGTCTGGCAGGGGTGCTGGGGGTCGATCTGGACCAGGGCGACTATGTGTGCCACGGGAAATGGCAGTATGATGTATGCGCTGACGCTCCCTTCCCGGTTCCCGAAGGATTTGGCCGGGCAAAGGAGGGCCTGTTCCTGAAAAACGGTTCCGTAAAGGTGCTGTGCGAAAAGGACGGGGTTCCCACTGTGACCGTCAATGATTTCGGAAAAGGACACGGCATCTATCTGAGCAGCTACGAAAACAATGCTGAAAACACCTATATGCTGCTTAAAATGCTGCTCTGGGCCTGCGGCCTGAATGAAAACGCGCCTTATATTGCAGGAGACGCACGCACGGAATGCGCCTTTTTCCCGAAGGACCGGACGCTTGCCGTGATCAACAATTCAGAAGACACCGTAAGCACCTTCGTCACCCTGCCGGATGGCGGAAAACTGCCTGTCACGCTCGAGGGCTTTGAAATGAAAGAATATACTCTTTAACAAGGAGGAAGTTTAAAATGGAACGTTTTGCCTGGAAGGGACGCATCCGTGAAGGGATGCAGGCGGAATATAAGCGCCGCCATGACGAGATCTGGCCTGAAATGCTGGATCTGCTCCGTCAGGCCGGGATTCGCAACTACACGATCTGGAGCGACGGAAGAGATGTATTCGGCTATTACGAATGTGAAAAGGGCATCAGCTTTGCTGAGAAGACCCAGGCCGGCAGCCCCATCGTGGACAAGTGGAACGATTATATGCAGGATGTGCTGGACCTTGAAATGGACCCGGAAACCGGCGCTCAGCCCAAACTGAAAATGATGTTTAGAATGGAGTGATCAAAATGAGCTACACCCCCGATGAAAACCGTTATTCCGTAATGAAATACCGCCGCTGCGGCAACAGCGGCGTGATGCTGCCGGAGCTTTCCCTGGGCCTGTGGCATAGCTTTGGCAACATCACCCCTTTTTCCACCCAGCAGGAGCTGCTGCGTACCGCCTTTGACAATGGCATCACCCATTTTGACCTGGCCAACAACTATGGCCCTCCTTACGGCGAAGCGGAACGCAATTTCGGCCGCCTGATGGAGATCGACTGGCGTCCCTTCCGGGATGAGCTGTTCATTTCCACCAAAGCCGGTTACGATATGTGGCCGGGCCCCTATGGCAATTTCGGCAGCAGGAAATACCTGATCTCCTCCCTGGACCAGAGCCTCAAACGCATGAAGGTGGATTATGTGGACGTGTTCTATCACCACCGTCCCGATCCGGACACGCCCATCGAGGAAACCGCAGCGGCACTGGATCAGGTCGTTCGCAGCGGCAAAGCCCTGTACGCCGGCATTTCCAATTACCGTCCCGAAGCCGCCCGCAAAATGATCGCGGAGCTGCGCCGTCTCGGCACACCCTGTTTGCTGGAACAGCCCAACTACTCCATGCTGGACAGATGGATCGAAGACGGGCTCACCGATGTGCTTCGCGCTGAAAAGACCGGATGCATCGTGTTTGCCCCCCTTGCCAACGGCATGCTCACCGGAAAATACTTAGACGGCATCCCGGCAGACAGCCGCATGGCCAGGGATCCCCGCTATTTGAAGCCGGGTGCTCTCACGGATGAAAAGCTGGCAAAGATCCGCGCACTCAAGGAGATCGCGGACGAACGCGGGCAGAAGCTGCATCACCTGGCGCTGCAGTGGGTGCTGCGGGATACGGTCGTTACTTCCGCGCTGATCGGAGCCAGCCGTCCCGAGCAGATCACCGACAACATCAAGGCTCTGTCCGCAGCACCGCTTACGGAAGAAGAGCTTGAAAGGATCGATGCGATCCTGGCCCGATGAAACCGGAGGAACCTATGAAAAGCAAAAAAACTGCCGGCGTTTCCGGTATCACCGGGAAGGAACTCGGCTACCGCGCCCGTTTTTTGAGCACAGGAAAATATTTTCTTTCTCACTGGCAGCTCTACATGCTGCTGATGATCCCCGTGATCTTCGTGATCATCTTCAAGTATGCCGCTTATCCGGGGCTCAGGATCGCGCTGATGGATTATAAGCCGGCAAAGGGCTATGACGGAAGCAAATATGTGGGGCTTCAGCAGTTCCAGAAGATCCTGAAGGATAAAGACTTTTTCCTGGCCTTCGGAAATTCCATGGCCTTCAATCTTCTGGACCTGTTCCTGGGCTTCCCGGCTCCCATCATTCTGGCCCTGATGCTCAACGAACTGTGCTTCAACCGTTTCAAGCGCGTGTCGCAAACCATTCTGTACCTTCCCCATTTCCTGTCCTGGGTCATTATCGCGTCTGTCGCGCTCAACCTGTTCAAGCCGGAAAGCGGCCTTATCAACATTTTCCTGAGAAACGCAGGGATCATTGATAAGGGAATCCCTTTCCTCACCGAAAAATGGCATTGGGCTGTCACCTATCTGCTCATCGGCATCTGGCAGAACATGGGCTGGGGCACCATCATCTATCTGGCCGCGATCACCGGGATCGATCCCGCCCTGTATGAAGCCGCCACCATTGACGGCGCCGGTCGCTTCGGCCGCATCTGGCATGTGACGCTGCCCGGGATCAGGGCCACGATGGTCACCCTGCTCATCATGAACCTCGGACGCATCATGGGCAGCAACTATGAGCGTCTCAGTGCGTTCGGCAATGTGAACGTGCATGATTTCCAGTATCAGTTCGCCATTTACATTTATGAAAAAGGTCTGGCCGGCGGCAACTACAGCCGTGCCACCGCCGTGGGCCTGTTCCAGAGCATTTCCGGGCTGATCCTGGTATTGCTTGCCGACCGCACTGCCAAGATGCTTGGCGATGACGGACTGCTGTAAGGGAGGCGAAGCAAAATGGAAGACAGCAACATCACCCGTACCCATGAAAAAAAGATCTCCCTTCATGGCCTTAACCGGGCCCATGTTGGAGATTATGTGATCGCTTTTATCATTTTCCTGCTTTCACTCACCTGCATCCTGCCCTTTGTGCATATCCTTGCCAAATCCCTCTCTTCCGACACTGCGGTGCTTTCCAAGGCCGTAGCCTTCATTCCCAAGGGGATCAACGTGAAGGCCTACAGCTCGATCATCCGCGACGGAAAGATGACCTATTCGCTCTTTTACACCATCGGCATGACTGCGCTGTTCACCGTGATCGGAATGATAATCACGATCTGCGCAGCCTATCCGCTCTCCATCAAAGGATTGAAGGGGAAAGGCTTCTTTTCCTTCATCCTGATGTTCACCATGTATTTTTCCGCAGGGCTCATTCCGGAATACCTGCTGATCAACGACCTGGGCCTGTTGAACACCATTTGGGCGCTGGCGCTTCCCTTATGCTTTTCTGCCTACAACATGCTGATCATGCGCTCGTTCATGTCCAGCACGATCCCGGATTCCCTGTATGAAGCTGCCTATCTGGATGGTGCAAACGACCTGAAGATCCTTACCGACATCGTGCTCCCCCTGTCTACGCCCATTCTGGCCACGCTCACCCTCTTTTACGCGGTCGGCCGCTGGAACGCCTATGCCGATGCCAAGTATTACATCACTTCCCTCAAGCTGCAGCCGCTTCAGTATCTGCTGAGCAACATGGTGCTGGATGCAGCCAGCAGCGACGCCATCAGTCTGTCCGAAGGCTCGGCTACTGAAAGCACTCCCGAGGTGCTGCAGGCTGCAGCCATCATGTTCACCACCATTCCCATCATCATCGTTTATCCCTTCGTGCAGAAATATTTCGTGCAGGGCACCATGATCGGCGCCGTGAAGGGATGATGCCCTGAAAACCCGGTGGATGCAGCGGCTGAGGCTGCTGTAAATATAAACCACAAAAAACAAGGAGGAACAACCATGAAACGTGCCCTTTCCCTGCTGCTCATCGCTGTGATGGTGATGGGTCTTTGCTCTGTGGCTGCTGCGGAAGGCTTTGAAAAGCCCACCGTAAACCCCACTCTGCCCGCTGACTGGGCTCCCTTTGCCGAGAATGTGACCATCACGGTTCCCGTGTATGACCGCAGCAAGGCCGGCTATCCCGCCGTCGATGACAACTACTGGACTAAGTGGATCCAGTCTGAATTCGGCGACAAGTGGAACATCACCGTGAAGTATGTTCCCATCCCCCGCGGCGATGTCATGACCAAGTACAACATGCTGATCGCTGCCAAGGACTCCCCCACCATCATGATGGAATATGACTATCCGAAGGTATCCCAGTGGGCAACCGACGGTGCCATGCAGACCATCGACCTGGACGCCTTCAAGGCCGTTGCCCCCACCTTCTATCAGGCCATGGTGGACAACAACCAGCTGGGCTACACCGACATCAACGGCGAGACCTACTTCGTGCTCACCGAGCGTGCCTACTACAACACCACCTACACCTTCGTGACCATGTGCCGTATGGACTGGCTGCGCAAAGTCGGTTATGATCATGTTCCCCAGAACTATGAAGAATACGCTGACGCAATGGATAAGATCATTGCTGCCGGTCTTACCGACATCGCTCCTCTGGGCCTGGGTATCCCCACCGCTGCCTACATCCAGAACTTCTCCTACCGCGATGTGAACCCCGATGAAGCCGAATGGGCGATGCACTCCTCTCTGGGCACCCCCGGCTTTGCCTGGGAACCCACCCGCAGGATGCTCAAGCGCCGCAATGCCGAATATCACAAGGGCTGGTATTCCACCGAATTCGACCTTTCCATGAGCTCCGCCGGCGCTTCGACCGATCAGGATCAGACCGACTTTGTGAACGGCAAGACCTTCTCCTACGGCGGCTACATGAGCAGCAACGTTGCCTGGCTCAACGCCTTCTATGAGAACAATCCCGATGCCGAGCTGGCGATCGTAAGCAGCTACCAAGGTGTGGAACCCGGTGTTGTGGATGTTCCCCAGTTCCGCAGCGACAACCCCTTCGGCGCCATCGTCGGCTTCTCCTCCCTGGCCACACCGGATCAGCTCAAGGCTGCCTGGATGCTCATGGAATGGATGATCCAGCCCGAAGTGCTGTTTGTGCTTGAAAACGGTATCGAAGGCGTCACCTACACTCTGGGCGAAGACGGACTGCCTGTGGTGGACGGCGCTTATATGGGCGAAGGCATGCTCAACCACAACATGAACATCGACATGACCATGCTCGTGCACGCCGTGCGCAAGGTCGGCACCATCGAGCAGACCATCGCCGGAATCACCCCCAAGGGCATTCCTCAGGATTTCTATCAGCCCATGGTGGATAACTACTATGAGCTCAAGGAGATCGCCGATCAGGGCAATTCCTACTCTGACCCCGTGTTCGCCTGCTCGATCGAGAGCGAGAGCGAATACACCGCTCCCCTGCTTTCTCTGTGGCAGATCAACTTCGCTAAGCTGATCAAGTGCGATCCCGCCGAATTCGATGCTCTGTATGACCAGCTGGCTCAGGAATTCCTGGATGCCGGTTATCAGGAGATCATCGACGAACGTCTCGAAGCTTACGAAGCCGGTCAGTGCACCAAGCTGCCGAACGGCAAAGCCAAGTAATTCCCGCGTCTGAAAAACGGGGCTGCCCTTACGCGGCAGCCCCGCAATAAACCCCGGCAGGAGATTATTGCACATTCCCAAGGAAAAAGAGAGTGAACGCTGCAAAAACAGCAAATCACTCTCTTTTTGTTATAGCATATTCATTGCCGCAGCATCTCCGGCAATCAGTTTCCGGATGCTTTCGCCGGTCTTGCGGATCATTGTCAAACAGGGCAGAACAAGCTCCGGGTCAAGATCGAACATGCGGTTCGTCTGAGCAAATGTTTCGA
>JAZLIA010000104.1:0-43257 GCA_045617125.1 Clostridia bacterium | reverse complement strand
ACAAAACAAAGAAAGCGGATAGTCCCCTTGTGCTGTGGAAGAAAAGCGGAAAGGGGGGGAAGGTGGAGCTGACCCCCCTCCCTCCGTTTCTTCTGAAAGCGCTGCAAAAACATGGTTTTTGCAGCGGAGGGGTTACGGCTGCTTGCCGATGTAGGCGAGGATGCCGCCATCCACGTACAGGATATGGCCGTTTACAAAGTTGCTGGCGTCGCTGGCCAGGAACACAGCGGGACCCTGCAGATCCTCCGTGCTGCCCCAGCGGGCGGCGGGCGTTTTGCTCACGATGAACTGATCGAAGGGATGACGGCTGCCGTCGGCCTGACGCTCACGAAGCGGCGCGGTCTGCGGCGTGGCGATGTAGCCGGGGCCGATGCCGTTGCACTGGATGTTGGCGCCGCCGTATTCGGAGCAGATGTTCCTTGTGAGCATCTTGAGGCCGCCCTTGGCTGCCGCATAGGCGGAAACGGTTTCCCTGCCCAGCTCGCTCATCATGGAGCAGATGTTGATGATCTTGCCGTGACCCTTTTCGATCATGCCGGGGATGACGGCCTTGGAGCAGATGAAGGGAGCGTTCAGGTCCACATCCACGACCTTACGGAATTCGGCCGCGCTCATTTCCAGCATGGGGATGCGGCGGATGATGCCGGCATTGTTGACCAGAATGTCGATCACGCCCACTTCTTCGGTGATCTGCTTCACCAAAGCCTGGACGGCTTCTTCATTGGTCACATCGCACACATAGCCGTGAGCGGGAATATTCTTTTCCTGGTAGGCGGCCAGGCCCTTGTTGACCAGATCCTGATTGATATCGTTAAAAACGATGGTAGCGCCTGCGGCATGGAAAGCCTCGGCGATCGCAAAACCGATGCCATAGGAAGCACCGGTGATCCACGCGATCTTCCCCTTCAGGGAAAAAGCATTCATATCCATAAAACAGATCCTCCATTCAGTTGATGTTGGGCCCGGAAAAGCCGGACTTGTGAATTCAGCGAAGCTCGGTGGTGGGAATGGTGTCCATATCGTCAAAGGCCTGGTTCTCGCCGCCCATGGCCCAGATGAAGGTGTAGTTGCTGGTGCCGGCGCCGGCATGGATGCTCCAGCTCGGGCTGATCACGGCCTGTTCGTTCTGCATTACGATGTGGCGGGTCTCCTGTCCCTCACCCATCATGTGGAACACCACGTTGTTTTCGGGGACCTCGAAGTAGAAATACACTTCCATGCGGCGCTCATGGGTGTGGGCAGGCATCGTGTTCCACACACTGCCCTCATCCAGATGGGTCATGCCCATGGAAAGCTGGCAGGTCTTGAGCACAGAGGGGTGGATAAACTGGTTGATCACGCGCTTGTTGCTGGTCTCGGCGGCGCCGCAGGGCTTCTTGGCTGCGTCAGCAATGCGGATGAGACGGCTTTCATAGCTGCAGTGAGCGGGAGCGGATACGATATAGAATTTGGCGGGGTTCTTGCTGTCCTTGCTTTCAAAGGTCACCTTGCGGATGCCTCTGGTGATGTAAAGGCAGTCCTTATAATCCAGATCATACACCGTATCATCCGCAACAACGCGGCCGGATCCGCCAACGTTGAACATGCCCAGCTCGCGGCGTTCCAGGAAATACTCGGTGCCAAAGTTCTTCCAGATATCAATGCCCTTATCCAGGGGAACGATCTCACTTACAGGCATTACGCCCAGGGTGACCATTCTGTCCACATGGCTGTAGACGGCAGTGACTTCATCGGCTTTGAAAAGAGTTTCGATCAGGAATTCATGGCGGACTTCCTCAGTGGTATAACGCTTGAAATCCTTCTGATTGCAGGAATAACGGATATCCATTTTCATTCCTCCTTGTGGTGTTTGTGCTCATTATATCATATTCAGAAAGCGCTTTCAATGTGCAAAAGTTGAAATGGAGCGGAACTTCATCGGAAAGACCGGCAGGTTTTGTTGACATCCGGAATTTTAAAAATTATAATGGAACAGAAAAGAAGGCGTGCCGGAGGCACGCGGAAAGAAGGAAGCTTCATGCCGAAAACGCAAGCAAGCCCGGCGCTTCGTAATGTTCTCCAGGTGTATAAGAAGGTGCTCAAATGGGCCTTTGCCGCAGTGGGAATGCTTCACATTCTGTATCTGATGGGGATATATGCGATCGGCGGTTCCTATCCGCTTTGGCAAACGGTGGTCGGGCTGGATAAGTGGCTGCCTCTTTTGGTGTTCATTGCCGCAGGGGTGTGGCTGCTTTTGGTGTGTCTGTGTGATCCCTGGCAGAAAAAAAGATGCTTCACAGCGATCCGGAAACGGATGACGGCAGATCAGATCCTGCTAACGCTGCTGCTTGTGTGGTGTCTGATCGGCTGTCTGGTGCTGCAGAGCGGGAGCGGGCATGAGTTTTTCACCTATATGGATGCTTCCGGCACCTGGATGGGACTGAACCAATCGAAGACCTTTTCCCTGAATGACCGCCCTCTCAGGGATATGGTGATCAGCTTTTTTGTTCTGTATCCCCTGGGAAGCTTATTTGGTGAAAAGGAACGGCGGAGGCTCCTGAACGGGATCATCTGCATCCTTGCTGTCGCGGCATCGGTTGTTACGGTGCTGGTGCTGTTCAACCTTTTGAATAACAGGATCACAGTGCTTCCCGGCGGACAGGCAGGGCTGGACAGTGCGGGCTTTCTCGTTATTGCATGCAATTCCAACACGACAGGAGCTTTTTCGGCCATGCTGCTTCTGCTGTTTGGTTATATGGTCGTTGTCTGCAAGAAGATCCCGGTAAAGATCCTGTTTGGGACAGCCGCAATTTTGCAGCTGATATTGCTGTGCCTTTCGGGATCCCGTGCAGCTGTTTACAGCGTCGCGGCTGCTGCGGCAGCGATTGGGTTCCGCGTTGTGTGGACCTCTGAAATATCGTTTTCCGATCAGAAGGTGAAGCTTGCGGTCAGCGCCGTGATCGGTGTGCTTTGTGCTGCCGCGGTGCTGCTCGTGAACGGGGCGATCCAGGATGCGGTACGTCCAACGGTTTCTGATACGCAGGGGGGAACGGCAGCTTCAACTTATGTGAAGAGCGGCCTGAGCGGCCGAACCAATGAATGGAGAGATTCTCTGAATGCCACCTTTGCTAATTCCCAGAATGCGATCACCGGTGTGACGCCCGCGTTTGTGGAATACGCGATCGGGATGATGAGAAATGAACCGGATAATGCAAAGTATGCCCATAACCAGTTCATTCAGATGCTGCTGGCCTTTGGCCTTCCGGGGCTGGGGCTGTATATTGCCTGGCTGGTGGATCTGGCAAAGCGGTGCTTCCGTGTCGGAATGAAAACGGCTTATTTCATGCTGCCGGTAACGGTGCTGATGCTGATCATCGGAAACCTGGCGGAATCCTATCTGGTGGCCTATTCCTATTTTTGCGGAAGCGTGTTTTTCCTTGTGTGCGGCATGGTAAAGTGTGAGGATGAGTCGCTGAAGGAAAGGGAAGCGGCACAAAGCAGGATGAACCATAGAAAAAAGAAAAAATCGTAATCGGGATTTATACTAAATGAGTTTTAAAAACTGAACAGAGGCAAGCAAATGTTGGGTTTTTAAAATGAGTTTAGTATTACATGGCTCTGCCTGACTGGGTAGAGCTTTTTGTTAATATGGATCGGAACAGGGCAATCGCTTACGAAACTGAAGTGATACCGAGGACCTCATCCGGCGCTCCGCTTCGCTTTTTCTGTTTCGTAAGCGATTGCCCTGTGGATCGGAATGGCTGTGATTGACAAGGGGAGAGCGACAGGATAAAATATAGAAAACGGTATGTTTTAAGGAGCGAAAAGCATGCGGAGGACGCACGATCCGGAGAGGGACAGACAGGCCGATATTCCCGATCCCTGGCGGAATGCGGAGGATGATCAGGAAGCGCTTTATCCGGACCAGGTGCTGATGGAAAGAAGCCGGGAGGAAGTATACCCTCCCCGCA
Source organism: Clostridia bacterium (assembly GCA_045617125.1). Taxonomy (GTDB): domain Bacteria; phylum Bacillota; class Clostridia; order Christensenellales; family Aristaeellaceae; genus ZC3RG03. Next base: position 39,307 of record JAZLIA010000104.1, on the reverse strand, counting down.
GCCGCAGAACGGAACGGCACGCTTTGGAAAAGCCGATCCCGTCCTATCCGGATACGATGCCGAATTGGGGAAGAGAGGAAGCGGAAGAAGCTCAAACCGGACGCAGAAAGAAAGAAAAGCAAAAAGGAGTTTTTCCGGTGATCCTGCTGATGCTTCTTTGCGTGCTGCTGCTTTTTGCCATGGGATGGGGCTGGGTGAGAGCACTTGGAAACGGCCGGCAGCATCGCCTGGAGGCAGAGCAGGTGTACCGTTCCGGCTTTCCGGAGGGGACCCGGGTGAACGATACCGATATTGGAGGCCTTACCCGCGAGGAAGCTGCAGCAAGGATCACAGATCCGGAAAGGGGAAGCGGAGATACGGAGGTGAATATCACCGTTACCGTGAACGGAGGAGGAAGCTATCTGCTCACAGAACGGGAGATTCCTTTTACGGCCAATGTGAACGCCGTGCTGGATGAAGCATTGAACCTGGAATGGCGGGGCGCGGAGGAAAGTGCTTTGACCCCCTTTGAGTTTCGCCTGCGTCAAAAGGAACGGATCCGCGAGGAAGGCGCCTACTATTACACCCATGTCACCTATGACCGTGAGGCCGTGCTGAGGACGGTGGAACAGATCGCTGAAATGGAAAATGTTCCTGCTTTGGATGCACAGATATCATCGTTTGATTTTGCATCCGGAACCTTTTCTTTCACGGAGGATCAGCCGGGAAGACATATCGATTCCGGCCTTTTATACGCATATCTGATCAACATGCTGGATCAGGGAGCCCGCTCCGGAACGATCCTGCTGGACGCTTACGGGACTGTGCCCCGCGTGACCCGTTCTCAGCTGATGAGCAGCTATGGCCTTGTTGCTTCCTACATGACGGAGACCACCAATGATGCCGCCCGCAACATCAATGTGCGTTTAGCCTGTGAGGCTGTGAACGGCACGACGGTGCAGCCGGGGGAGGTGTTTTCCTTCAATGCCTGTACGGGACAGAGGACCTTGGAAAAGGGGTATCTCCCCGCTGCCGCGATCGCCGGAGGAACGACGGTAGACGAGGTGGGAGGGGGCGTATGCCAGGTGAGCAGCACCCTGTTCAATGCCTGTGCGATGGCCGACCTGATGATCCTGGAGCGCAGCCCCCATGCATGGCCGTCTACCTATGTGGATAAAGGCAGGGATGCCACAGTAAACTGGCCGAATCTGGATTTCTCTTTCCGCAATAATCGGGATACGCCCATTTTTCTTACGGCAATTTACCGGGACAGAAGGTGTACCGTGTCGGTCTACGGCAAGCTGCTGCCGGAAGGGGAAAGCATTCGGCTGGAAACACGGGTGCTCGGCGAGACCTCTCCGCCGGAGGAACCGGAATATGTTCAGGACCCCACCCTCCTCCCCGGAACGCAGCAGGTGGTGCGGAAAGCTCGCACCGGGTATGAGGTGGATACCTGGCGGGTGTATCTGAGTAATGGCACGGAGGTGAGAAGAGAGCTGATGTGTACTTCCACCTATAAAATGATCCGGGAGAGGATCGCGTTCAATTGATCCTGAAAGGAAATCACAATGACTGAACAGATGAAAATGATGCTTGCCTATACCAAAGAAAAGCTGGAGGGGTACATACATCCGATCAGCAGTCTTAGTATGGTTGGCTACAGCAAATATGGGCACACCCTGAGGGTGATGACTTGGGCAAAGCGGCTGTATGAAAATGCGTCCTTTAAGCAGGAAGTATGCTTTGACGATCTTATGATCGCGGCGATCTTTCATGATGTCGGATATGCCACAGCTGACGATCTGGAATATCATGCGCGGGAAAGTGCGCGCCTTTGCCGTGAATATCTGATGAGGGAAGGCTTTCCGGAGGAGCGGATCGGGAAGATCGGGGAAATGGTGGCCCTGCACAGTGAAAAATACCGCATGCGTGATCCGGATATCGACAGGGAACTGCTGCTTTTGATGGAAGCGGATCTGTTGGATGATATGGGCGCCATGAGCATCGTGATGGATTGCCGGATAGAACAGGCGCGGGAGCCGCAGGGCGGGTTTGAACGCTGTGCGGAGCATATCCGGGCGTATTCAGTGCGTCATATAGCAGGAGTAAATCCGCTTGTGACACCCTATGCCCGGAAAAAGTGGGAAGAAAAGAAGGCACTGGTGACGGAATTTTCCAAGTCGCTTGACGAGGATATGCCGGATGAAGATTTTTTGACCTGAGGAACCGCTGATTTATTCGGCGGCAACGCTGAAGATGCCTTTTCCGCCATCTGCTGCGTGCAAACATCTCGATCTACCTCCAGTAAACCTTCGATCTTTGCATTTGCATCTGACGAAAAATGCATTCTTCATCGCACCCCCATTAAATCAGCGATTCCCTGAGGCTGGAGGAAGGGCCATGCAGAAGGGTGAGATCAAGAAAAAAAATCTGCTTGAAACAGCGGAAAAGCTTTTTTTCGAAAAAGGGTATCATCAAACCAGTATACAGGAGCTGGTAGACGCGTTCCATTGCACCAAAGGGAGCTTTTATCACCATTTTGAAAGCAAGCTGCAGATCCTCAGCGAAGTGTGCGCCCTCAGGAGCGGGAAGGCGTTTGAGGCTTATAAGGCAAGATCTTATGTGCGTCCCATGGATCGGCTGAATGGGCTGCTTTATTACGCGATGCCTTTCCGTCACGGTCAGGAGGAGATGCTGGCATTGCTTCTGCCAGTGGCGGATCAGTCGGAAAAAGATGTGGTGCTGCAGGCCATACTGCGTTCTCAGGAGGAGCTGTTCCTGCCCGAGATCGAGGAGGTGCTGGAGCATTTGAAGGCAGATGGAACGGTCTTCTATTCCGAAAAAATGCTGGTCCGCCTTCTGTGGGACAGCTATTCGGCCCTCTACGGGCGTTTGCTGGATCTGGCCGGAAAGATCGCGGCCGGAGATCCGGGAAACGGGGTTATGTCAAACCTTCAGGCGGCAAGGTTTATGTGGGAAAGACTGCTTGATGCCCCCTTTGCCGGCATTCAGATCGTTGGGGCGGATGAGGTGATCCTGGCGGTCCGGTCTGCCGCGATCCGGGAAAAAGCCCTGGAAGAGGAGCTGTAAATATACTGGCTGGAATATCCGGGTGCGGGGCGATGACAGTCGTGCGGATGAGGTCAGTTTTTCGGAAAATAGAAAAAAACAGTTGACGCAGGGAAATGAAAGCAGTATAATACAGGCACGGTCGCCATCCGCCGTGTATACGGCGATAGCCAGGGCGAGTGTGGCGAAGGGAGGGGAAAAAAGTGTCTGAGGTCCGAGTAAAAGAGAATGAGTCCTTGGAAAGCGCTCTGAAGCGTTTTAAAAGGCAGTGCGCGCGCGCCGGCGTTCTCGCCGAGGTGCGTAAGCGTGAGCATTACGAAAAGCCCAGCGTAAAGCGCAAGAAGAAGGCTGAGGCTGCGCGTAAGCGTAAGTATTGATCTCCGCAGAAAAACAGTCCCGTTTTACTGGGGCTGTTTTTGTTTATGGAGGAGCGTTTCTGCAGTGCAGGGAAGGGAAAAAGCGTTTTCCACGGGTTTCCCGCTGTTTGGGGCGGGGTCACTTTGAGCTGCCGGGCGGAATCAAAAAAAGAGCGCGTCTTGACAGGGAATCATATATATTGTATGATTGATCTGTCGTTTCCCGGTGAGATGGAAGACGAGGCGGGCAGGCGGTTTTTCCTGCAGAGATTTTGCGGATAAGGAGTGTGGTCTCCCTCATGGAGGGTGATGAAGGAAGTACGGACGCGCTGGCGGATGTACCTCTGAGCAAATACAGATCTTATTGGGCATATCCGGGCCGGTTCGGTCACGGATGTGCTTTTTTGTGTTTTTATTGCTTGAATGGAAAGGATGAATGATTCAGTTATGAGTGAAGTGGACTTGATTCGGATCCTGGTGATCGTGGGGCTGCTATTCTTTTCTGCCTTTTTTTCGGCTTCAGAAACGGCGTTTTCATCCATGAACAGGGCGAAGCTGAAGGCAATGGCAGAGCACGGAAGCAAACGCGCGGAAGAGACGCTTCGTTTGGCGCAGCGGTATGACGATCTGCTTACCGCGATCCTGATCGGCAACAACATTGTCAATATTGCGATGTCTTCCATAGGCACGCTGCTTTTTATCGCGCTTCTTGGAAGCACGGGAGCGACGGTCAGCACCGTGGTGATCACGGTGGTGGTGCTGGTGTTTGGAGAAGTGACGCCCAAATGTTTGGCAAAGGAAATGCCGGAACGGTTTGCGATGAAGGTGACGCCTGTGATCAAAGGGCTGATGACGCTGCTCTATCCTCTTTGCAAGCTGTTTTCTCTGCTCAAAAAAAAGCTGAAAAAAGTGTTTGCGGTAGGAGAGGAACGAGGGGTCACGCATGACGAGCTGATCACCCTGGTGGAGGAAGCCGAACAGGAAGGCGGCATGGATAAGGAAGAAAGCGCATTGGTGCGCAGTGCCATCGTATTTGGAGGAAGGGATGTTTCCGGTATCCTGACGCCCCGGGTGTATGTGGAAGGGGTCGAAAAGGATCTGTCTGCTGAGGAGATCGAGAAGGTCTTCCTGCGTACGGGTTATTCGCGGCTTCCTGTATATGAGGAAACCCTGGATAAGATCATCGGAGTGATCCATGAAAAGGATTTTTACCGTGCCCGGGCGGAAGAGAAGAAGGTGAATGCAGAGCGGATCATGACCCTGCCGGTGTTTGTTCCGGAATCCTCACCGCTGGATGATCTGATGCATCTGATGCAGCGTTCGAAAGCCCAGATGGCAGTCGTTACGGATGAATATGGCGGAACCGCCGGGATCGTTACGATGGAGGATATTCTGGAGGAACTGGTGGGAGATATCTGGGATGAACATGACGAGATCGAGGAGACTGTTCGCAGCATTGGCGATAATGAATGGCTTGTGCAGGGAGACGCCGATGTGACGCGTCTGGAAGCGTGCCTTGACATGTCCATTGAAACCGATTCTTCTTCCGTGGGCGGCTGGGTAATGGAGGAGCTGGAGCATGTTCCGGATCCTGGAGAGAGCTTTATCAAGGATACATGGAAGGTTACCGTACGGGAAGCGGATGAACGCCGGGTGATCCTGGTGTTGATACAGAAAAATGAATCAGAACCTGCAAATTGAGCACTGCGATTTTCTGTCAAATGAAATCTTTGTTAAATCGTGGAGCACCGGAAGTATTTCCGGTGCTCCACATCTTTTCCACAGGGGAAAATAAAAAAGAGGGATCCCGATCGAAACGGGCACAGCAAAAAAGGGCGAAAAATGCCTTCTTTCACGCTTCCAAGCAAGAAATGATACAGGGCTGTTAAATTTGATTCACAATTCTGACTAAAAGGGTTTTCCACATTTTCCACAGAGTTATACACAGAAAAAAGCGCTCGAAGCCCCATATTTCAAGGTTTTACACAGAGGACGTCGAAAATGGCCTGAGTTATCCACAGGCTGTCAAGCCTGTTTTGTCCACAGAACGGACGGTTCACGAAGTGTTCAATCAATTAACAAATTCGTAATAAAGCTTCGATCAAAAACTGAAAAAATATCAGGGAAGGGCATATCAGAAGCATTGACAGATGCATAAAAAATGCAAAAAGCGATCCCCACATTCTGCATCGCAGTTTCGTAGGGACCGCTTCTCATGCTTCTTTGTCAATCTTTTATCAAGTCGATCGCGCGTTTTGTCGTTCTTACTGTCAGGATGGAGCCGGTGTATTCATAGCTGAAGGAGGTGTTTCCGACCTTCAATTCCGGCATGTAGGCCCCTGTGTAGGAAACACGGGCGCCATCGGGAGAAATGACCGACAGGGTGGCGGAGCTTCCGCTGATATCCTTGCTTTCCACGGTGCCAAGGATCACGCCTTTTTCACCGCAAAGCAGATCCTCACTGAGGGTATAGGTACCGGTGATCTTATTATCCGCAGTGCTGCAGGTGAAGAGCGTTCCGTCTTCAGAAAGAGTGCCCTTCAGCGTCTTGGTGCTGCCGGACGGAGTATCCAGCTTGATGGTGGTGTTGCCCTTGCTGGTTTTATTGCTTTTGATCGTGCCCATGACGATGCCGTGATCCCAAAGCAGTTCTTTATCGCTCACGACATAGGTAACGCTGTCGCTGATTTCGCAATCGACCTTGTCACTCAAGGTGTAGGAAAAGGTCTCCCGGGTTTCAACCGGGGCTTTCAAAGCTTCAGGAGCGTCAGAGGCGACGTTTGACGCGGTCATGATGACCGTGACCTGCCCGTCGGATGAAAATTCCCACACACAGGAACAGTTTTTCAGATCCTCCGTGTCTACATTTTCATCCCGGGCATATTTCTGAAGGTCTACATGAAAGCGGCCGTCAAGGGTGTCGATCACCTGAGAGGGCTGTTTTTTTTCACATCCGGCTGCCAGCAGGACGGTCAGGATCAGAAGAACGCAAAGGAGGGAAGATCGCCTTTTTTTCATCTGCTTCATCTCTTTCTTTTCCGGAAAAAGTTCATCGGATCACCTGCTCGGTATCCGCGTCAAACAGGTAGAGACTGTCATAGGGAATATAGAATGCAATGTCACTGTCCATTTCAGGCAAAATACCGGGTTCGCATTTCAGGATCGGTCTGCAGGATACACAGTTCAAATACACGTTGGCGTTGTCGCCCAGCATTTCGGTCAGCTCCACCCGGCCGTGCAGGCAGCACGCATCGGGAATGGGCTGCATGGAAACCGCCTCAGGCCGGAATCCAAGATAGATCTCCCGATCTTTCAGCTGAGAGATATCGGTGTTTTTTCGCTTGGCAAGATCAATTTGGTCCTCACCGAAGCGGAAACATCCGTTCTCGATCCGGTTCCGAACAAAATTCATGGGCGGCTCGCCGATAAACCCGGCAACGAACATATTGACGGGGTCAAAATACAGTTCGCGCGGGGTTCCGACCTGCTGGATGTAGCCGTCCTTCATTACAACGATGCGGTCCGCCAGTGTCATGGCCTCAGTCTGGTCGTGAGTTACGTAGATCGTGGTGGCCCCTGTTGAGCGGTGGATCGCGGCGATCTCGCTGCGCATGGTAACACGCTGTTTGGCATCCAGATTGCTGAGCGGCTCATCCATCAGGAAGATGCTGACCTTCCGGATGATCGCACGGCCGATGGCAACGCGCTGACGCTGTCCGCCTGAGAGGGCACGGGGAAGACGATCGAGATATTCTGTCAGGCCCAGGATCGCGGCGGTCTTTTTTACACGACGGTCGATCTCATCTTCATCCACTCCCATCAGGGTGAGCCCGAACGCGATATTGTCGTATACAGTCATCTGAGGATACAGTGCGTAGCTCTGGAACACCATAGCGATTCCCCTGTCCTTGGGGCTCCATTCGTTGGCTCGCTTGCCTTCGATGAGCATTTCGCCGCCGGAGATATCCTCAAGCCCCGCGATCATTCGGAGGGTTGTGGATTTACCGCAGCCGGAAGGCCCTACGAACACGATAAATTCTCCCCGCTCGATCTGCAGGTTGAAATTGTGTACCGCATGGAATCCGTTCGGATAGATCTTGTTGACATTGATCAGTGTCAGATGGGACATATGGACCTCCTCGGACCGTTATCGGTGCTGACCGGCTGCACGCTTCGCGTCTGCAAGGATGCTGCCCGCAAGCACGCGCAACTGGATCAGGATCAAATCGAATACCAGGTAGAATAGACCGAATAGGATGGGTTCAACTCCCAGCGCCACACTGTCTTCCGGAAGAGAACCGCCGTTGATCAGGATGAGGTTGATGACATTATAAGTTTCATACACGAGCAGGGTCACGATTCCGGAGTGGAGAATATTTGGAAGCAGTGTAAGATACCATTTTCGGGAAGGATACATCATCCACCGGTCATAGGCCCCTTCCCGGGGGGCAATGAAACGCAGGATGGAATTGACCAGCACATCGGTGATCACGCCGGACGCCAGGGAAAGGATCACCAGCGTGTCCAGCATATCCATGGAGCCAAGACCCCACATGAAAAAGAAGCATATGGCGGCGCTGAACCAGAATTTGATGAAAAGCACCCGAAGCTTTTCCGGCACTCGGAAACGGGACCTGCTGCGGTATTTTTTCAGTTCCCTTTCGGATACCGGGGGGGAGTTGCTTTCATCCGCATCCACCAGCGCATTCACCGCGTCTGTATGCAGGCGGTAGTATTCCGCCGTGTTGCGGATCTTGTCCTGCTCAGGGGATGCTTTTTTCATGCATCCTCACCGGCCAGGTCGATCCGGGTCATATTCTCATTTTCATCCACATGCACGGAGGTCTTGATCTTCCGGATCAGCGGAGAATAGACCGGCAGCAGTGCGGTGAGAAGAAGCCCTGCGGAAACCAATATGATATGGGTGGTGAACAGGTCTCCCACGGTATGCTTGGTTTGGATACGGCCCAGCTGACGGGTATCGAACAAGCCAAGGTCCGCTCCGAAGCTGGCGGCGGTGCCGTAGGCAAACTCACGGTATACCCAGGTGCGCACGGTTGAAAGATAAGTGATATCTGCGAAAATAACGATGCCAAACAGCACGAACATGAGTGTCAGCATTTTTTTGTTGACTGGCTTCCGGTGCGGAAAGGAATAGCCGAAGCATACCAGCCCCAGGATGGACAGAAGCATTACGGCGAACTCGCACAGGCCCATGTTGGCGCCGTTGATGGAGGCGGTGGCGTTGGATACCTTGGTCAGCTGCAGGGCATACCACAGAAACGAAAAGCCAAGAAACACCATCGGGATCATGTTGGGACGGCGTTTCAGGGATACCAGGGTTTTGCGGATGCGTTCCTTCAGCCGGGAACGGATATTGATCTTTTCCTTGCTCATGCTCAGGCCTCCCGGATCGCATTGGTGGTATCGGGATCAAAGAAATGTTTTTTCACAAAATTCACGGTGATGCCATCACCGGAACGGTAATCAAACCATCCGCGCAGCTTGGCAGCCACATGATGCTCCGGGTCTCCGGCGATGTGACCGTGTACCAGCGTGGTCATGCCCAGGTTTTCGTTATTGACGATATCCATTTTCACATCGGTTCCCGGGGTGATATCCTCGGGCCGGATCCCCAGGATGATCTTTTTTCCTGTGTAATTTTTAAGGATCCGCTTTTCTGCTTCAGAAAGGGGAACAGAGAAGCTTTCACTGAAAAGGGAATGCTGTTCCACGGTGACCGGGAACATATTCATCGGAGGCAAACCGATAAAGGTGGCCACAAAGATGTTGTCGGGATCCTCATACAGTTCAAGCGGTGTTCCCACCTGCTGCACCCGCCCCATGCTCATACACACGATCCGGTCCGCCAGGGTGAGGGCTTCAGTCTGGTCGTGGGTCACATACAGCATGGTGGCATCAAGACGGCGGTGCAGAAGCAGGATCTCGCGCCGGGTCGCTCCGCGAAGCTTGGCATCCAGGTTGCTGAGGGGTTCGTCAAACAGGAAAACCTTTGGGCTGCGCACGATGGAACGGCCCATGGCTACGCGCTGTCTCTGTCCGCCGGAAAGTTGGGCGGGCTTTTTGTTCAGTTGGCTGGTCAGATCCAGAATTTCGGCAGCGGCCAGCACCTTCTTATGGATCACATTGGGATTCTCCTTGCGGAGCGTGAGAGAGAAAGCCATGTTTTCATATACCGTCATATGTGCGTACAGGGCATAATTCTGGAACACCATGGCCATATCGCGGTCCTTGGCAGGAACCCGGGTGATATCCTTCCCATCCAGCAGCAATTGACCGGCAGAGATATCCTCCAGGCCGGCTACCATTCTGAGCGTGGTGGATTTTCCGCATCCGGAAGGCCCTACCAGTACGATCAGTTCGCCGTCCTTCACATCGAGGTTGAAGTCAAACACGGCCTGAACATGATTATCATAGATCTTGTCTATATGTTTCAGACTAAGCTCGGCCATCTCATTTCACCTCCTTTTCGGGTGTCGGGGAAAAGAGGGGAGCGTGGCTTTTCAGTTCCCTGTACTTACGGATGTTGATCGTGGCAGCCGCAAAAAGACATCCTGCCGACAGCACCAGCCAGACGATCGCCCGGATCCCCTGAGGAAGCCCCATCACGGCCTCCATATTCTGAGCCACCTTGATCTGTGCGTTCATTGCCTGGAGGGGAAGAATGAAGACGCGAACGAGCTGGATCGCTCCCATTACACAAAGCAGGACAGAATAGTTGGGCTTGTAGTTTTTAACGCCTTCGGAAGCGAGGAAGGTGAAAAGCATGAAGAGCAGATTGTAGATGATGGAAACTCCGATGAGCACCTGATAATACCAGGTGCTGCGGTCAGATTCGTAGATGTTGATAAAATACAGAACGTCCAGTGCGATGGCCAGATAGCATAGGCGGGAAGAGAAAGCATTTTTAGTATATTTCATCCGGTCTGTCCGGATATATTTTTCTTCATCGGAAAGCTTCATGCCTGTTCCTCCTTTCCTGTACCGAGGAGATGACTTTCTTCACGCATCAGGTGAAGCTTGAAAAATACGTTCGCGACAAGCAGCAGGACCACTGCCAGCAGCAGCCCGAATACGGCATAGTGGAGATCGAACCAGACGGTGGATTCGGAATAAAAGCCTTTCATTTTATCTGATACGGCCCGGAGCGCTTCGAAATCCAATTGCAGGAACCGGGACCGGAAATCTTCGATTTGAATGTGGCACCACATGGTAAGAGCGATGCCTGCGATGGAAAACAGAGATACGGACAGGAAATTCCCGAAATAATACCGGCGGCGGGAATGGGTGCCGGTGATGAACAGAAATACACCCAGCAGCAGCAGAACGATGGAATTGGTGGTAAAGGCCCGGTTGAAGGGCTGCATCTCATAGTAGATCCAGGACCCGGCTACTTCGGTCTTGTAAGGATCATCCTCGATGCCGATGTTGTTTTTTCCGCGGATCAGATCATACAGGTCGGTCATGATGCCCAGCGAATAGACAAAAACAAGCGCACATACAATGAGCGCGGTGAAACAGAGGATCTTCTGTATCGTCAGCTGTTTTTTGTACATGATGACCTCCCGGATGAAACTTCATAAGGGGGTAGCCCTTCCCGGGCGGAACCCGGGAAGGGCCGGATCAACGTTAGGGAAGATTACTCGGCATACATATCCTGATAGTAATCCTTCACAGCGTGCCAGGCGTTGTTCTTGATGATCAGATACTGTTCGCCGGACATCGCATTCTTTACGGTTTCAGCAGCTTCCTCGGGGCTGGTCATGCCGTCCAGAGTGAGGCCGGAGCCCAACATGATGGTGAACACGTTGTCGTCATTGGCGAACAGGGTGTTCAGATCGGTGTAGCTGCTCAGCGTGTCGCTGTCTTCCTTGGAGATGGGCAGCACGGTGGGCACAGAGGTGTACCAGGGCAGATCTTCAACCACGCCCAGGATGGGGTGCTTGATGGTGCCAAGGCCGATGGCATTGCTCAAACGGGCAGCGCCTTCCTTACCAATGGCATGAGTGCAGTTGTACTCGAAGGCCTGGCTCTTGACGAAGGACAGGGTGGAGCCCAGATAGTAACGGGCGAAGTTGGTGTAGTTGCCGCCCTGCAGTTCCCAAAGAGCATCAAAGGTCGCGTCGGAGATCACAGGCATTTCCTTGCCGTTGAACATCAGGTTCACGTAGGAGCCGTCTTCATTGGTCTTGATGAAGGCATCGGGGCCGTAGCTCATCAGGATCTGTCCTTCGGGAGAATATGCATAGTCGATCAGCTTGAGGCAGGCATTGAGCTTGTCGGGTTCGTTTTCAACGGAAGCCACGGAGATGCCCCAGCCGTCGGTCTTCACAGAACGCCAGGACTCGGTGAAGCGCATGTAAACGCCTTCTTCGTTGGAACCGTCATACCAGCGGGCCACAGGAACCATGATGGGCATGTACTTTTCACCCTCGTCATTCTGCAGCATGCTGTTGAGAATGGTCTGGGTCTGGTTGTAGTCATAGCTCAGGAAAGCGAGATCCTGTTCCATGTAGTTGGCGCTCTTCACAGCTTCGCTGTTGAGGAAAGCTTCGGAGATGAGGCCTTCCTGGGCGATAGCGTTCATGCGGGCGAGAGCTTCATAGGTGGCAGCTTCCTGACGGGCATCATACATTTCACCGTCGGTGCCGATGTAGAGGTAATCCTGACGGGATTCACCGCCGCGCACACCGTAGGTCTCCAGACCGTAGCGGTACACGTCGGGGCGGCGGGAAGCGGAGTTTTCTTCACGGGAGAACAGGCCGTACACGGTGTCGGTGCCGTTGAGAGTCCAGGGGTTGGCCACGACGCAGCGCAGCAGAGCGACCATTTCGTCGCCGTCCCAGGCAGCGTTTTGACCGATGAACAGGTCGGCGCGGTTGGTGCCGTAATATCCGGCGTAGGCAGCGTCGATATAGTCGCGCAGCATGTTCACAGCAGCCACACCGTCCAGGGTGCCCGCTTCGTTCATCTTCGCGATGATGTTGCCGGCAGCGTCATAATCCTTGGTGATCTGTTCAACATTCGTTCCGTCGGGGGTGACGACGTCCACGGGGATCTTGCCCTCGGTGGGCATGTAGGGAGTGTACACGGCAGGCAGGAGTTCCTTGCTCTGCTCGGCAGTGAAGGCGCCTTCGCCGTTCAGCAGCTTTTCAGCCCAGTCGGTACGCATCAGGGGCATCTTTTCGATGTCGTTTACGCCGTCGAAGTAGGGGCTGAAGTAGATGGCGCCGGTGTCCACGTTACCGGTGATGGACAGCATGACGATGGGGTTCTCTTCCAGATAAGCTGCGAAGTTGGGCATATAGTCCAGATAGTCCGCGATGTTCACGATCTGGCCCTTTTCGCCGTATTCGTTCAGCTTGGAGGCGGTGCCGCTGATCATGTCGACCTGATCCAGCTGATCTTTCCAGTAGTCAAATTCCTTGGTGGAGCTGTTGCCCTGATATTTGTTTTCAAATACCATGCCAAGGCGGTTCTGGATCTCGACCCAGGTGGGCTTCAAATCACCGGTGTGATAGGTGATCCCATCGGGAAGGGTGATCCCGTCGCCGGCTGTTTCTGCATCAAAGAACAGACCGGTCTTGGTGCTGTTGTAGCCGGTGGCCATACGCAGAACGATACCGGGCGTAAAGGCCAGTTCGTCTTCTTCTGCCATGGCAAAAGCGGTCACAGTCATCATCATGACCACAGCCAGAAGCAGAGCCAGCAGTTTGCTGAGTTTCTTCATGGATGGTTCCTCCTGTTTTTCTCTGCGTTTCATTGGCTGAAACGCGATTTATGCTTACCGGGAGATCCCCCGGAAAACATTCAGTCTGGGCTTATTCCTTCACTCCTCCGGCGTTGGTGCCCTTGGCGAAATACTTCTGGATGAAGGGATAGATCACCAGTATGGGAATGATGGAACATACGATCAGGGCATAGATCACCGAGTCGGAAGCATAGGATTCCTTCCAGCCGGCCATTTGCTCGGAATCGGTGAATTCCTCCAGTTTCAGGCGGATAAACACCTGCAGGGGATGCTCGTTGCTGTTGGAGATCATCTGGCGGGCCCAGAAGTAGCCGTTCCAGCGGCTGATGGCAAAGAACAGGGCAACTGTGGCGATGGTGGATTTGCACATGGCGATATACACCTTGCGCAGCACCTGAAATTCGGTGGCGCCGTCCACAATGGCTGCTTCTTCAATTTCGGAGGGAACACCCTCGAAAGCATTGCGCAGCAGGATGATGTTCATCGCGTCCATGCCCATGGCGATCACGATCAGCCATTTGTCATCAAAAATCCCTACCGTGCGGAACACGGACTGTGTGTTCAGATAGTTGAGATACTGGGGCACGATGCCGGCGGAAAACCACATGGTGAACACCAGAAAAAAGTTGAAGGTCTTTCGGAAAAGAAGGCGTTTTTTGGAAAGGGCATAAGCACCCATGATGCTTACTCCCATGGACCAAAGCGTTCCGAACAGCGTGAGGAACAGCGTGTTGGAATAGCTGTTCCAGAACATGTTGTTGCCAAACATCGTGCGGAAGGCTTCAAACTGCACATCCTTGGGGAAGAGCACCACTTCGCCGTATTCCACGGCGTGACGGCTGCTGATGGAGGAACTGATCGCGTATACGAACGGATACAGGCACAGCAGAGCAAAAACGGTGAGGAAGGTGTAGCTGATGATTTTAAAGATCAGCTCGGTGGTCTCAAGCTTTCTTTTCATGCCGGAACTCCTTCATCAGTACAGCGAGGTATTGGAGGCCTTGCGGGCGACCGTGTTGGCGCCGATGACCAGCAGCATGCCCACAATGTTGTTCATCATTTCGGAAGCGGATGCGATCCCCTTGGTGGTGCCGCCGCTGCTGGTTTCCAGGCCCAGGCGGTAGGCGAAGGTGGATACCACATCGGCAGTCACATAGGTTTTGTTGTTATAGAGCAGCAGCACCTTTTCATAGCCGATGGAAAGCAGGGAGCCGATCCTGGTGATCAGCATGATCACGATGGTGGAGAGGATGCTGGGCAGCACCACATAGCGCATCTGGGCCCACTTGCCTGCGCCGTCGATCTGAGCGGCTTCGTAGCTGGTGGGAGAGATCGCGATGATCGCGGCGAAATACACGATACTGCCGTAGCCGGCGCCCTCCCAGATGCCGCTGATCTGATAGATGGCCCTGAAATAACCCGGGTCATTGAGCAGGCCAAGCTGGGCGGTGTCTCTTGACAGGATCCCCAGGTCGGCAAGCGCCTGGCTTACAATGCCCATGCCGGAAATGATGCTGCCCTGCTTTACCAGCATGATCACCAGGGTAGTCATCACGACGGTGGACATGAAGCGGGGAAGATAGGTGATTACCTGGAAAGCGGAACGGGCAATGTTGGACCGGATCTCGTTGAAAAACAGGGCAAGGATGATCGGCATCGGGAAACCGAAGAGAAGCCCGTAAAAGCTGAGCAGGAAGGTGTTGCGCATCGCACGCCAGAAATTGCTGGCCTGATCGCCTATCAGCAGCGTTTTAAAATAGGAGAAGCCGGAATACAATTGTTCGGCTACCGGGGTGGTTTCACGGTATACCTTGAAGCAGCCAAGCAGGTCATACATGGGGAAATAACGCCAGAAAAGATATACCACCAGCATGGGGATCAGCATCACATAAAGACGCCAGTCCTTTACGATGTTGCGCGCCACATGCAGCCAGTAATGCTTTTCCACGTCATCCCGAACCTGCTGCTCGGGGTCCACCCGGTAGGTACGGGTCTTTTCATCAAAGATCAGATAGTCCGCCGCTTTGGACTTCATTTTTCTTCCTCCGTTCCGGGCATTTCCCGGTTGATCCTATCAAGGTAATGCAGCTGATCTTCATATACACCGTCCAGTCTCCGGACGATCCAGAGCACGGTGAGGGTAAAAACACAGGAAAGGGTATCGGTGGTGATGAAACGCAGGCTTTCGCCTGCGGGATGCCCGAAAAGCAGGGATAAAAGCATGCGCCCCGTCTGCATCAGCACAAGGGTGCCTGCGCCAAGCGGGATAAACAGAAACCGGCTCTGACGGATCTTTTCCCGACCGATCCTGTTCATCACAGGCACAATGGCAAGGGAAAGCAGGTTTCCGCAGGAATAGAGGAACATCTGCTCCAGAGTGCCGTTTCCTGCCAGGGAATACACGATCCCGCCCAGGAAAGCATGCAGCCCTCCCCACAGGCCCCAGCGCATATACACAATGGAGGTGATCGCGCTGACAAGAGAAACCGTGAATGCCTGATCGCGGAACAGTCTGCCGGAGGAGACCTTTACGATGACATATTCAAAAACAAACAGCATCACAGCGAAAAGGCTCAGATCGATCAGACGGTAGGAAGCGACAGAACGCTGCTTGTTCATCATGTGTATTGACCGCCTTGCTAAAGTGCAATTGTAAACGCTTACATTATAGGGCTTATTCTTTTCTTTGTCAATGATGGAGAAAGACGGATGAAACGGGACTCGCGGTTATTCTTTTCCGCGTTCGGCCTGGATCAAAGCGTCTTCTTCCAGCACTTCGTACATCTCGGAAGCGTTTTCTTTCCGTATGGTCTCGCTGATGCTGAGCACCTTGTAGCGGCCTAGACGGTTCCCGAAGCGGATCTCCAGCACGTCGCCGGGTTTTACTTCGGTGCCGGCTTTGGCTGTTTTTTCGGAAATGGTGATGCGTCCCCCGTCGCAGGCTTCTTTGGCCACGCTGCGGCGCTTGATAATGCGGGATACCTTCAAATATTTATCGATCCTCATGGAATGCTCCTGAAAAAGATGATAGAATCATTATAGCTGAAATTTTGAAGCGATTCAAGAAAAACACAAAAAAAAGAACCGTATGAACGGTCCTTTCAGAAAATATTACGCGTTGATCGCATCCTTGAGAGCCTTGCCTACGGTGAAGCCGGGCTTTTTGGAAGCGGGGATCTCGATATCTTTTCCTGTTGCGGGGTTGCGGCCGATGTGAGCGGGACGGTCTTTCACTTCGAAGGTGCCAAACCCGATCAATTGTACTTTCTCACCGGCCTTAAGGGCATCGGTTACGGTTTCAACAAAAGCGGAAACGGCCTTCTCGGCGTCTTTCTTGGAAAAACCGGTCTTTTCGGCCAGCGCGGCTACTAATTCAGTCTTGTTCATAATGAATCCTCCTCATTCGATATTGCGGGCACGGTCGTGCTGTCCGCAGCTTTTCCAGTATACAACCAATTCCGGCATTGTCAAGCTTTTCATGTCTTTACCGTCATCAATTATTGCTTTCTCCATGCGGCAGAACCGGTCTATGAACCGTTCAGTGGACAGGGCAAGCAGTTTTTCACTGTCTTCTCCCGCACAGCGGCACATTTCTACCAGATCAAAAAGCATATCTCCCAGTAACAAATGGAGGTTTTCCTCTTTGCCTTTGTCTGCGGCATCTCGGAGAGAATGGCATTTTTCAGAAAATCGTTCCGTCAGCGCGGACAGGCTTTCTTCTGTAAAGCCGGCTTCTGATGCCTTTTTCCTGGCTTTTGCGGCTCGAAGCAATGGCTCCATACCTACCGGGATGGAACGGAGCGAATCGCCTCTGGTTTTTTCTCCCCGGTCCTCCTGTTTGATACGATTCCAGTTTTCCGTGACGGCTTCGGCTGTTTCGCAAACGTCTTTGCCAAACACATGGGCATGACGGTGGATCAGCTTCCGGCAGATGTCGGTGGTGATATCGGAAAGCTCCATGGAACCGTCCTCCCTGCCGATCGCGGCATGGAATACCACCTGCAGCAGCACATCGCCCAATTCGTCCGCCGCATCTTGCCAGTCCTCCCGGTCAAGCGCCTCAGCGGTCTCATAGCTTTCCTCGATAAGATAGGGGCGAAGGGAAGTGTGGGTCTGCTCCCTGTCCCAGGGACAGCCGCCTGGGGCACGCAGCAGAGCCATGATGCGCACCAGGTCGTAAAAATCGAACCGACGGCGTTTTTCAAGCGGAACAGCCGGGATCAGCACCGCGCAGGTGTGATCGTATTTGGGCTGCCGGTCCAGATCCTCCAGAGGAATACGCCTGAAGCTGCGGCATACTGAGGAGGACGGGTCAAAAAAGAGGAGCTCGTCCGATGCGTCGTACCAGTTGAGCATTTCCAACTTGCAATTGCCTGCCAGCATCCGGGAATCCAGTTCGGTGATCAGAAGATCGTGCTGGGTGCCGCAGATCTGAAGATCGCTGGCGCTCATCGTGAGCAGCGCGGAAGAAGGATACGCTGCTGTAAATGGCGCGCTGATCGGAACACCGGGCAGGACAGCGCAGCGCTGCCTCTTAAGAAGTTCCTTTACCGTTTCATCCTCGGAAGCGTCCAGTACGGCATAGCATACATCGCTGCCTTCGGCCGCATCAAGAACAGCCTTCACCGCGGAGGAGATCAGCTCGTCAAAATCCTCACACTGTTCATGAAGAAGATCCAGTGTGCTATAGGAAATATGACTGTCTGAAAGAAAACGGGCGGCATCGCACAGCCCTGTTCGGAGGATCACCCGGGGGGATATTTTAAGCGCATTCAGGGTGCCCAGGGTCAGCAGCTCCCGGGAACCGGGACCGAGAGAGACGATCGTGATGTTATGCATGTTTACTCCGTTTAAGGCGTTGGCCCTGCCTGCGTTTTGTTCCTGACAACCGAAAGCAGGACTGCTGCCCGGTTATTTCAGAAAAGGGATCCGGCGGCGCAGCTTTGTCGGCAGGTCTTCCCTGCGAATGGCTCTGAACAGGAAAACGCCCGGTACATATACAGCGATGCCCGCGATCAGGCATACCGCTATGCCAAGCAATGTGAGAATACGGCTTTCAAGGGCCTTCAATGTGAACACGGCGTACCAGAGGAAGGCCACCAAACCGGTCATCAGCAGCGTTGCTGCGAGCGGCCGAAGAAGGATCGCACGAATATCCATTCGACAGCCGGTGTATTTTTTCACAAAGATCAGGTTGGGGATCATGGACACGCTGTAGCATACCAGACTGGCAATGGGTGCGCCGTGAATATTGATATCAGGATTACCGATCAGAAGGAAATTCAGCAATATCTTGCAGGCGACTCCCGCTGCCAGGGTGTACATGGGAAGCCATTGTTTTCCGCAGCCCTGAAGGATGCCGCTGGTTGCCTGCACCATGGTAAACAGCACGATTGTGAGGGCGCTCAGCTCCAGCACCTCGGCTGCGATATCCAGTTGAGCGGGAGTGTACCGGCCAAGATAGAGAAGATACAGGATGGGACGTGCCAGCACGCTCATACCTGCGGAGCAGGGAAGCCCGATCACTGCGGCCATACGCAATCCGGTGAGGCTTTCCTGCGCCACATATTCCCGGTCTCCCCGGGCACAGCCGGAGGAAATGTCCGGCACCAGATTGGTGGATAGAGCCATCGCGATGGCTGTAGGAACGTTGATCAGGGAGAGCACCACGGAGGAATACAGACCGTAGCGGGTCATGGCTTCTTCATGAAGCAGATCTGCCGTCACATTTTCAAAGCCTGCAATGCCGTGTTCTTCCATCAGCTGCGTCACCATCAGGCTGTCGATCCATCCGGCCAGAGGCACGATGCATGCGCCGATCGTGATGGGCAGGGCAATGAGAAAAAGATCCCGTCCCAGCGCGGCTGAAGTGGGAGCCGGTTCACTGGAAAGCTGAGGTGCGTTTTCCAGTGAGGAACGCCTGCGGAAATGGACCAGGATCATGAATCCCAGCGCGACCGCTTCCGCTGCGCTGGTGCCCAGCAGCATGCCTGCTGCTCCCAGGGCAGGACCGCCCCGGTTGGTTCCGATCACGGCCAGGGGCAGGGCGACTGCCAGCTTGCCCACCTGCTCGATCAACTGTGAAATCGCGGTGGGAGTCATGATGCGATGCCCCTGCAGATAGCCGCGGAAGGCGCTCATCACGCACACCAGCAGCAGGGAGGGCGCAATGGCGATGTAGCCGGGCCGGGTCTCGGGAGACTGTACCCACCCGGACAGTACGCTGCTTCCTGCGATCATCAGCACGGTGGAAACGCCGCCCAGGATGCTCAGAGCGATCAGGGCCAGACGAAACACGCGTTTTGCTGTAGCAGGGTCTTTCCGGGTGACGTAAAAGCTGACCGTGCGGGAGATCGCTACCGGAATGCCGGCTGACGAAATGGTCAGAAGCAGGTTATAGCTTTGGAACACCTTGGAATATACTCCCAGGCCAACACCTCCAACCGTGTTGGCCAGGGGAATGCGGTAAAGTACGCCTACCAGCTTGCAGATAATGCCGGCGACAGCCAGAATGCTTACCCCGCCGATCAGGGAGCGTTGCTTTTCAGACATAATTCTCCTTTTTCCTCAGGGGGCGTCAGATATCGCTGTCATCGGAAAGGGCATCGGAAGAGAAAGCGTTCTCATTTTCTGTATCCTCTTCGTCAAAGCGTTCTTTTTCAGGCGCTGCATCGTCGGCATTTTCATTTTCCGGGAAGAAAGGAGCGTTTTCTTCCTCTTCCTCTTCTTCCTTGGGAACGCGGGTCACGCCCACTACGCGGCTGCCCTCGGCAATGCGCATCATGCGTACGCCCTGGGTGGCACGGCCGCAGGCTCTGATGTCGGTGACCTCCATGCGGATGATGGTGCCGTCATCGGTGATGAGCATGATATCCTCATCGTCATGCACCATCAGCTGGGCTACCATGGGGCCGGTCTTGTCTGTGAGGTTCATGGATTTGACGCCCTTGCCGCCGCGCGCTGTCTCACGGTATTCATCGGGACTGGTGCGCTTTCCGTAGCCGTTCTCGGTGATGTTCAGCACCATGGCGTCCGTTTCCACCACGCACATATCGGTGACGCTGTCGCCTTCCTCCAGACGCATGGAGCGAACGCCGTGACTGGCACGTCCCATGGAACGCACGTCCTGCTCGTCAAAGCAGATGGTGTGTCCCAGACGGGTGCCCAGCATGAATTTCTGCCCGGCCATGCATTCCTGCACGCCGATCAGCTCATCGCCTTTGTTGAGCACGATGGCGATCAGACCGGTTTTGCGCAGATTGCGGAATTCACTCAGTTCGGTCTTTTTGATCACGCCGTTCTTTGTAGCCATCACCAGGCATTTGCCGTCCTCATGCTCGGGCATGGGGATCACGTTGGTCACCTTTTCGCCGGGAGAGAGCTGCAGCAGGTTCACGATGGCGGTTCCCCGGGCGGTGCGTCCCGCCTCCGGGATCTGGAAGCATTTGAGGGTGTACACCCGGCCCAGATCCGTGAAGAACATCACATCGTCATGACTGTTGATGGTGCGGATGTATTCGGCATAATCTTCTTCCCGGGTGGTCATGCCGCTCACTCCGCGTCCGCCGCGGTTCTGAGCCCGGTAGGTGGATTTGCTCAGACGTTTGATGTAGCCAAAGTGAGTGAGTGTGACGATCATATCGTCAACGGCGATCAGGTCGGCAATGTCGATCTCGCCTTCCACGACAGAAAGCTCGGTGCGACGGTCATCGCCGTATTTCGCGCCGATCTGGCGCATTTCATCCTTCACAACGCCCATCAGCAATTTCCGGTCGGCGAGGAGGGAGTTCAGGTATTCGATGGTTTTTTCCAGTTCTTCGTATTCCTGCAGCAGCTTGTCCCGTTCAAGACCGGTCAGACGGGCCAGGCGCATATCCAGGATCGCCTGGGCCTGTTTGTCGGAAAAACCGAAGCGGGCCATCATGATATCCTTGGCTTCACTGCTGTCCTTGCTGGAACGAATGATGTGCACGATCTCGTCGATGTTGTCCAGAGCCTTGAGCAGGCCTTCCAGAATATGAGCCCGCGCCAGGGATTTTTCCAGATCATATTTTGTGCGGCGGGTGAGCACGTCCTCCTGGTGACGGACATAGTAATACAGCATGTCTCTCAAAGACAGCACCTTGGGCTGGCCGTCTACCAGCGCGAGCATGATGGCGCCGAAGGTATCCTGCAGCTGGGTGTGCTTGTAAAGGAAATTCAACACCACTTGGCTTTGTACGTCCCGCTTGAGCTCGATGGAGATGCGCATGCCCTTCCGGTCGCTTTCATCACGGATGTCACTGATGCCTTCCAGCTTCTTTTCGTGGACCAGCTCGGCGATTTTTTCGACCAGGCGGGCTTTGTTGACACCGTAGGGAATTTCGGTCACCACGATGCGCTGCCGGTTGTTGCCCATATCCTCGATCTCGGTGCGGGAGCGCACGGTGATCTTTCCACGGCCGGTGAAGTAGGCTTCACGGATGCCGCTGCGTCCCAGGATGATGCCGCCGGTGGGAAAGTCGGGGCCCTTTACATGCTCCATCAACTGATCCAGCGTGGCGTCGGGATTGTCGATTAGGCATACCGCGCCTTCGATCACTTCCCGCAGATTGTGGGGAGGAATGTTGGTGGCCATGCCCACGGCAATGCCGGCGGAGCCGTTGACCAGCAGATTGGGGAAGCGGCTGGGCAATACGGTTGGCTGCATCAGCGTTTCGTCAAAGTTGGGCATGAAATCGACGGTGTCTTTCTCGATATCCTGCAGCATGTAGGTGCAGATACGGCTCATTCTGGCTTCAGTGTAACGCATGGCCGCAGCGCCGTCCCCGTCGATGGAGCCATAATTTCCCTGGCCGTCCACCAGGGTGTAGCGCATGTTGAAATCCTGTGCGAGGCGCACCATGGCATCATAAACGCTGGAATCGCCGTGGGGATGGAATTTACCCAGCACATCGCCCACCAGACGGGCGCTTTTTCGGTAGGGCTTGTCAGGGGTCATGCCCAGCTCGTTCATATCGTAAAGGATGCGGCGGTGTACGGGCTTGAGACCGTCGCGCACATCGGGCAGGGCACGGTTGATGATCACTGCCATCGCGTAGGCGATGAAGCTGGTCTTCATTTCGTTTTCCAGGTCTGCGGATAAAAGACGATCCTGAATATCGCTCATTTTTTCTCTCCCTTGTTGGTATTACAGGTCCAGATCGGTGACCATCTTGGCGTTTTGCTCGATAAACTCGCGGCGGGGATCTACCTGATCGCCCATCAGCAGGCTGAAGGTCTCGTCCGCGGCAATGGCATCAGCCAGGTCAAAGCGTTTCATCGTGCGGGTCTCGGGGTTCATGGTGGTGGACCAGAGCTGTTCCGCGCTCATTTCACCCAGGCCCTTGTAACGCTGGATCTCGGCCTTGGTGTCGCGGCCCAGTTCATCCAGTTTTTTCTGAAGCTCCTCGTCGCTGTAAACATAATATTCCTGCTTTCCCTTGCTGATCTTGTAGAGGGGGGGCATGGCGCTGTAAACATAACCCTGCCGGATCAGCTCAGGCATATAACGGTAGAAGAAGGTGAGCATCAGGATGCGGATATGCGCGCCGTCCACATCGGCATCGGTCATGCACACGATGCGGTGATAGCGCAGCTTTTCCAGGTTGAATTCCTGGCCGATCCCACAGCCGAAGGCTGTGATCATGTTCTTGATCTCCTGGTTCACCAGGATCTTGTCCAGCCGGGTCTTTTCCACGTTCAGGATCTTGCCGCGAAGAGGCAGAATGGCCTGATAATGGCGGTCGCGCCCCAGCTTGGCACTGCCGCCGGCACTGTCGCCTTCCACGATAAAGATTTCGCACTTGGCGGGGTCGCGCTCGGAACAGTCAGCCAGCTTGCCGGGAAGGGAAGCGCTTTCCAGCACGGTCTTTCTGCGGGTCATATCCCGGGCTTTGCGCGCGGCTTCGCGGGCGCGGGCGGCGTTCAGGCACCGGTCCAGAATGGAACGGGCGATAACGGGATTTTCCTCCAGGAAAGTGGAAAGGCTCTCATATACCAGCCGGTCCACCAAGGGCTTTACTTCGCTGTTGCCCAGTTTGGATTTTGTCTGCCCTTCAAACTGCGGTTCGGGCATTTTTACCGAGATGATCGCGGCCAGGGATTCGCGGGTGTCCTCGCCCTTCAGGTTGCTGTCGGCATCCTTCAGGATCTTGTATTTGCGGCCGTAGTCGTTGATGGCCCGGTTGAGCGCCGTCTGGAAGCCCATCAGGTGGGTGCCTCCTTCGGGCGTGTGGATATTGTTGGCAAAGGCGAAAATGGATTCCTGATAGCTGTCGTTATACTGCATGGCCACTTCGATGGTCACATCGCTCTTTACGCCTTCCATGTAGATGGGGTCCGGAAAGAGCACCTCTTTGTTTTTGTTCAGATAACGGACAAACTCGCGGATGCCGCCCTCATAGCAATACATATTTTCTTTTGCTTCCTCGGGCCGCTCGTCTCTCAGGGTGAGACGGATGCCCTTGTTCAAGAAAGCCATTTCACGGATGCGCACCTTGAGCACATCATAATCAAACTGGATACCGGGGTCAAATACGCCGCCGGGATTTTCCTCCGAGCGGATATCGGGCCAGAAATGGATGGTGGTGCCGCTTTCACCGGTTTCTCCGATCTGCCTTAAATCATACTCGATCTTGCCGATATTGTATTCCTGTTCATAGATTTTTCCGCCCTGTCTTACTTCCACCCGGAGATGACGGGAAAGGGCATTCACCACGCTGGCGCCTACGCCGTGCAGACCGCCGGAAACCTTGTAGCCGCTGCCGCCGAATTTCCCTCCGGCGTGCAGCACGGTGAGGCATACCTCCACCGCAGGACGGCCCATCTTGGGATGGATACCGATCGGGAAACCGCGGCCGTTATCGCGCACTGAGCAGCTGCCGTCCTTATGAAGGGTGATCTCAATATGAGTGCAATAACCTGCCAGCGCTTCGTCAATGGCGTTGTCAACAATTTCATATACGCAGTGATGCAGGCCCCGCGCATCGGTGGAGCCGATATACATGCCGGGGCGCTTGCGCACCGCTTCCAGGCCTTCCAGCACCTGGATCTGGCTTTCGTCATAATGGATTGATTCGGGAACGGTTCCGTTTTTATTCAGATCTTCGGACATATTTCCTCCTGCCAAACAACCCGGGAATGGGCATTCTGTTTCCTCCTTATCATACCATAAAAACCCGCATTTTGGAATAGTTTATTCTTATATTTATATAATATTTTGTTTTCTTCTTTCCGGGTGTGATTTCAGGAGAAAGCAGGACAAAAAAACCGCCCTTTCCGGGCGGATCGGAGGTTTATTTTCTTTTGCTGCGGCGATTTGTTTTTTCACTGTGATAATGCTCCCGGATGGGATCGTCCGCAAAGATGCGCACCTTGGAGGAAATGAAATCGATGGTGGAAAAAACCAGCTCCGGCTCGATACCCTTTTCAAAATACATCACGCCGCAGCCCTTGATGGTGAGATGCAGCCCCTGTTCCTTCACTTTTTCAAGATAGGCGGCCCCCATTGACTGGATCCCGATGAACCACTGGTGCTCGTTGATCTTTTCCTTGGAGTGGATCTCGAGCAGCTTTTGCAGGGTATGATCTTCTTTATCCAGCAGCAGCACGGTGGCCCGGTTGATAAAATCGCTGCGATTGGCATAGAAACCGTCTTCGATCAGAAGATCGATCTTGGAAAGGACCTCATCGGTCATGTTGATGGAAACCTTTTCCCCGTTCATACGGATCCTCCTTTCAACTTATGCCATGATCATACTCCAAATGGAGCATAATGTCAATACAAAAATCCCGACTGCGTGCCGGTTGACTTTGACACTTCAGTAGAATAAAATAAGGCGTATTCTTTTTCCGGGAGGCTTTTTACATGTTTGATGTAGCGGTGATCGGGGCGGGTCATGCAGGCTGTGAAGCGGCGCTGTGCTGTGCGCGCATGGGACTTGAAACCGTGCTGATGACGCTGAATATGGAATCGGTCGCGCTGATGCCCTGCAACCCGTCCATTGGAGGAACCGGGAAGGGACATCTGGTGCGCGAAGTGGACGCTCTGGGCGGAGAAATGGGCTTGGCGGCGGATGATACGATGCTGCAGGGCCGTATGCTGAACACCGGGAAAGGCCCTGCTGTGCATTCGCTGCGCTGCCAGAGCGATAAACGGGCTTATCAGGCCCGTATGCTGAGGACCCTCTTTTCTCAGGAGCATCTGACTGTGCGGCAGGGCGAGGTGACGGAACTGCTCACACAGGGCGGACGCATCAGCGGGTTTAAGACCCATACAGGGGAAAACATATCCTGCCGGGCTGCGGTGGTGTGTACCGGGGTGTATCTCAAAAGCCGCATCATTATCGGCGAAGCCTGCTGGGAAGGTGGCCCCCAGGGGCTGCTGCCCGCGACGAAATTATCCCGGAGCCTGATGGACCTGGGCTTTGAACTGCGCCGGTTCAAAACCGGAACTCCCGCGAGGATCGATGAACGAAGCATCGATTTTGATAAAATGGAGCCCCAGTCCGGGGATGAACCGGTGACACCCATGTCCTTCATGACGGACAGGAAGCTTACGAACCGGGCAATGTGCTACCTTACCTGGACCAACGAAAACACGCATGATATCATCCGGCGCAATATTCACCGCGCACCCATGTATAACGGAATGCTGACTTCCACCGGGGCACGCTACTGCCCTTCCATTGAAACCAAGGTGATGCGGTTTGCCGATAAGACCCGCCATCAGCTTTTTTTAGAGCCGGAGGGGGATGGCTATCCCGAATGGTATGTGCAGGGTCTGAGCACCAGTCTGCCCGAGGAAGTACAGTGGGAAATGTATCGTACGGTGCCGGGGCTGGAAAAGTGCGTCATCACCCGGCCTGCCTATGCGATCGAGTATGACTGCATTGATTCCACCATGCTTTCCCAGGCATTGGGGGCGCTGAAGATCCCGGGGCTGTATATGGCCGGGCAGGTGAACGGTACCAGCGGCTATGAGGAAGCGGCTGCACAGGGCATTTACGCCGGCATCAATGCCGCGCTCTACTGCAAAAACGAAGCCCCCTTCATTTTGACGCGCGATCAGGCCTATATCGGTGTGATGGTGGATGATCTTACCACCAAGGGCACCGATGAACCCTATCGCATGATGACCAGCCGTGCGGAGCATCGCCTTTTCCTCCGGCAGGATAATGCGGATATCCGCCTTACAGAGCGCAGCGCAGGGATCGGCCTTGCTTCAGAGGAACGTGTGCGCAGGCTTGAAACAAAAATGCGAGAAACCGAACAGCTGATGCGTTATCTGAAGGAGGAGGGCATGATACAGGCCCTGCGCCGTCCTGAAAATCATCTGGAGCTTTCCCCTGATGCGCCCTTTGGCGCGGCTGCGCGGGAACAGGCGGAGATCGGGATCAAATATGAAGGTTATCTTGAAAAGGAAATGCTGCAGATCCGCAAGGCCCGGGAAACAGAGGAAAAGCTTTTGCCCCCGGATGCGCCCTATGAGCAGATTGAGGGTCTGCGTTTGGAAGCCCGTCAGAAGCTGGCCCGGCAGAAGCCCCGTTCTCTGGGGCAGGCGGGCCGCATTCCCGGGGTGAGCCCGGCTGACGTGGCGGTGCTGATGGTGTGGCTGCGCAAGCATAACACGTCTTCTTACGGGAAAACAGAGGAGTGAATTTTCATAGGCTATGTTTTGCTGATACTGCATAAGATGTTTTTAAGATGTGGATTTTATACAGCAGTATCCGATGCTCGTTATGGATAAAGATAAATCAGAACTTATGGAGATAAAAAAGGATACAACCTCAACAATGTTTACTGATGACAGATACCGGGAATACACTATATCGGAAATGGTAAAATTTTCCACATGACAAATTTCATTAATCGAATCGAAAGAAACGGGGCTGTTGCAGCCCCGTTAATCAATCATCATCATTTAAGAGAAAACCACGCATGCAGTAATATCGGAAATGTCTTGAATCTGTCAGAAGCCCCTGTCTCAAAAGACAAATGACGTGTGATCCTGTCAGCTGGACGGAGATTCCGTGCCGTTATTAGCTTATCAAAGAGATCTTTGTTCTTACCTAAGAGCGTACTTATGTTGGCCTTATTGCAGTTGAATAATTCTGAGGGCCATTGGGTTATCCTGCTTTATCCTTTCAGATTTTTCGGAAACACAGGTGGAGTACAGGCAAATCGACCGTCAGCTGTATAAAGTTGGACACAGGCAAAGCGCTCAATCTCTGATAAATCAAAATGTACTTCGGTGATTTCATTATCGGGGAGAATCACGTTCTGCTGATTCAAACCGATTTTTTCTGTTTTAAGGATGGCCTTACACACAGGAGTGCAGGTAATACATAGCGTCTTTTTGTCCAGATACAGATCGAAAATTTGAGGACCGGTGGAAGCATAAGTATGTCCTTGCTTCAGAGCGTCAATAATATCATGATAATCCAAAGAGGGTGCTTTGATTATGTTGAAGCCACCGAAAGAATCTGTAACAAAACGACGGCAGTTTGGACGATTATGATTGTCATCTGCCGCAATAGGGTAAGCTTGACCACCTGATTTTAAATATAGAATGTACTCATGAAGGCTGTTTCCTTCATTCCCATAAATTTCAGAGCAATGATTGTATATTTCAAACCCTGAAAAACCTTTCATTGGCAGAAAATCTGCTGTTCCGTGTCCTGTCCAGACCGGATGATTATAATGTACGATGAAATGGCGGTCACACAATTGTTCAATCGTCCTGTTGAACGCGTCTGGCCCACCATGAAGCAGTTGGATCATTGGATCGACTGTATCCGGCGTTTCAGATATGGCACATAAATGACAGGCTTTCTGCCAGCCTGTTTCTTCTGCGGTAGTGATGTCATCCAATTCTGCACCACTGAGTGCAAGAAATGATCTGTCATTCAGATCGCTGTGATCTATACAGACGCGATGATCGGTAAAAGCAACAATACTATATTGGTTCAACTGGTATGCCGTTTTCAATTCTGCGGGAGTCAGAGCTCCATCCGAGCAAGTGGAATGGCAATGTAAATTCGCTTTATAGAAATTGCCTTTTTCGGGCAGCAGGTATTGAACCGACATAAATAGGGGTCCTCCTTAAAAATATTACATCCGCCCGGTATTCCATAAGGAATACCGGGCGATAGTGCCAACTAATTAATAGGAAGCCAGAATGTCATTTGCTTCTTCAGCAAAGGCATCCATTGCTGCCTGAGCATTCATTTCAGGATCAATAACGATTTCGGTCAGCACGTTGAGAAGTTCGGTATTCACTTCGGAATAGCCCTCATTGTTGGGACGGGATACGATATGCTGTACCTGTTCTGCAGCAACCTTCATGATGGGGTTGGAAGCATAAAGATCAGCCATTTCAGGGCCAGCAATGACGCTGTTCAAGATAGGCAGATAACCGGTCTGGGAGGTGGTATACAGAGCAGACTCATAGTTGTTCATGAACTTGAGGAATTCCCAGGCAGCCTGAGCCTTTTCATCGCTAACACCAGATACCATTACAAGGTTGCAGCCACCGGCGGAAGAAGCGATACCGGGCAGCACACAGGCACCGAGTTCAAAACCCATGCCGTCAGCATAGCCCTTATAGGTTGCCATCGTTCCGGTGGAATCTACGATAAAAGCAGAACGCTGATTCTGGAATTCCAGCCTGGCATCAGCTGTAGCGGTGCCGCCGACTTTCATTTCCAGCCATCCCTCGTTCATGCCGCTGCGATAGAATTCTATGGCTTTCATGGCTTCAGGCGTGTTGAAGGTGACTTCGGTTTGCTCCGCATTGATCATCGTGCCGCCAAAGCAATCCACGAATACTTCATGCATCCAGGCGGTCAATTGCTGAACCATGCCTTTGCGTTCCCCATTTGTCAAAGCCTTGCACATTTCTACCAGTTCTTCATAGGTGGCGGGGCCGTTTTCATTCAGACCGGCATTTTGTAACATGGTCTTGTTATAAAACATGATAGCAGTGCTACGCTGATATGGCATGCCATAGACTTTTTCGCCAATGACAGTGTTTGTCTTGACACCTTCAGCATAATCATTATAGTCGAAGGTGCTATCCGCTACAATAAAGGGATCAAGCGGCTGAATGGTTCCGGTTTTGGCCAGATTTGACATGGTCATGACTTCACCGAGGCTGATTTCGGGCGCATTACCGGCTACGATAGCCGCTTTGACTTTGCTGTTCAGGTCGTAGTAGGAATTAGCCTGATATTCCAGTACGACTTCAATTTTGTCCTGAGATGCGTTGAACTGATTGACGAGATACTCATGTGCTTCGGCTGCCGCGCCGGAATGACAATGCCAAAAATGAATCACGATCTTGTCGCCTTCGGCATTGGCAATGCCGACAATTGTGGTTGCCAGCATCAGGGTAAGCAGGATACAGAGCAGTTTTTTCATGGTGGGGTCCTTCCTTCCTATTATTTTCTACCGCATGCGTGCGGTTAGAATCACCGTGATACATTTATTTGGATGTGTACGCAAAGGCGTGAATAATCTTTTTCTGCGCCAGGAAAAATGCCAGCAGAAGCGGAAGCACGAGAATGACATTTCCGGCCATCAGTACAGGCCAGTTTGTGCCGCCTTCCATATCATTTAAACGCGCAATGGCGATGGGAAGCGTTCTGACACGATCGTTGGTGGTCATAATCAACGGCCAGAAATAGTCATTCCAGTGCCCGATAAAGCTGAACAGTACAAAAGTGGTCACACTGGCCATGGCATTGGGGGTGGCGATACGAAAAACGATGCCTAATTCGCGCAGACCATCAATTCTTGCTGCCTCCAGTAATTCATCCGAAACATTCTTGAAAGCCTGACGCATCATAAATATACTGAATGCGCTGGCAGAAAAAGGTAGAATCAGAGACGGAAACGTATTGATCAGATTCCAGGAACTGATCATCTGATACAGAGGAACAAATATCAGCTGGCTTGGAATCATCATTGTTCCCATGGTCAGATAGAAAAATAATGTTTTGCCTCGAAAATCAAATTTCGCATAGGCGTAAGCAGCGGGTATCGTTGTAAGCAGTTGTAAAACAATTACTCCGATGCTGTACAGGAGACTGTTTCGGATATACATCAAGAAGGGACCGGATTGCCACGCTTCAGCATAATTTTTCCATATGATCTGCTTTGGCAGCCATTGAATCGGGATCCGGATCGCTTCCACATCTGTTTTAACTGATGTCAATATCATCCATAAAAAGGGAAGGATGAAAATGGCACCTACCAAAATGATAAGCAGCTTATCCACACATTTTACCCAAAACCGTTTCATGCTTTTTCCTCCATCAGTTTGCATAGTGAACACGTCGATTCAGAAGGATAAAATAGACGATTGTCAGTACCATTAGAATAACAAACAATACCGATCCACCGGCAGCGGCACGCCCGATCTGCATATAGTTAAATGCGCGTTGATAAATATAGTAGACTAATGTGTTGGTCGCGTTTACTGGGCCGCCCTGAGTCATGATTGATACTGTGTCAAATGCTTTTGCCGCATTGATAAGATTCATGATTACGACAAAGAAAAGTGTGGGGGAAAGCAAAGGCAGCGTGATCCTTCGGAATATTTGAAATGGATTTCGGGATTCCAGACTTGCTGCTTCATATAACTGTGCAGGTATTGCCTGAAGTCCGCCGATCAGCATCAATGTATCGTAGCCAACCTGTTTCCAAACTGCTACTAATATGATTGACGGCATTGCCAGTTCTTTGCTGCTCAACCATTTTTGCGCTTCGATCCCGATCAGACTGAGTAAGTAGTTAAGCAGACCGTATTTTTCGTTGAACATCCACATCCAGATAAATGATACTGACACCATGGAAATGATGTGGGGTGTGAAAATAACGCCCTGTGCAAATGAGCGCATATGTGTGGGTTGGTTCAGCCACACGGCCAGTATTACGGAAATCACGACCGTAAAGCCTACGGAGCAAAACATATATAGCAGGGTATTACCAAGAATTTTTCCGAAGGTCTTGTTGTTGAACAGAGCATTGAAGTTATCCCATCCGACAAACTCCTTCGGATTGATCAGATCCCATTTGAAAAAGCTCAGATAGAAGTTATTGAAAATAGGATAGATATAGAAAATGGCCAGTAGCACGATGGAAGGAATGATATACAGATAGGGTCTCCAAAGCTTCCAGCCTTTTCTACGTTTTCTCATCGTGACCCTGCATTTGTTTTGAATGATACCAGCGCCTTTTTCCATATGTCACCTCTAAATATATTGTTTATCTGCTGATGTACGAAAAGACGTAAATCGATTAACTTTTGCGGAATAAAAAATTGTGAATCTGTCATGTCAATTTCAATTCACAATCAAGAGAACCGCCACTGACCAGAACAGATGGGATACGTACCAAACGAATGGGTCTTTCCTCCTGACGCATGGAAGATAATAGCAGATCTACTGCGTAACTGGCTATCTTTTCTGCTGGTATGGATACATAGGCTAGACTGGGATGGATTAAATCACAGATATCCGCACAGTCATAACCGATCACAGCAATGTCCCTTCCCAATGTTTTCCCTGATTCTGACAATGCGTAAAGTCCTGCCAGAGTAAGCTGATATCCGGGCAGGAGAAGAGCTGTCATATCTGGATTCCTGTTCAGAAAATCCATTGCTTCCCGACGAAGGGTTTCTTGATCAAGTTTACCCTCCCATTCGGTACGGATTAGACGCTCATTAAAGGTCATCTGATGGTCTTCAAAGGCCCTACGATAACCTTGTTTACGCTCCCTTGTATTCCAGATATTCGTTGAAAGCGCAAACATACCGATTTTTCTGTGCCCTCTTAAGATAAGTACGCGAATTGATTCATATATCGAATTGATGGTATCGACCAATACTGTATCTGTCTGGATCCCATCGATCTTTCCATTTACACATACTATCGGGATGCCATCTTCCTGTAACTGTTTTATGCTTTGAATCGTCTGATCCGGCGGCTGCGTGCATGCAAGCAGGATGATACCGTCTACTTTTTTCATTCGCAGAAATGCCAGTTTTTCTGCCAGCCTTTTACTGTCGTTTCCATATTGACAGTAGAAAATACTGTAATTGTCTCGTACAAGCAATTGTTCAACCTGTTCAATCAGTGAAATAGAAAAGATATTATTTGTCGATGGGACCAGCAGACCGATTGTCATCGACATAGCAGTACGCAGGCCCCTCGCGAAATCATTCACATGATAATCCAAAGCTTCAATGGCAGCAGAGATACGTTCCATGTTTTGTGAAGAAACTGGTTTATGATTCAGATATTTGGAAACCGTGGCGGTTGACAGTCCCGCTGCTTTTGCGACGTCGGAAATCGTTGAACCCAACCCGGATCCCCTCCTTTTTGTTTATTATATTCTGAATCGTGCCAAATTGTCAAGTAAAATCCCTTGCATAATAATATGCATATGGTATAATCAATTGTGTTCTTTTTTGTTAAGAAAACGATTAACCAAATATGCCTGTAAAAGAAGGAAACATTATATGCGGATATCAACTTCATCTGCTATTCTCCATCCGAATACACTTCATTCTGACAATGTGCAGATCCACAGGATTCCAGAAATACTGAAGGAAGCCGGCTTTGAAAGTATAGACTGGAGCCTATGGGAGTTCTGTTTGCGCGATTCTAAGCAATTTGAAGGTCCGTTGACAGAAAACAATTGGCTATCTGCTGTAAGCGGGTTGCGTGAAGCTGCTGATAAGGCTGGTCTCCCATGCGGTCAAACACATTGTGTTTCGGTCAATAACAGGGCTTTTTTTCAGTTGGATCATGAGTTGCTGCGTGAAATGGAACGAAGATGCGTTTTTTCCAGCAGTATCTTGGGGGCATCCTGGATGGTAATTCATCCGTTTGCACCGGAAGATATGGATTCAGAGGAAGCAATTCGATACTATGCGGAATACTTAAAGCCCATTCAGGATTGGGCACATTCCAATAATATCGGCATTGCCATAGAAAACATGATTGCACGCAGCAATCAACCCAGACGTTTCTGCTCTACTGCCGAGGAATTGTATGAACTGGTCCACTTTATTAATGATCCTTTGGTTGGCTGTTGCTGGGATACCGGGCATGCGAACATTTCTGGCTGTGATCAGCATGACGGTATTCTTTGCTTGGGAGATCATCTGAAAGCATTGCATATTGATGATAATTTCGGTACGAATATGGATCTTCATCTTCTTCCTTTTGAGGGGAGGATCCATTGGAAAAAGGTGATGTCTGCTTTAAAAAAGATACGATACTGTAATGATTTTGCTTTTGAACATGCTTTGAATGAGACTCCGATAGATGTGATGCCGAAGCAGCTGGCTTATATGTGTTCATTGGGGAGATATCTTGTCGATATGTATGAATGAACGCTTCGAAATCTGTGAAAATCAAGTACCGGATAATATTCGAGCCCTGTATCGAGATGGAATTACTGCCATCTCGACACGGGGCTCAGATTTTATCCATTGCTCATCAGTTCAAGAACACACCGAAGAACGACACCGTCCTCATTCAATATCACATATCCCTTTGCCTCCCAGTCATTCGGATCATGATTCTTGTCAAAGACCAGCATATTGATATACCAGACCGGCTCATCGAACTGTTCACTCGCTAAATTATATATGATGTGCCTGCTCCACAGCATGCCGTTGCAGTACAGCTGATCGACCCATTCCGCGCCCATGCTTTCGTCAGCCTCCTGATGGAACGCTTCCCTGGCAAGGGCATAGATCTCTTCCCGTGTCTTCTTGCCTTCATGCGGGAATATCGGATAGCTGTTTTTCAGCATATACGTATCGGTCTGGGACATAAAGTAGTCAATGACCTGGCAGTCCGTCGGCCACTGAGAGGAATCACCGTACTGCTGTGCCCATTCCAGGGTCTTTTCGCGTATGTTTTGGACCGTTACGCCATATTCTTCCATTTTGCTTTCCATTTCATTCCAGAATTCCGCATCTGCGAAATCCATTCCGAAAAACCAGGGTTTTCCATTCGGGAGCGGGGTGGGTGTCGGAATTATTTCCCCGATGAATTCGGGCAGCATATCAGGCCTTACCTCCGTGCTGGCTGATTCTGATTTCTCACAGCGCAGCACAAAGCCGTTGGGATCCAGTTCAACTTCATAGTTCTTCATACCGGCCCAGCGACCAATATACCGCACCGTCAATCCGTCCTGTTGGCACTCCCAATTTCCGGTGTTGTCAACATCCAGTTCAGGCTCATCCAGTCCCATGTCACCAAACTTGTGCGTAATGGCGACTTTTGCCATATAGGGAGCTCCAAGCTTTTCCAGTTCCATTTTACGCCAGGTTTCAGGCAGGGAATACAGTACATATGTCGGCGTGTAATCGGTTTTGAACTGCTCAGTAAACACGACCTTCCCGGTTTCCGCATCGATTCCAAGAACGGGATCATCCGGTTCGTCTGTCAACAGGCGAAGGATCCATACGGGATGCGGCTTTGCCTCAACGAGTACGCAGGTGTTTACTTCAGCCGCTCTTTTCCCGCTTGCCCGGATGGCCAGCTCCTGTGCTTTTTTGCGGTCGATCGTCACAGACGCTTCCTGAGGATACCGGGTATTCTTGAGCGGAAGATTTTCAGGATGTGTCGGCTCCAGGGCTTCCATTTCCTGCCCTAACTGCACCCATATAGCCTGATCCCAGAGCCCGAAATAACTGTAAGCTGCGGAAAAGCGTTTGAAAAGATTGTCCCCATTCAGAGGCTCCGTGTCTGCGGTCACACTCAGAACATGTCCGCCTGAGGTCACCATGACGGATGCGTCTCCCTGATGGATCGATTTTGAGGTGAAATACATGTTGTGGTTTTTGCTGCCCCGGTCAAGGATCGTATAAGCGTCCATGTTCAAATCGGGATAGGCTTTTTGCAGCGCGTCCTTTGCGATTCTGATAAAGTCGCTGTTTTTCAGGATCCCTTCCCATGCTTTTTCATAAGCGGCCTGCGGTATGAAGGCGAAGGATATGTCATCATCCCCGGTGCTTTTCCGGATGCTTTCCACTTTCCCGGATGTGCTGTTGACGGCAATGACATAGTTCCCGGCTTCATCGTCTGTTTTCCGACCGTTAGCTGGATAGAGGGTCATTCCCACCAGCCAGGTCCTGCTGCCTTCATATTCGGTCAGAACTGCGGAATCCAGTGCTGCCCGGTCCAGATGGAGCGCTTCCCTGCCAATGCGCACAGCCTCGTCCCGGGAGATCTCATTTTCTGTCGGTTCCGGATATGCGGTCAAAAGATAGCCCCTGCAGGCAGTATAATAAGCATTGTCCTCTTCGATCTGCGCGTTTTGCATCATTTCATGAAGCTGCTGCCACACAGATTGGGACCAGCTGCCCTGAGCCCAGGAATGCACAACATGGAATTGATTGAGCAGCTCACTGGCGGTATAGGGTTTTGTCCAGTCCGGAATGTTTGCACTGACATACGCGGTGCTGACGGGGTCTTCATCCAGAAACCGGACGCTGTACTGACCGTATGTCACATCCAGGGGTTCCAGTGTGAAGCTCCAGACGGCTTTTCCACCGTTCTCAGGATCATGATAGAACTGTCTGCTCAGCTGATACATCTCACGGTTTTCCGCTTCAAGCTCCTGACCGTATTTCTGCCTGAGCTTTCTGAAAGCAAAGGCTTCTGCATCCTCATATTTCATGTTGTCTGTGCCGGGAAGCCTTGAAACATAGGATTCATAAAAGCCGATATCGACCATCAGATGTTCAAACCAGTCCTGTTCTTCCAGCGTCCAGGTGTAGTAATTACCGCCGAAGGCCTGACGGCAGATTGCCATGATCGTTTCTTCCTCATAGTAGCCCTGCCCGTTTTGCATCAGCTGCATGATCGTGCTGTTTTCTTCCAAGGTGATCCCGTTTTCATTCAGCACACGCACCAGCTCCGTCAGCTCTTCGGCTGAATAAGTGTTATTGATGCCGACCTTTCCGTCATTTTGGACTGCCATGGGAATGGCAATCTGTTCCACCACTTCTTTATGGCTGAGCAGGGTGGCGGCCACCGCGACCGCGCTGAGCATAACGATGATCAGCGCGATCACCAACGTTGTTGATATCTTTCTCTTCACCTGTTTTTCTCCTTCTTCCAATCTGGCTGCCACGCGCTGATACAGCCAGGGATCAGCCTGAAGGCCGGACAATACCGTATCGACAGCTTCATGAAAGTCCTTTCGGTTCAGCTGATCAGACATTCCGATCCCTCCCTTCCAGCGTTTTGCGCAGCAGCTCTCTGCCTTTTCGCAATCGGTTCGAGACGGAGGATTGCGCTATGCCCAGCGCAATGCCGATCTCCGTCGTATCCATGTCCTGATAATAGTAGAGCATAATGGCTTCACGATACTTAAGCGGCAGATTGATAACAGCCAATGTGAGATCGGAATGATCCTCCGTCGGCTGAACGATCGCTTCCGGAAGCATATCCAGGGTCACCCGTCGGTCAATATGACGGAACCATCCGCCGCGCTGCATATCACGGCAGGTGTTGATGGCGATTCGGGTAAGCCAGGTCTTTTCGCTGCATTCACCGCGAAAAGAAGATATGCTGCGAAATGCTTTCAGGAATGTTTCCTGCACGGCATCCTCCGCCAATCCTTTATCCTGTAATTGAATATAGCAAAGGCGCAGAAGCGGCAGCTGCCATTCATTCACCAATCGTAATATCGCTTCTTCATGTGTACAGTCCGGATCCTTGACTGCCTGCATGCTGCGATCACCTCCTTACAATGATATAGACGGAAGTATAGCGGCATTTTATCGATGCCATATCAAATTTGCAGCGATTTTTCTGAAAGGGAATAAAGGAAAACATATCGAAAATGGACTGCTGCAGATGCTTTTGCTTCTGCGGCAGCCCATCTCAAGGATCCTTTATTCAGCTTTTTTTCAGGTATTTCCGGAGCACATATCCGATGTATCCGTTTGCATTGACATAGGCCCATTCGTCCCCTTCGCTAAGAACATTCACCTTTCCGCCCTTCTCGATGCGGTAGATCTGATCGGCTTCCTTATCCGGGCGGGCACGCATCAGCAGCGCAGAGGAGGTATGGGCGTTCCAGGAATCCTCGGGGGAATAGATGGCGGAGGAAGCGATGTAGCCCTCGTGGGAGGAGATCTTCACCCGGGTGTATTCTTCCCCTTTTTGTACCACGTCCACATGAATGCCGCAGGGGAGCTCAAGCACGGTGTTTCCATCCGGGCTGTCGGTCAGAAGTACACAGCCCCGGTCGGCATCACACACCAGCACCCGCTCAAGGCCGCTCTCCGTCAGGGGAAGAAGCGGTTCCTCCACAGGGGGCTGCGCTGCGCCGCTTCCTGCGGTAAGATACACGGTGAGCACGCCGTCCTGGGGCAGGGCATGGATCGTGACTGCATAGGGCAGGGTGTTTTCAAAAGCCAGATCGGAATAGTTGCCAACAGCGCTGTCAAAATACTGGGGCGCGTAGCTGATACCGCGGTCCCGGTGAACGGCCCACTTGGTCACCTTCAGGGGCAGCCCCAGAATGCAGTTGTAGAGGGTGGTGCTCACCTGGCATACGCCGCCGCCATAGCCGTAGCCTTCCTTGGAAATGTTCGGGGCGTACTGATAACCGTTGGATTTGCGATAGGGCCAGCACAGGTCGTTAAAGGAGAAAACCTCTCCGGGCTGTACGGTGATCCCGTCGATGCGTTCACAGGCGACGGAAATGTTGAAGTTCCGTTCCGCATTATACTTTTTTGCAAAATGATCGTTGAAATAGGTGGTGAACGCATAGATCACATCATTTTCCCGGGCAGTCTGCCAGGGGGCAAAGGGCATGGAAATGAAAAACAGATCGCTTACCTCCGCTGTGCCGCGGGCCATTGCGATGGTTGCCTGCGCTTCTCCAAATTCCTGAACGGTGAAGAGCGCATTTTCCGGAAACAGCGTGCCATCGTAATCTTCAGTGAACACGAACATTCCGCCGGTCGTGCGTGCAAGACCTGCCTGGAAGGTGTATCCGGGCACAGAAAACTGATAGGGGTCCAGCGAGCGGAAGCGGCAAAGCCAGGAGGTTTTCAGGTAGCCGGTCTCCCCATTATAACGGGAGCGGCACCAGTCCTCTCCATATTCCAGCACATCTACGGTGGTGCCCTCTTCCAGGGTCACGATGCGGTAGGAATCCATATCCGGTTCCCTGCGCAGATTGCATTTGGTGTGAATGATCGCCTTATAGGCGGCTGATTCTTCGCCCGCTGCCGGAAGCAATAATGCCGTCAGGCAGATCAGGGTCAGGATCAGGCAAAGCATCCTTTTCATGTTCAGTGCTCCTTATTTTTTGTTGGTGATACTTTCAACGGTTTTCCATCCCAGCAATATCGCGTTCTGATGGCTTACGGCATAGGGGCCGGTCTGCTCCGCTTCGCTCATGACACGGGGGAAGTGTACGCAGATGTGGCCCTGCAGGCCGTTTGTGGCGTTGTGATCCACTTCGTGGCCGTGGGAGTGAGTGGAGGCCAGATACACCCTTCCGTCCTGGAAAATGACCCATACGGCATGGGGAGTCCAGCTGTTTTCACCGCAGACCCTGTACATGATGTTGGTATCTTCCTGGGTAGGCGGTTCCGCGTCGGCATGCTTTCCGAAGGAGAAGAGGTGCAGGTTGTAGTGCAGGCCGGTGTCCGGGTCATAGATCACCACATCGGGCATCATTTTAGCGCGTTCACGGATCTCGGTATACCAGTTGGCAAAGCGCACCTCGGAAGCCTTTGGGGCAACGAAGCTGCTGCTCGGCTGCGGCGTGGGCGTGTTCACCGGCAGGGAGCCGGAGGGTGCGGAAATGGCGGAGGAGGAATACAGCCGGTTCAGTGTAGTGGGGCCGGCAATGCCGTCGCTTCCCAGTTTGTTCGTTTTCTGGAAGGCGACCAAAGCGCTGTAGGTCTTATAACCGAAGCAGCCGTCTGCACCCGAGGAAAGATATTTCAGCTCGATCAGGCGCTTCTGCATTTTTTCCACTTCTTTTCCGGTGCTTCCCAGCTGCAGCAGCGGGGGGGCCGGGGTGGGTGTTGCGGGAGGCTTGGGGGGAGCGGGGGGCTTAG
>JAZLIA010000103.1:0-44804 GCA_045617125.1 Clostridia bacterium | reverse complement strand
TTTGGCTTTAAGATTCCTGATGGTTGCGAACCCGAGTATGTCGTCCGAAAGACCAACAAGGGCAAACGTGGCAGGCCGCGGAAGAATAAACTGGTGGTCAAGGAAGACAATTAATAGTACAAGAAATTCAAAAAGTCAGATAAACATGAAAAAAGTCATACTGTTCGCTGTCATGAACAGTATGGCTTTTTATGATCGCATTGTTTTGTACCAGTTCAGGTTTTTCACGGTTTTGGTTTTGAACACGAGAATGTTATAGAACGGTGATGCTTAATGTCACATGGCGATATTGATCCTTAAGGTCCCGTTCACCTGTCATTTCAAGATATGGATATCCGTTTTTTGCCCAGTGTACACGACGGATACCAGGTTGTCTACAGTTTCAAAACGATCCCAGCCGTAAACAGGACGGCAGATACATGCTGGTTCTGTCCTGAGCTGCCACGGGGCATCCGAGTCAACTACAGCAATATGCAGTTCAGCTGGTTCTACGTTTGTCTGGCTCTCATGAGAATGGATCCTTCGATTTGACCACATAACATAATGTACACCGCGAATACAGAAATAGGTCATATCCAGCGATATTCCTTCGATCATAAGCAATTCACCGTTTGGTTTGATGCAGGTCCGCATGTCGCCCCAGCTGGCCGGGTTGCAGGGATCGCCATAACACGGAATAATGACACTCCATACCTTCGTCCAATCACCATCAGGGCAAACGGCTGTAAACATATACAGTTTTCCATTGATCTCATGAAGCTCCGCAGCCCAGGTCTGGCAGGTTTTGCACCCCGGTAAAGTAATATATTTTATTTCCAATGGCGGTGCAGAAAAAGTATCTTCAGAACGATCAGCACAGCAGAGGATGATGTGATCCGTACCGCTACTGGTAAGTTAATATTTACCGTGATAGAAGGTCACACATGGATCAGACATACCGCGCCCCCATGTATTGTTAAGCGTGTATGGGGACTTATGTACCGGTAGCGGGAAAGGCCATACCTTTTGTTGGACCGTACCACTGACATGGTAAACTCCTGGATGTTCGAAGTTGATTTGGTTATACTCGCTTTTGTTCCAGGTGACAGGCTTATCGTGAGTAGAACCATCTGTGTACAGACAGGTAACCTTAGGCAGTTGATCAAAAGAGATCTTTTTCGTTGTCGTGATAGTCGGGACAGTTACACCGCAGTTTTCAATTACACCAAAGTATTGTTTAACCAAATCTACTTCATCATCTGTGATTTCCAAGGTATTTCCAGGCAAAATGTTCGTCAATCCCATGCTGTCTGGCTGTGAAAATGCAGAAGTCGAGCATGGAGAGATATCTGCAATTTCAAGCAAATAAACACTGCGTCCGGTATAAGTACCGTGCTGGGTGTCCCATTCCAAGCGATAGGATCCTTCATTTTCTTCAAATCGGCATTTAGGATGCCTTATCTCTTCATCAGCAACCTTAATGAAACCCGCTTCCTCGTAATGGACAAGATCGTCGGAAAGAAAAAGCATGATGCTGCCAACAGTCAGCAGATCGGGTTCATTCTGATTGCGTCGGATGCACACAACACCAAATTTACCTGCGGCCGTGCGGAAGATCCAGGGATCGATCATTGTTTTGGTCGTGCCCTGAACCTTTCCTTCGTTGAATGTGCATCGTGGAAAAAGAATTCCCGTGTTGTTGCGAAGTGGTTCAAACGCGCCGCCATTTTCAGATATCGCAAGATGCATGGCATGCTCCCAGTCAGCAAGCACAGCCGCATGTCCAGGATATTGATCATTGACATACAAACCGTGACCGAGCTTTGTATAGCACAGTAGGGTTGTCATGAATGTTCCTCCTATATTATCAATCAAGGTCAGCCGAAGCTGACCTTTGCTGATATGTTATGTGTTCTTATGCTTTAAGAATTCCTCATTTTTGAAAGCTGAGAACCATGCAGGGTGTTTACGGCACATTACAATACGGCGATAGCTTCAATTTCCACCAAACCGCCCAGCGGCAGGCTTGAAACCTCAATGCAGCTCCGCGCAGGATAAACACCATTGGCAAAACAGGACTGATACACGGCATTGACTGTCGAAAAATCCTTCAGATCCTTCAGAAAGATCGTTGTTTTGACGATATTTGAATAGTCTGCTCCGGCTTCCTTCAGAATAGCTCCGATGTTTTTCATGCTGTTGCGTGCCTGCGCTTCCACACCTTCGGCTAAACCGCCTTTTTCCACATCAATTCCCAATTGTCCGCTGACAAATAACAATCCTGTTTCTTTCCGTGCCTGAGAATAAGGTCCAATAGCAGCGGGGGCTTGTTTGGTCTCAATAATCATAAAAAGCAGAACCTCCTTATCATTACAAGAATGACTGATTTTCGAATGACATACCCACATGCCATTTACATTTATTACTATAGCGATGCATATTTACTTTACCAGTCGGATCACATTCCAGCTGAGCTTTGGCAGGGTAACAGTAAGTTTTCCGTCATCCAGCTTTCCGGCATCCCCGGTAAAAGGAACCACATTATTGGGGTCCTCTTCCGTGTTTACAGCCTTCACATCCTGATGATGCAGCACGATATGTTCTTCCGGTCTCAGGCCTTCAAAAGCACGCAGATCGCACTCAAATACAACATCCTCTTCCATATCCCTGTTCACAGCGAAAATGGTCACATTGCCTTCATCATCCACCGTAGCGGTAGCATCCACTACAGGAACCCCTTCATAATCCTGACAATCATAAACAGGGGATTGTACTACCGGCCTCAAAGCTGTACCGCGCCCATATTTGGAAACATGCATCATGGGCCAATAGATCGTTTGTGCCCATACACCGCCGCCGTTTCTGGTCATGATCGGTGCGATCACATTGACAAGCTGGGCAAGGCAGGCGATCTTGACACGGTCGGCATTTTTCAGGAAGGTGATCAAAATGGCGCCAACCAGAAGAGCATCTTCAAAATTGTATATGTCTTCCAACAGAGGCAGGGCACGGCCCCATTTATCACGTTTCCATACTTCTCTATCCTGCTCTCCGGAATGATACCATACATTCCATTCATCAAAGGAAAGGTTTACTTTCTTCTTTGAATGCTTCTTTCCCTTAACAGAATCACATATAGAAACGACTTCTTTGATAAAATCATCCAGATCCATGCTTCTGGCCAGGAAACCGGGAGTGTCATTGGTAGGATTTCCATAGTAGCGATGAAGAGAAACATAATCGATATTCTCATAGCATTCGCTCAGCATTTCATATTCCCAGGTGCCATAAGTAGGCATACTGTGTGATGCGCTGCCGCAGGCTACCACCTCAATAGAAGAATCCACCCATTTCATAACCTTGGCTGCTTCGTTGGCAATTCTTCCGTATTCATAGGCAGTTTTGTGACCCATCTGCCAGGGGCCGTCCATTTCGTTTCCAAGACACCACAGCTTGATGCCAAATGGGTCCTTCGCTCCATTCTTGATGCGCAGATCACTCCAATAGCTTCCACCCTTGTGATTGGCATATTCCACGATGTTCCTTGCCGCATCCACGCCGCGGGTACCCAGGTTGACTGCATACATGATCTCAGAATTTGCTTCCTTTGCCCAGTCCACAAATTCATGCAGGCCCACCTCATTGGTCTCGGTGGTAAACCAGGCCAGATCAAGCCGCTTGGGGCGCTGATCACGGGGCCCAACAGAGTCTTCCCAGTTGAAACCAGAAACGAAATTGCCACCCGGAT
This sequence comes from Clostridia bacterium, assembly GCA_045617125.1. GTDB lineage: Bacteria > Bacillota > Clostridia > Christensenellales > Aristaeellaceae > ZC3RG03. The sequence continues at coordinate 41,077 of JAZLIA010000103.1, read as the reverse complement.
AACGGACGACAGGAATCCCCAGTTTTTTCACCATCTCCAGCACATCCTTGCGGAAGCCGTTCCGGTCAGCTGTGGGATGATCGGGTTCATAGATACCGCCATAAACAGCTCTTCCAAGATGCTCAATGAAGCTGCCGTAGATCCTCGGGTCGATCTTTCCAATGAAAAAATCACGGTCCAAAATCATAGAAGCCTTTTTCATATTATTTTTCTCCCTGATATTATTTGATTTGAATGATATTGATAGAATGAGGCGGCAGGATAAATGATATGCTTTCATCCTTCCTTGCTGAGACCGCCTCATTATTCTCATAGGGTTTTACATATTCCCGTCCAATATCGTTGTAATCATCAGCACTGCGGCCGCATAGCGTGATCACGCGGATATCACGACCATGCACATCCATTTTCAGGTTAACAGTCTGCATCATCGTGTCATGTTTGTTAATAACAGATAGGGCATATCCACCTGTATTCGTATCCCGAGTTGCTACAAAATCGAGCATGTCGACAGTAACCGGTCTGCCTTCCTTATTTGTGACTTGCCATGTCTTTGTATTATTGGTGTATGAATCCAGCACTTCGTCTCCCATCAGATTGGCATACATATCAAACACATGATAAGTCGGGCGCAGAACAATGCCTTTATCATAGGTGAATATCGCTCCGCGGGTATTGACGATCGGTGCAAAATTCGCCATTCCTACCAGGTCTGCGTTGCGCAGCATCGTATTGAGAAAACATCCTGCAAAAACCGCATCTGCCATGGTATAGGTTTCATTCAGATCGTTTTTATCTCTGGGTGTCAGGTACTCCTTTGGTTCTTTCCCCAAAGGATAAGTAAACACCCTTGGATGATGCCAACTGCGAAGATTCCATTCGTCATAGGCGATCTTGATTTTACTTTCAAGTCCATACGCCGTCAGTAATCCGCGAACACGGTCAATAGGAGCTGAAAGATGGGCTGTATAAGCCATGCATGCTTCATATCCAGCCGGATTATGCTCTTCCTGCATAAAATCCCAATAGCCATGAATGGAGATCCAATCCAGATATTTACCTGCTTTGTCCAACAATTCGGTATTCCAATGCACGTCAGACAGCGCTGCAGCACTGAGAAATGCATCGGGATCCACATGCTTCATCATCTTAGCCGCTTCACGAACAAAGCAACCCCAATTTTGTGCATCCTTGGCTCCGATTTCCCAATGTCCATAGTTTTCATTGCCGATGGACCAGTATTTTACATGATGAGGCTTTTCATAGCCATTTGCGATACGTTGTTTTGCATACTGTCCTTCAGTAGGCAAATTGCAGTATTCCATCCAGTTGCTCATTTCTTCTTCTGTGCCTGTACCGGCATTGGTGCAGATGTACGGCTCACACCCAATGGCACGGCATAGCTTGATAAACTCATCCGTTCCGAAAGTATTACTGTCCTCGACCCGCCATGCCTTATCAAAAGCAGGAACCCTGTTTTTTCCAACGCCGTTTTCCCAATGATAAGATGAAACATAGCATCCTCCTGGCCAGCGGATGATCGGCGTTCTGATATGCTTCAGCACCTGCAGAACATCGTTCCGAAAACCGTTCTCATCTGAAAGAGGATGTCCCGGCATAAAGACACCGCCGTAGATCTGACGATGGAAATGCTCCAGAAAATGCCCGTACAGCATCGGACTTCGCTGGAAAAGCATTCGATCGGTTAAAACGACATAATCCATTCTCAAGCTACCTTCTTTCATATTTGCAAAGCATCGTTCATGGCATATGGGTAAAAGAAAGCCCAATTCCCGGCATAAATCCGAAAATCGGGCTGTATCTCTTTTAAAGGTACACTTGTATGCTTCCTTCGATGATCAGCCGATCTTACGGTAGAAGGGATGATAATCTAAGATTTCATCGATCTTCTTCACAGTCTCAGCATCCAGTTCCAGTTCTGCGGCCTGCAGATTGTTCATCAGCTGCTCCGGTTTCGATGCACCCGTAATGACGGAGGAAACCACCTTATCCCGTAATGTCCAGGCCAGTGCCAACACGCTCATAGGCACATTCAATTCTTCCGCAATGGCAGCAAGCTTTTCAACCTTATCCAGGTTTTCATCCGTCAGCAGATTATTGATCTGTCTGTCCGCCTGATGTGTTGCACGGCTGCCCTCGGGGATGGGCTGATTTTTACGGTATTTCCCGGTCAGCAAGCCTTGGGCAAGGGGAGAGAAGGGCACGATACCCATGCCGTTTTCTTTACAGATATCGAAAATCTCATCCTCCACATATCGATCGACCATGTTGTATTCCGGTTGCAGCACCGTCATTGGGTACAACCTCATATCCTTGATAATTCCAAGTGCCTTTGTGATCTGTACCGGACTCCATTCGCTGACACCATAATAGAGAATCTTTCCCTGATGGACCAAATCATCCAATGCCCGAAGAGTTTCCTCGACCGGGGTAGTGGGATCGAAGCGATGGCAGAAATACATATCCAGATAATCTACCTGCATGTTTCTCAGGGATTTTTCGACCTGTTCAAAAATATGCTTTCGGGAAAGACCACGTTCGTTAACACCGCGTCCTACCGGGAAAAACACCTTGCTTGAAACCACCAGAGAACTGCGGGAATAATCTTTTAAGCATTCTCCCAAGAATTTCTCTGCTTCGCCTCCGCTATAAGCATCCGCGCAATCGAAGAAATTGACACCGTTTTCATAGGCCAGCTTCACAGTATCCCGTGCTACATCGACAGCAGAGCTGCCCTTCAAATTCGTCATCCAGCTTCCGAGAGCCACTGTGCTCACCTTCAGACCGGATTTTCCAACACTGCGAAATTTCATCTTATCTCCTTTTTACAGCGTGTCTGTGCTTTATCAGGAAAGATGAAATGCACATCACGCCCTATTGATAATTATTTTTGGAAGGGTCTCCCATAATGTCCATATGGAGAAGACGAATCGATTTTTCCTTATCGTGCTCACAAATTGCGTTATAAATCGCCTCATGAACCTCCGGATAGAAACTTGTCTTGAATACTTGATTTACTTTCCATTGGTTTTGTGCGTAAAAGCGTCGTTCTACTTCGATACATTGTTTCAAATGCTTGCAGATGGCTTCGTTATCCGTAATTTGCATCAATGCACAGTGAAAATCAACATTGCTCTGCCAGATGTTCCATACATTGGTCATTCCACTCATGTTCTTTCGGGCATCATCTAGCATCTTCTTTATACTTTCCAGTTTTTCCGGTACGTAAGCGTCAAAATAACGTTCCAAAGATGATGTTTCAAGAACATCCCTTACAACAAGGTTATCATAGCCGCCTTTTTCTCCGATGCGAACAACAACATAACCGCAGCGCGGTATACTCGTCAACACTTCTTCTGAACAAAGCCGAAGCAAAGCTTCCCGAACCGGTGCCTTGCTGAAGCCGAATTTTTCAACAAGAGCACCTTCCGTCAGTAACAGATGATCACTTTCGGGTCCTGCGTTGATGATCATTTCCAGGATCGAATCATGAACCTGCATCATCAATGTGGTTTTTTTCTCTTTCATCGCATTCACTCCAAATCATTTGCTCATAGAAAAAATACATGGAAAGCATACCATATTTCAATTATGAGTTCAACCATTTTGGGAAAAAACGTTTTGTCATGTCTTCAAATGGTATGTTTAAAGTATACCGGCTGCGGCATGTGCCACAGCCGGCATTCTTACTTTAGGGATTAGTTGGTCGGAACATCAGTTGGCCATGAACACATCATAGCGGCCCTGATAGAGCTGGACCAGTTCATCGCAGCGCAGTTCGTGGCAGCGCTTCACGAAAGCGTCAAATTCCGCATCAGTGAAGCCATTGACCATGAACAGAGTCATCGTGTTTTCAACGTAGTTCACCAGATCGGTATTGATCTCAGCAAAGATCTCGTTGTCTTCCTCGTTAAAGGCGACCATGGGCCACATTTCCGTCACAGCGACGGCACGATAGCTGCCATTAGCCTTTTCAGCACGCTCAATGAAATAGGGAGCAGAATTCTTCTTTTTGCGCCAGAGATCCTGCAGTTCCCACATTACAGCGTTGGTGTAAGGGGTAAACTGAGAAACGTAAGCCTGATTTACCTTATCACCATTAGGAGTCTGAGCAAGCTCGGTGAACTGGTTATGTTCGTCATCCAACCAGGCCCAGGAATCACCTTCATAACCGAAACGCATTGTCAGTGCATTTTCACCGTTGTCGCACCAGTAATCGATCCACTTTATGGCAGCCACGGGATCAGCGCAGTCAGCGGTGATCATATAACGGTTCTGAGCAACACCGGAGATATAGTTGGCCAGGTTTACAAGGGCCTTGCCGTCAGCACCTTTGATGGGGTCGATCAGATCGTAGTTATTATACGTGTTGTCGTTCTCGTCAAGATCAAAGGTGGAGAACACATAAGATGCACCGATGCCTTCAGGAGAACGTGCCTTGGCATAGAAAGTGGAAGAATCCTGAGTGAAGCTTTCAGCATCCAGCAGTCCTTCTTTGTACAGGCCATTGAAGTAACGCAGAGCATTCTTGAAGCCTTCGGTTTCAGGAACGAAGATGACCTTTCCATCCTTGACCATGATATGGGTGCTGTCATCAACAACGCCAAAGGGACCAAAGAAGGAACCGATCCAGGTGGTACGGTCAGAAGAATTGGTGGAACGCAGGGACAGGGGGATCTCATCATTAGGATCGCCATTCTTATTGGCATCCTGCGTTTTGAAGGCGCGCAGCACTTCGGTGAACTCATCAATGGTGGTGGGAATTTCCAGACCCAGATTTTCCAGCCAGGTCATGTTCATGCCGAGCACACCGGCGATCTGCGTGGACACGGATTCATCGATCTGGGGCAGGCCACAGATGTTACCATCAGGAGAAGTAAGCAACTTCTTCAGATCGGGGCGACTCGCCAGAAGGCGCTTGATGTTCACGGTATGATTTTCGATCAAATCGTTCAGGGGAAGGAGCACACCGTCGCGGCCATACTTGGCAGCGTCACTGGCAGAGATACCGCCGGAGTAAATAACATCGGGCAATTCAGGAGAATTCAGAACCAGCTGGATCTTCTCTCCCCAACCGGAAGAAGGAATTTCTTCCCATTCGATCTTGATTCCGGTCATAGCTTCGTATTCCTTAAGAAGTTTCATGTCAGCATAGCCACCGGCATAGTCAGAAGGACGGGGAGCCATGAAGTGAAGGGTCAAAGGTTCGTTGACCAAGGGGAAGGTGATTTCTTCCGCATAGATGGCAGGGACCAAGGTCACCAGCATCACAACGGTCAAAATCGTGCAAATGGTACGCTTGAACATAGGGTTTACCTCCTTTTTATTTTTCAACGCTTCCGCATTGAATTCGTAATAAATAATTATCCCTTCACAGCGCCTAACATAACGCCTTTCACGAAGAATTTCTGAGCAAAGGGATAAAGAACCATGACCGGCAGTGAGGAAACAACGATAACGCCAAATTTGATCAATTCCGCGTATTTGTTCTTTTCCATCATTTCTGCAATGTCGCCTTCGCTGATAACGCTTTCTGTTTGACGGCTTTGGATCAGGATCTCACGAAGCACCACCTGAAGAGGATAGTACTTCTGCTTGGAAATAAAGATCAAAGCGTTGAAATACTGATTCCAATGACCAACTCCATAATACACGACCAGCACGGCGATAATGGAAGTTGAAAGAGGGAGAGCGATCGACACAAAGAATCTGAAGTCGCTGCAGCCATCCAGCTTTGCCGCTTCTAACAGTTCCTGTGGAATCGTGGATTCGAAGAAACTTCTGGCAATGATGAGATTATACACTGACACCGTTCCCAGAAGGATGAGCACCCAGGGCGTGTTGTACAATCCCAGATTGTTTACCTGAACATATAGAGGGATAAGACCGCCTGAAAAATACATGGTGAAAATGAAGTATTTCATCAGTATACTTCGGCCAACGAGTTCCTTCCTGGACAGACCATATGCCGCGCACACGGTGACGATCACATCAAGGGTGGTTCCGGCAAGGGTGTAAAGGAAAGTGTTACGATAGCCGGTCCAGATCGTTTTATCCTGAAATAGTCTGGAATATCCCATCAAAGTCGCTCCCTTTGGGAAAAACACGACCTGACCTTTGTTGACTGCATTGGGATCGCTGATAGATGCGATGACAACAAAGTACAGAGGATAGAGAATGATCAGACCAATGATCAGCAGTAAGATAAAGTTGACGATATCAAACACTTTATCTGCTCTCGTCTTTTTAATGACTGCCATCCTTCATATCCTCCTTCACCACAGACTGCTGCCGCCCATTTTTCTTGTTACGGCATTAACGGAAACGAGCATGATCAGGTTCACCACATTGTTGGTAAGTCCTACTGCAGTGGAATAACCGTAATTGGAACGGATCAGACCCTGTTTATACACATAGGTCTGGATCGTTTCCGCAGTTTGCAGGTTCAGGTTGTTCTGCATCAGATAAACCTTCTCAAAACCAACATTCATGATCTGACCCAGATTCATGATCAGCATAATAGTGATAGTGGGCATGATGGTAGGCAAGTCAAGGTGGATAATCCGCTGCCATTTATTGGCGCCGTCCACAATGGCTGCTTCATGCAGCTCTTCGCTCACAGAAGAAAGTGCCGCAAAGTAGATGATGGAACCCCAACCCATGTTTTGCCAGATCCCAGACCAAACATAAAGGTGCGGGAATACCGTTGGCTGGCCGGTAAACAAAATTCGCTCCTGTCCCAATGCCTCCATTAAGGTGTTAACAACACCGGAATTAACGGAGAACATGACATTGATCATACCGACTAAAACCACGGTCGAAACAAAGTGCGGCGCATAAATGATGTTCTGAACCGCACGCTTGAACGGACCTATGGAACATTGGTTCAGCAGAAGCGCCATGATGATCGGCAGCGGAAACCCGGCAACCATGGAGTAAAAGCTGATCTTCAACGTATTTCCTAGTAGTCTTCCAAAGTCCGGAGAGTTGAAAAACTGCTTGAAATATTTGAAACCTACGGAAGGTGAACCAGCATATCCCTTGCGGGGAGAATAATTCTTGAAAGCGATCTGTATGCCGTACATGGGCATATACGCAAAAACGAAGATATATAGAAACGCAGGCAGGATCAGGATATACAGCTGCCAGCAATGTCCAATCCTTTTAAGAAGACGTTTATTTCTTCGTTCTTTCTGATAGTGTTGTACAGATTCCATGATTGTTTACCCCCCCCGGTTGGATTCTTGCGCATATCCTGTATCAGATCAATAAAGCTGCTTAGATGGAACGGGCAGCTTCAACGACCCAACGAATACGCTCATGCTCAATAAAGCTGTTGACGGTGCAGTCTGCACCAAGCAGAAGACCGCGTTTTCCAAAGGAAAGGATCAAATCACGGGTATATTCCTGGATCTCTTCCTTGGTTCCGTTATGCAGGATCCCTTTGTGATTTTTTCCTTCCTGATGAAGGCTCTGGAACCCACCCAGGCAGGCTTTATCACCAAAGAAAATGCGTCCGTCTTCCATAGACAGATCCTCTACATAAACAGCCCAGTTCACGCATGCAACCGGATAATCCTTCCAAAGCTCGATTTGGTTCCGTGCACCAGCCCAGCCGCAGCAGTGCATGATATTGTGACTGCTGAAACGATTCGCATGCTCCAGAACATAAAGATCACTGGGACGGATCATTTCATTGTATTCTTCCACAGTGAAACGGCCATATTCACCGCCCTGCACGCAGTAATACACACCATCACAACCTGCTTCACGGATAAGCAGTTCAGAAAGCAGCGCATTATCCTGAGCGATCACATCGAGTGCATGCATGACCGCGAGCTTGTTTTCCCGAATGTCCTTCATAACGCGACTTTCACCGGCGCCAAAGCGAATGGAGGAGAAGGGAGCAAACACATTGTAGAATACAGGCATATCCTTGCCCACTTCCTCAACAAGACGGCGAGCACGTTCCACCTGCTCACGGATGAACGGATGATCCTTTCCCAAAGGTTTAAGATCAAACCAGTCCTCAGCAGTTTTGCATTCTGCAGGAACAGGATAGGGGAAATAACCGTCGCACATGATCTTGAGAATATCAACATCACAATCCTTCACATAGTTGACATGAGCCTGTACACAAGGTTCACCCATGGCTTCCTTCCCGCCAAAGTGATACCAGAAGCCGACTGGCACATGATCCACAGGCTTTTTGTCAATGGCATTGAATACGCGTTCTCTCTTGTTCATTTTAATCATCCTTTCTACTTTTTTCATCGGAAACGGATCATCTTTTCCTATTTATTTACAAGGGTCTCCATGATCACGTTATCCGTTGAGTTCATTCCATCATGGCATAATATTCCAAGATTATCGATAGACTGCTCAGCATTATGACCTATAATACCGTCCTTGGCATCTACACCATGATTGTTGCCTGCAATCAGCGCACCACGAAATGCACTGCTTACTCCTGTGGCGATCTTCATGGAACAGCTGGATTTTGCTCCATCACATATCACTCCGGAAACATCCGCAATCACATTTTCAATACCTGTGCAGATTTTTTCAAAATCGCCGCCATTGAGATATACCAGCGCGGCAGCTGTGCCGATAGATGCACCCACACTGCATGCACATAGTGCGGACAATTGCCCGATATGCTCTTTTACATGAATTGTAACCAACAGGCTGTAAGCCAAAGCCCTATACATCATTTCCGGTGTGTACTGTCTTATCCGGCAAATCGCAATCACAGGAAGTGTTGCCGTCAATCCTTGATTGCCGCTTCCACAGGAAGACATAACTGGCAATGTGCATCCGCCCATTCTGGCATCAGCTGCGGCACAGGCATAAGCAATAGCATATTGTTCTTCGCTGATTTCCTGAGTGTTTTTAGCAAGGTCCAACATACTTTTGCCTAAAGAGAGGCCGTAATCATTTTTGAGTCCTTCTTCTGCAATATGGGTATTGATCTTAACACATTCCTGCAAAAAAGCGAGTTCATTCCAATCAACAGCACGAACAAAGGAATCAATATCATGAAGCGACAGGCATGATGCTGCACTGATCACCTCATTTTTTTCTTTTGTATCTGCTCCGGAAAGCAGCATATTACCGTCCTTTTCAATCAGCTTCACATTGGTATGACTTTTTTCAATGATAACCCGGGCATAATGGCTTTTTGCTTCCAAATGCGCTTCAATATAGAGCTTTTCAGGACTGTTGCTGGTTTTGATCGTGATTGTATTTTGTTCTAATAAATATTTTGCCGAATTAACAGCGTTTTGATCCACAGAATCCAACACTGTCAGACCTTTATCTGCGTTGCCGCAAACGACACCGAGTGCAATACCAATGGGCAAACCGTACATCCCGGTTCCTGGAATACCGACACCCATAGCATTTTTCAAAATGTTCTGGCTTGCATATACTGTAACCTTTTCCGGTTCTTCGCCCAAATACTTTTTGGCAAGAGCAACTGCATATGCTACAGCCCCGGGTTCTGTACAGCCTACGGCAGGTTTGATCTTCAATTTTATCAGATCGATCATTTCAAGGTGATTCATATTTGCTGCTCCATTTTTAATTATCATTGTAATAATATTAGCATAATATCTACGGGATGTCAACGGGGATATTAATTATTTCCTAAGGAAATCGATATCGATATCAATAATTCTTGAGATTTTACTTAATTCCCCAAAGTGTCTCTCCATCATCAGACAGCATAGAAAAAACATACTGTTCACCCTGCTTCCAAACCTGACCCTTCCAGTTCTTCCCAAAGGCTTTTGCGTAAAGCTGACCTTTTTGGAGTTCCATTGAAAGCTGCTCTTTGGATGCATACACTGAATAGGTGACTCCCATATTCAATCTGCAAAGATAAACGATATTCCAATTTTCAGGTAACTGTTCACAAGGCAGAATCTGTTTCCCATTATAGGGGACAGGGGAGGCATATACTCTGCCCGAATCATCAAACAGAAGCCTTCGGATCTGCAGGAAAGGATGCTTTACATCATATTCCGGTCGTGCATGATGTACCATGTAGGTTTCCCCTCCGGTTTTCATGACACTGTTATGTCCTGTCGCCATGATACCTGTTTCATCTAAGCCTCCGAAGTGATAGCCTGCACACAGCATATCGCCAGGGGAATGAATGGGGTCATCATTGGCAAGGTCGATACCATTCGAATCCAAATAGGGTCCGCTGATCTCTTTGCTGTAGCCGACTCGCACATGATAACTGCATTTCAAATCTCCCCAGGATGTAAAGAGGATGAACCGATCAGATGGTTCATGATAGATGCAATATGCTCCCTCAATAGCTTGGCTGTTCCCTCCTGCAATGAGCTTTCCTTCGTTGTATTCCTCCGGAAAACCATCGTCTCCAAGAGGTAGAACATGGATACCTCCAAAGAAGGAACCATATATCAGCCAGTCCTTTCCGTTCCGGTCAGCACAAACACAAGGATCAATGGCGTTTGGCTGTGTAAAACGTTGGCAATGGTTCGTTACGACAACTTCACCCTGGTATGCAAATGGTCCTTCCGCCGTATCAGATTCTGCCAAACCAATTATGCTTTGGGTTGTTCCAAAGCGTGAAGCGCAGCAATAGAGACGCCATCGATCTTTGCGCTTTATTAATTCAGGAGCCCAGAAATGATCTGTTCCGCAATGGTGTTTGACTGTTTCCGGTGTTTCCTTCAGCAGTGTAAAAGGTTCTCCCCAGTTTAGAAGATCGTTCGAATAGCGAGCCTGAACGCCAGCAACATCCAGATCAGTGGAAAGCCCCAAATAGCGCCCATCCTCCAACGCTACAATCAAAGGATCATGAAATGCAGCCATCTTCATTTCCTCACTTTGTTCATTTCCTCATTTAGGTATTTTTACCTTGATTGCTTCTTTGTTTTGGATCACCTATTATCTTCGTAATCATATTAACACGTTATCAGCATGTTGTCAATACATTTGCTTAAAATTGATATTTATAACATTATTCGAAACTATTCAGTCGACCCAAGAGAATTCATAAAATTGTAACAATAAAAACAAAGGATACCCAAAATCAAACGTCAAATGTATACATGTAAGCAACACTGCGATGGAGGGGTTCGAAGTGTAGAAAACCACATTTCACCTTCATCATGAAAACAGCAATACTTCACAGGAAAACACTGTATATAAAAAGCTATATAAAAAGCTTGATCATAATCATCGTCAGGATTTGTCTAAATGAGTTATGATCAAGCTTATTATTTGATCAATCAGCTAATCCCGGAGCCTTTTGAAGTTGCTCTCTCAAATCGGTGAGAGGAGTATTTTACTGAAGAATGATCCTGGATCACAGGAGTACTGTTATCTGATTATCTCCCAGGAGAAGATCTTTGGCATCAATGAAGCTGCCGGAAAGCTCCTTCCCGTTTAGGGTCATTCCAGTCACACCGCTCTCATGATGGCTGGGATTTTTGATTACGATATGGAGCATGGAACCGCGAAAAGATTTATCAATAGTCAATTCACCCCATTCAGACGGAATGGCAGGATCGATTTTCAGGCCCGAGGGAGTGGGACGCATGCCCAGAATTCCCTCTACACAGCTTACCATGACTGTGCTTGCTGTGCCGGTGAGCCAATGAACATGGGCACGGCCAGGCTGAGGTGTTTCATGGCCCTCGATAAACTGTGTGTGAACATAGGGCTCTGCTTCACGAATCTCAGCCCGATCGTTATAGGAAGCAGGGCAGGATTCAGCAAAGTATTTGAAAGCACGGTTCCCATGCCCGCTGAGGGCTTCAGCCAGTATGATCCATCCTTGTGACTGACAGAAGATGCTTCCGTTTTCCTTGGTGGTGGGATTGAACAGGATCATTGCAGCTCCGTCAAAAGCGTGATAACGATAACAGGGTGCCATCAGTTCAAGACCGTTGGGGGTGTTGAGCAGTTTTTCAGCAGTATCAAGGATCGTATTGCCCTGCTCTTTTGTTGCAGCGCCGCTGATAACAGCCCAGGATTGGGGATTGAGCCACATACTTGCTTCCGGATCCTGCTTGCTTCCGATCACAGTGCCATCTTCACGGTAGCCTCTCATGAAACGGTCATTTTCCCAGAAGTAGCGGTTGATCTTTTCGAGCTGATCCTGTGCTTTTTCAAGATAGTAGGCCTTTTCATTTTCAGGAGCAAAACCAGCCATGATCGTGAGGGCATAATAGAACTGGAATGCCACAAAGCTGCTTTCACCCTGAGCCCCCAGTTTGAGACAGTCGTTCCAATCAGCATGGAGGCCGGCAGGCATGCCATGATTGCCGAGATGATCCAGAGTGAAATTGATAGCCCGTTTGAGATGCTCATATACTGTGCCTTCATCCCTGTCGGCAAAGGGAATGATCTCGTTCAGATATCCAATATCACCGGTTTCAGAAATATACTTGTAAACGGTGGGGAACAGCCACATGGCGTCATCAGCACGGTAAGCAGGGTGACCGGTTTCACGTACATAGCTTTCCTGTTCAGGCGTATCTTCGTGACCTGCGTTATGCGTGAATTTTACCAAAGGAAGACCGCCGCCATGATGCACCTGGGCAGAGAGCATGAAAGAAATGCGTTCCTTTGCCATTGCAGGGTCCAGATGAATGATGCCCTGAATATCTTGAACCGTATCACGGTAGCCATAACCATTACGTTCGCCGCAATAGATCAGAGAAGCTGCGCGGCTCCATACAAAGGTGGTAAAGCACTGGAATGCATTCCAGGTGTTGACCATTTCGTTGAAACGCTCATCCGGTGTGTTGACTTTGAAATTCATGAGCTTTGCGTGCCAGTAATCTTTCAGAACCTGGAACTCGCTGTCTGTTACCGCTTCTGTGTCGGCATAATGATCCAGCACCTTCCGGACTTCGCTTTCGGTTTTCTGTCCAAGCATAAAGGCAACAGTTTTCTCTTCTCCGGGGGCGAGCGTCATTTCTGCCTGCAGTGCCCCGCAGCCATTTCCATTGTAGTTGAGGGAATTATCACATTTTCCATTCAGCAAAGCCTGAGGATTACGGAAACGGTTCACACCGAGGAAACGGTCTCTCCTTCCGGTGTAGGAAGCAACGGGAATGCCTGCCAGACCGAAGAAACGTTCGCTTCCGTTTTCTCCCTTTTCATTGACATGGCAATATTCATTGATATGCTGAAGGATATGATCCTTAATGAAATCGGTGCGGGTGATAAAATGAGTATACTGCATGTTGACGAGATCCTGCGTATAGAAGGACTCGTTTGTAAACTCGCAATAACCGAAAACTCTCAGTGTGCGGGCCTTATCGCCGCTGTTCCGGACTTTGAGACGCCACACTTCATGCTCTGCTCCAAGAGGTACATAATAAAGCGCCTTGCTTTCAATATCCCGATAGGTGCTCTCGATTTCAGTGTAGGAAGTACCGTGTCTGCACACTGTGTGGTATTGGTCGAGTTCCTTTTCGACCGGACGCCATGAAGCAGACCAGTAGTCTCCGTCTTCGGCATCCTGAAGATAGATATAACGTCCGGGTTCATCAAACTGGTTAAAGGTGTAGCGAAGGATCCTTCCGGCTGCACCGGAACGAACAAAGCTGTATCCACCCGCGTTCTGGGTGATGATGGCTCCGTAGGCCGGAGAACCAAGATAATTGGCCCAGGGCATGGGAGTGCGCGGATCCGTGATCACATATTCGCGTTTTTCACTGTCAAAATGACCGTACTTCATAGAGAACCCCCTTATTCAAAACAATGATTATTCACCGTTTATTCGTGAAAATGATACCATAAACCCGTGTGCTTTGCAACTATAATCAAAAAGGAACGCTGTTGCTTAAGAAACAGGTCACATTGTGTCCGTCTGAAAAGAACACGCTGCCTGGAAAAACAGCGTGTTTGAATGAATGCTATTCGTTTTTATCAGCTTCCATTTCCAGAACCTTACGGAACTGAGTTTCATACAGATCGCGGTAAACCCCTTCCCTGGCAAGCAGCTCATCATGGGTTCCCTTTTCTGCAATAACACCATCTTTGACGACCATGATCGCATCCGCTTTCAGGATCGTTGACAGGCGGTGAGCGATCACGATGCTGGTGCGGCCCTTCATCATGTTGTCCAAAGCATCCTGTATGGCATTTTCAGAAATGGAATCCAAAGCAGAGGTTGCTTCATCCAGAATTAGGATGTTAGGATTTTTAAGAATGACCCGGGCAATGGAGATGCGTTGCTTTTCACCGCCGGACAGCTTCAGACCGCGGTTGCCGACCATGGTGTCATAACCGTCAGGCTGGGAAACGATAAAATCGTGAATGCTGGCGATCCTGCAGGCGTTTTCGATTTCTTCCTGTGTTGCATCTTCTTTTGCATACAGAAGGTTTTCACGGATCGTTCCGTTGAAAAGGTATGTATCCTGTGTTACAACACCGATATTATCGCGAAGATATCCTAAATCGATATCCCGTACGTCCACACCACCCACGGAAACACTGCCTCCGATCACATCATAAAGCCGGGGGATCAGGTTCACAACGGTGGATTTACCGCTTCCGCTGGGCCCGACGATAGCATACATTTTTCCTCCGGGCACGATGAAATCAATGTCTGTAAGAAGAGGATGATCCTGTTCGTAGGAAAAGGATACATGGTTGAAAACGATATCTTTATTTTTGATTACGGGAGTCACAGCATTCGGCTTGCTCTTGATGGTGATCTCCTTGTCGAAATAATCAAAGATCCTTGTGAACAGAGCAAGGGAACGGGTGAAATCCACAGAGATGTTGAGCAGACTTTGAACCGGGCGATACAGCCGATTGATCAGAGCGATCGTTGCTGTGATCACACCGATGGAGATGGCCGGATCATTCATCCTGATCATGAAATAACCGCCGGCAAGGTAAATGAGCAGGGGCCCGATGTTGGTGAAGATCCCCATGATCACTCCGAACCATTTACCACTGCGCTGTTCTTTCATGGCAAGGCGGGTCACTTCACCGTTTACACTCACAAACCGATCCAGTTCCTTTTCTTCCCTCGCAAAAAGCTTTACCAGCATTGAACCGGAAACAGAAAGCGTTTCGTTGACCAGCTGGTTCATTTCGTCGTTTTTGGCCTGGCTTTCCGTGAGCAGTTTCCAGCGGGTCTTGCCCACGGATTTTGTGGGCAGGATGAGGAGAGGAATGATCACGATGCCTACGAGCGCAAGCTGCCAACTCATTGTGAACAGGGCAACGAGCGTAGTGACTACGGTGGCAATATTACTTACAATGGAAGAAAGCGTGCCTGAAATGACGGAACTGACACCACTGATATCGCTGTTCATCCTTGTGATGATGTCTCCCTGTTTTTCAGTGGTGAAGAAAGCATGAGGCATATGCTGCAGATGATCGTACATCTGATTTTTCATATCATAAATGATATGCTGGCTGATCCAGGCATTGATGTAGCTTTCCAGCACTCCGATTACCTGTGATGCGGTCAGAGTTGCCAGCGCAGCCAGAAGCAGACGGACCAGCTTATACCAGTCAGCTTTCTGAAGGGCTTCATCAACGATTTTTCCGGTGATCACGGAAGGAAGAAGACCAATTACAGCTGCCAGGATGATAGCGATAAAAACAAACAGAAACTGAAACAGATAGGGCCTCAGATATGAAAATATGCGCAGGAGCAGTTCCTTGGTAACCTTTGGCATGTTTTCTTTCTCTTCATCAGTGAGAAAACCGCGGGGACCGCGTCCCCCCATCCCTCCGGGCATAGGCATTCAAAACACCTCCATAATACAGATTGATTATATTATATCCAAAACATGTAAGTTTTTCAATTCAAAGATTACGGACAGATGGGATAAATCAGTTGCGAAAAAAAAGAACATCACTTATAATAATACAAGATTAATGAGATGCAAGGGGGGCAATACGGATGTTTTCAGGATATATGAAGGGTGTCAATCTTGGAGGATGGTTTTCACAGTGTGAATATACGCAGGAGCATTATGACACCTTTATCACTGAAGCGGATTTTGTTGAATTATCCGGTTGGGGGCTGGATCATGTGCGTGTCCCGGTAGATTATAACCTGGTGGAAACCGAAGAGGGCGAGTATATCGAAAGCGGGTTTGAAAGGATCGCAGGATGCATTGCCTGCTGCAGAAAATACGGTCTCAATATGATCCTGGACCTGCATAAGACCTATGGCTATTCCTTTGACGAAGGAGAGCATCAATCCGGTTTTTTTGACAATGCAGATTATCAGGAACGCTTCTATCGCCTTTGGGAGCAGTTCGCGCAGCGATTTGGCTGCTTCAGTGAGATGCTTTCCTTTGAATTGCTGAATGAAGTGACGGATCCGGCCTGTTCTGATACATGGAACCGTATTGCAGAAGAGTGTATATGCAGGATCAGAAAGATCTGCCCGGATATCAACATTCTGGTGGGCGGTTATTGGAATAATTCCGTTGATGCGGTGAAGGACCTGCTTCCACCTCATGACCGGCATGTTATTTATAATTTTCACTGCTACGAACCTCTTGTGTTCACACATCAGGGTGCATACTGGGTGAAAGGGATGCCGAACGATTTCAGATGTTCTTTTGACTGCACGGAAGGAGAAATGTCAGAGCTTTACCGGAAGCTTTTTCCGGATATTATTCACGGATTTCCTGAGGATCAGCATATTCAGAAGCTTGGCGCCGCTTACTTTATGCGCCTGTTTGAAGAAGCTGTCAGAAAGGCCGAAGCTGAAGGCACCAGCCTGTACTGCGGTGAATATGGCGTGATCGAACATGCTTCCAGGGAAGATGCTGAAGCCTGGTACAGGGCAATACATGAGGCTTTTGATCAATATGGGATCGGTCATGCTGCATGGAGCTACAAGAAAATGGATTTTGACCTTCTTGGAAAGCAGATGAAGCATCTGTTTGCGGAAAAGAAATGAGCAAGATACGTTTTTGACCGGAAAAAGAAACGAATGCCTTGAAGCAGCGTATTTCCGGGATAGGGAAGGAATAATACCGGAGGGGAAACAGTGTGTTCTGCTCCGGTACTTTTTCTATCAATAAATTGCAGATGAAGGAATAGGGGTGTTTGCTTTACGCGCTATGCGTCCGATAATAAGCCGATAAGAAAAAACGGTTGAAATAGAATCCTGCGGATGATATAATCAATGCGTATATACGGAGGTATTTTCATGGTGAAAAACAAACAGAAAAATCTGAATGTACCGAATGTACTCACTTGTTTCCGGATTACTCTTTTACCCGTATACTGGTGTTTGTTTGAATTTTCACATCCGTCGGACGGGTCTTACAATTTTCATCTGATTGCGCTTCTGATATTTGCCGTGGCGAGCCTTACAGATATTGCAGACGGGTATATTGCCAGAAAATATAATCTGATCACCGACTTTGGCAAGTTGGCGGATCCGCTGGCGGATAAACTGATGGTGATCAGCGTGATGCTGTCATTGACATTATACATCAGGAACACTCTTTTCACCGTTGCCCTCGGACTTATTCTTTTGAAAGAGACCACCATGGTTGTTGGCGGGTTGATCATGCTGAAGAAAAAGATTGTTGTTTTCAGCAAATGGATCGGGAAGGTCGCGCAGGCTACGGTCGTTACCGCGTTGATCACTTCATTTTTCAGCGATTATTTCGACGCGGTCGGTTTCCCGCTCTATCTGATCCTGATCTGTGCAGGTGTATGTCTGACATTCAGTGCAGGCATTTATTATATGATTAAAGCAATCGGAGGTTTCAATGCGTAAACAGATTGTGAAGGTGATCTTGCTTCTGTGCCTTGCCATGGCAATGTCCGCGATTCTGCCTGCTCTTGCAGAGGAGAATATCGTTAGCGGTGCAGTATGGTTTGACAACAATGAAGACGGTGTGCGTGATGAAGACGAGTCGGCATTATCCGGAGTGACGGTCACTCTGCAGACCCGGAATGAAGAAGGAGAGATTGTCAGGGTCCAAAGAATGAACACTGTCAATGACGGGCTTTTCTGTTTTGATGCTGTGGAGGAAGGAAGCTACCGGCTTCAAATCAGCAATGAAAAGTATAATATGACGCGCTACGGAAAAGACAGCGATGTCCTTCCTTCCTTTGAGAAGACTGGATATACGGAATGGTTCCGCCTTTCCGGAGAGAAGAGCCTGAGCATCGGTTTATGCAAAAGCAGAGCGGCTGTGAATGTGCTTGCTTTCTGCGATGAAAATCAGAATGGCGGCCGTGCGAATGATGAACGGCTGGTAAAAAATGTACGCTTCACGCTGGTGTGCGATGTTGATGGGGAAGAATATGAGGTAACGACTGTAAAGACCACTGATTCTGCCGATAACATAGAGCGGATCATGGGAATCACTCCCGGAACATACCGCTTCCGTGTGGAACTACCGAATAATTATATTGTCGGCCCCATCGGAAAAAAAATGAGCTATTACTATAACTGCTTCCTTCCTGTGGACGCTTCTGTGGTATACAGCGTGCCCTTTGAAGTGACAGGTGAAACCAGCCTTGGCATCGGGCTTGGTCTTGTGCAGAGCGGCAGCCTGGAAGGCATGGTATGGTATGAAAAGGATGATAACGGCCTTGAGGGGGCTGAGATCCGTCTTTATTCACCTCTTATGGATCTGACCCGCACTACTGTGACCGATGAAAACGGCCATTATGCTTTTGACCGGATTCAGGGTGGGGACTATGAACTGACGGTGAAACTACCGGACGGCACCATGTTTGCAGATTGGAATTCCGCCATCACTGCTTCCAACACCTCAGAAGGAACGCTCCTGACTAAAGTGAAGGTAGGAAAGACCGCTCAGGTGGATCCTGTTGGGGCACAGAAGGCGAACAGTCTGGCTTTTGAGTTTTATTATTCTGATGGTATGAACCTGACGGGCAGCAACAGCATTGAGATTGACAACCTGGATATTTGTGCCTTTGACGAAAAAGTATATGTGAATATAATTGAAACAGACGGAAACACCTCTGCCGTGATCGAATCGGAATATGGTGTTGCCCTGGCAGACGCATTGAGGCTTGGCAATATCTACTATTCCCTGGAGTGGCCTGAGAATTACTGTTGCATACTCAACAATAATGGAGAAAATACCATTCTGGAACGCGGAGAGCGGATCCTCACTGATATTGGAACGGAAAACGAAGCTGTTCAAGTGATCCTTTGTGAGGATACGGCAGTTTCAGGCATTGTTTATGCCGACCGCGATAACAACGGTGCAAGGGAGAACGGCGATGCATCCATGAACGGTGTGACGGTTCAGCTTGTCGCGTCTTCCGGGGATGTTATTGCAGAAGCGGTAACGGATGAAAATGGTTCCTATGCTTTCCGGCATGTTTTCCCGGGCACCTATTCTGTTCGTTTTCTGTTGGAAAATCCGTATATCGCAGCGCCTTTCTCCGGAAATGAAAACAAAATCGTAAATCAGAACAATGAATATGGTGAAACGGAAGAATTCCGTCTGATGCCCGGAGATCAGATTCAGGATGTTGACGGTGGGCTGTTCATGGCGGGCTGCGTATGCGGCAATATCGTGATGAATGATCCTCTGAAGGGCAGGATCGGCAGCGGTGTTCCGGGAGTACGGGCGACTCTGGTGAAGGAAGACGGTACAGAGGTATCAGATTTCAGCTTTGATGTAACAGACGAGGATGGCAGTTACACGATCAACGGTATCCTTCCGGGGACCTATAAGGTGCGTTATACATCTGAGAAGAATGCGGTGTTTACAGATCCGGCAACAGGTGACGGTGAGCTTATGAGTGAAACCTTCAATATTCAAATGGCAGATGTGATCGAACTGCCTGAGGTGGGAGCTGTGCTTACCGGAAGTCTCTCCGGAAAGGTCCTGTCTGATGAACAATTTGGCGGTGTTACTGTTACTTTGACCGGGCACACCAATAACAGTATTTATTCAACAGAAGCGGTAAACGGAAGCTTCAACATTGAAAACATCCTTCCGGATGATTACAGTGTGTACTTTGAACTCCCTGATGGTTATGTATTCGGATATAAGAGCGAGAGCCCTGCACGGGCGGAAAATGGAAACCGTATCTCCTCTGATATCACAGTGGGAATTGACGAACATATTGATCAGTGTGTGGTCGAAGCAGTGAAGCCGATCCGCACAGAGGGCTATGTTTATCTTGACTGTAACGTTTCCGGTGATCCGGCAGATCCTGAAAATCTTCCCTACAGCGGTCTGAAGGTCGATATGCTCTATAACGGTGAAACGGTTGTCTCCACTGTAACCGATGCAGAAGGAAAATACTGGTTTGATAATATTATTCCAGCGAATTACATGCTGGTTCTTGGGCTTGATGAAGATATGGTTCTTTCTTCAAGCAACGGAAATGCCTATTTCACAGAGAATGACGAAGAAAGGATCAGCATCGGAATCATCCGTTATGCAAAGATCCATGGCTGTGTATGGAATATGGATCAGACGCTCAATCATGTGCAGGATATCAACGTGTCGCTTTACAGAGATGCTGAACTGTCGGAACTGGTTGGCAGCACGGTAACTAATCAGGATGGCTCTTTCATCTTTGAAAAGCTGATGCCGGGTGATTATTATCTGGAAGCGGAGCTTCCGCAGGGATACCTTTTTGCACGTGAAAACGATTTGCAGGAACGGAACAGTATGATCATCAGCAGCGGCTATAACGCTGTGTCTTGTGCTGTACAGGTGGGAATGGGGGAAACAGTGACAGGATGCGATATCGGAATCGGTGCAATGGGAAGCATCGGTGATTTTGCATGGCTGGATGAAAGCAGAAACGGGCTGCAGGATATTGGTGAAAAACAGGTGCCCGGCATCCGGGTCGAGCTTTATCAGTATGGCGAGTTCGTTTGTGAAACCTTTACAGATGAATACGGTCACTATGAGTTTACCAATTTGTATCCCGGTGTGTACACAATGAGGGTAACGATGCCGGGTGAATTGGATATCACATCTTACAATACTCAGTTCCCGCTGATTAACAATGTGCTGACTTATTCTGAAGGAGATACTGCTGAAGGAGAAGTGATCGTACCGAGCGGAGGAGAAAACCTTGCCTGTGATATTGGTTTTGTGTGCAGGAAAGATGGGGTTTATACTGACGAAATGACGGATCTTCCTACGGTTGACTGGAGCTATAACGGAACCAAGAAGTACGTTACCGACTGATCCGGATCAAAGCTGCCGGGTTTCATGGAAGGAGCAAATATGTATATTATCGCAATAAACGGCGGAGGCACCAAGACGGAGGCCGTCTTGCTGGATGAAACCGGTACGGTACTCAAAAAGGAAGCTGGAGAAGCATCCAGCGCTACTGCACTGCATGTCACACATTCGATCGATCACCTGAATGAACTGCTTCTGAAGCTGACATCAGGGTTAAAAGAAAAAACAGCCTGTGTGTGGGCAGGCATTTCAGGTGTGACCGAGAACCGGGAAAAGCATGATGTTGTGCAGGGCTTTCTTACAGGCTTTTTCGGAGATGGGACGCGGGTCTATATTTCCACAGATACAGTCAATGCTTTCCGTTCGGTCGTGTATGACGGAGAGGGAATCGTGGCTAATGTAAGCACAGGTTCCTCTGTTTTCAGTGTTAACAAAGAAAACGGTATCCGGCAGATCGGCGGCTGGGGATATCTGCTCGGCGATGAAGGAAGTGCTTACGATCTGGGAAGAAGAGCGCTCGTGTCGGTGCTGCGTCAATATGACGGGCGCGGTGGAAAGACACTGATGACGGAAATGATCCGCGAGCAGACGGGAAGACCTGTCAATGAACTGATCCCTGAGGTTTACCGCGGCGGACGCAATGAGATTGCCAAATACGCCGGATGCCTTCTGGATGCTGCCGGGAAAAATGATCGTGTAGCATTGCTCAATCTGGATGAAGCAGCAGCCGGAATTGCTGATGCGATCAAAACAGCAGGAAATGATCTGGGATGCTCTCTTGTGAGAGTTGCTCTTTCCGGTTCCATGTGGGAAAACAGAATCTATTATGATAATGTAGATCATTATGTCGGACGGAATTACCAGATGCTTCTTCCTAAATATACTAAATTGACCGGTGCTGCAATCATGGCCCTGAGAGAAGCGGGGACAAAGGTTGATAAAGCAATGATCGAGAAACTCGGAAGCAGTATCGGTCGTATCAAGTAAATCGAAAAGGAAGTATGAATGTGGCTCGCGTAATTGCGATAACAAATCAGAAAGGCGGGGTCGGAAAAACCACTACCGCGATCAATTTGGCTGCCTGTCTTGCGGATCGGGGAAAAAAGGTCCTGTTGGTAGATATGGACCCACAGGGAAACGCTTCCAGCGGTTCCGGTGTTAACGCAGGCAAGAAGACCGTTTATGAAATGCTGCTTTCAAAGGTGACTGCCGGCAGTATCATTGAAAAATCTCCCCAGGATGGATTATTTGTTATGCCGTCGGATATCCGGCTTTCCGGTGCCGAAGTTGAGCTTGTGGAGATGGAGAGAAGAGAATACCGTCTTCGCGCTGCCCTGGAACCGGTTCTTCCTGACTTTGATTATGTTTTGATCGACTGCCCACCATCTCTGGGATTGCTTACGCTGAACGCTTTGGCAGCTGCGCAAACCATTCTTGTTCCGATCCAATGTGAATATTTTGCTCTTGAGGGAGTTTCATCCCTGGTGAATACGATCCAGAGAGCACAGAAGAGTATCAATCCTGTGCTGGATTTTGAGGGAATATTGCTTACGATGTATGACGGGCGGACGAATCTGTGCCTGCAGGTGGCAGCACAGGTAAAAAAGCATTTCAAAGGAAGAGTTTTTTCCACGGTCATACCAAGAAATGTAAGGTTAGGGGAAGCACCCAGTCATGGGTTGCCGGTCATTCTATATGATCGCAGATGTTCAGGTGCAGAGGCCTATATGAACTTGGCCACAGAAGTGATCAAGAAAAGCGAAACGAAAGTCAGAGGATTCAAATGAAAAAGAATGCGCTGGGACGAGGGCTGGATGTGCTGCTCCCAACTAACGATGAAGAAAATGCCGGCGGAATACGAATGCTGCAGGTGGACCGGATATTATGCAATCCCGATCAGCCGCGACGGCATTTTGATGATGAAGGACTTGCTTCTCTTGCTGAAAGTATCCGTACAGCAGGGATCCTGCAGCCGCTCATTGTTACTGAAGAGGAAACAGGGTATCGCATCGTAGCCGGTGAAAGAAGATACAGAGCCGCAAGAATGGCAGGCCTCGACACTGTTCCCTGCATCGTCAGGGAAATGGAAGAGCAGGAAAAAATGGAGGCTGCACTGATTGAAAATCTTCAGCGAGAGGATCTGAATCCTCTGGATGAGGCAGAAGCGATCAGGCAGCTGATCGAAAAGTGCGGGTATACGCAGGAAAAAGCGGCGAACCGTTTGGGGCGATCCCGTGTAGCAGTCACAAATCTGCTGAGGCTGATCCGCCTTCCGGATTATGTGAAGGAACAAATTCTCAGCGGTGAGATCACAGAAGGTCATGCACGCGTACTGGCCGGAATAGATGATGAGAAAAAACGGGGCATATTACTGGAAAGAACGATAATGGAACAGCTCAGCGTGCGTGAGTTGGAAGAGCTTGCAAGGGAAAAGAACGAAACTGAAAAAAAGGCGGTCAATCCTACTGTACGGGAAATGGTACCGGAGTTAAAGGATATGGAGTCACGTTTCCTTCGTACGACCGGTGTAAGAACGCAGATCCGTGGAAACCTGAAGAGAGGAAAATTGGTCTTTTCCTATACCAGTGCGGATGAACTGGAAGCTTTGTATCAACTTCTGGAGATTTCTGAGAGCCGGTAATGTCGTGGATCAAAGAACAGGAAGAGCACAAATTCCTGTTCTTTTTTGATGTTTTTTCAAGCAGGAGAATAACAGAAAGCGGCGAAACATTATAGGGGCGGTGATCAAGTTATGGCCGGAAGGATTCCGAATGCCTGGATGGATGACCTTTATAACAGGGCAGATATCGTTCAGGTCGTGTCGGATTATGTGCATCTGAAGAAAGATGGAAAACGTTTCTGGGGGCTGTGCCCTTTCCATAATGAAAAGACCCCTTCATTTTCTGTAAATCCGGAACTGAACCTGTATTATTGTTTCGGATGCAAAGCAGGGGGAAACGCAGTTAACTTCGTAATGGAAACAGAACACATGACCTTTTCGGAGGCTGCGCTTTTTCTTGGAGAAAAATTCCATATGCCGCCGCCGACTCTCAATCAGGACCCCGACTACGAAAAAAAGAAAACCCAAAGGGAAAGGCTGATCAACGCAAATACGGAAGCTGCCCGTTTTTATCACAATTTGCTATGGACAGAAGAAGGAAAGAAGGTTCTTGATTATTTCCATGGCAGAGGAATGGATGACAGCGTCATCCGTAAATTCGGGCTTGGCGCATCCCCGGATAAATGGGACGCACTGCTCAGACACTTAAAGGATCTGGGGTATTCCGAAGAAGAACTGGTACTTGCCGGGCTGGTTCTGAAAAAAGAAGACCGCTGTTTTGATATGTTCCGCTCAAGAGCCATGTTTCCGATCATCGATGTGAAGGGAACGGTGCTTGGGTTTGGCGGAAGAATACTGGATAACGGCAAGCCCAAATACATGAACACAGGGGATACCCCTGTCTACAACAAAAGGCAGGGAGTTTTTGCGGCAAATCTGCTGAAAAAGGAACGGGAACTGAAGCGCATATTGTTGGTCGAAGGGTATATGGACGTTGTTGCGTTGACCCAGATGGGAATCAAAGGTGTAGTCGCCTCGCTGGGAACATCTCTGACACCGGAACAGGCTAAGCTGCTACACAGATTTGCACCTGAAGTATGGGTCGCCTATGACGGTGATGAGCCCGGACAGCACGCAATCGAAAAAGCAATCGGGATTTTCAATAGCGAAGAGATGCCGCTCAAGGTACTGCGTATTCCCGACAGACTTGATCCCGATGAGTATATCCGACAGCGAGGGAAACAAGCATTTGAAGATTTGAGACCGATTACCTCGACAAGGTTTTTACTGGAACGGACCATGGCAAGGTTTGATCTGACAGATACAGATGGCAAGATGGAATGTGCCAAGGCCTGCTCCGGTTTACTGGCGAAAGTAACTTCACCGGTGGAAATGGAAAACTACATCGAATATCTGCACGTATGTACCGGCTTTTCAAAGGAGGCATTGTATGCTCAGGTGGGGGTGAGCCGCCCCGCCGTGAAAGAACAGAGAGTGGTTATGGGAGATGTTGTAAAACGATCCCGGAACAGCTTGAAACAGGATGATGAATGTGATAAGGCGCAGCAGATGATGCTGTCTCTCATCACGATGGGGGTACTTCCGGAAAACCTGAGAAAACCGGGCCTTTTCGATAATCCTCTTTATGCAAAATGTGCTGAACTGTTAATGGATGGAATGAAAGTGACCCGATTATTAGATCAGTTTGATGATCCTCAGGAAAAGGAACTGCTGACGAAAGCCCTTTCCATGCAGGGAGAGATGGATGCAGAAGAAGCAGCAGAAATTGCCAGAGATTGTCTTAGAAAAATCAGTATGACCCGGCTTGAAAAGCAGATCGGAGATCTGCGGACAGAGCTTCAAGTTTGTGATCCATCTGCTTCGCCTGGAATACTGAATCAGATCATGACGCTCAGCAAGGAACTGAATAGCATGAAAAACCAGATATGGCAGAGTGGATTTTGAGAGGAGTGGAATCTTTGAGCACCCAATATAACGATGAAAGTATGAATAAGCTTCAGGAACTGTATGATCTTGGCAAGTCCAAGGGGACGCTTACTTATGATGAGATCATTTCAAAGCTTTCATCTTATGAGATTGATCCCGATCAATTTGAAACGATCCTTGATAATATCGAGAGTCAGGGAATACAGGTGACAAAGGATACGGAGGATGTTCCGGTTGAGCCGATCGTGGGGCCGGAGCTCGTTATTGACGACTTTGATGAGAGCATGAAGGACGGGATCAGTATTGATGATCCTGTGAGAATGTATCTTAAGGAAATCGGAACTGTACCGCTTCTCAGTGCGGATGAAGAGATCGAGATAGCTAAGCGGATGGAAGAAGGGGATGAGGAAGCCAAGAAGAAGCTGGCTGAAGCCAATCTCCGTCTTGTGGTTTCCATTGCAAAGCGTTATGTTGGGAGAGGAATGTTATTTCTGGATCTGATCCAGGAAGGCAACCTGGGATTGATCAAGGCAGTTGAGAAATTCGATTACAGAAAAGGATATAAATTTTCCACTTATGCGACCTGGTGGATCCGTCAGGCGATTACCCGTGCTATTGCGGATCAGGCCAGAACGATTCGTATCCCTGTGCATATGGTGGAGACGATCAATAAACTGATCCGTGTATCAAGACAATTGCTGCAGGAATACGGCAGAGAACCTACTCCCGAAGAGATCGCGAAGGAAATGGGGATCCCTGAAAGCAAGGTGCGTGAGATCATAAAGATCGCCCAGGAGCCGGTATCCCTTGAAACTCCCATTGGTGAAGAAGAAGACAGCCATTTAGGGGATTTTATCGAAGATGAGGGGGCTCCTGCACCGGCAGAAGCAGCTTCCCACATACTGATGAAGGAACAGCTTTGGGATGTTCTGGAAACTTTGACGCCAAGAGAAGAAAAAGTACTCAGGATGCGCTTTGGCCTGGATGATGGTCATCAGAGAACGCTTGAGGAAGTCGGAAGAGAATTCAAGGTGACCCGTGAAAGAATTCGTCAGATCGAAGCAAAGGCGCTTCGCAAGCTTCGCCATCCCAGCAGAAGTAAAAAACTAAAGGATTATCTGGATTGATGCGATCGATTCCGAAACTGGATGAGCGATTGCGGAAAGTGACGGAGTATTTTCCCGCCTGTGATTATGGCGCTGATATCGGCGCTGATCATGGGCGGCTTTCATGTGATCTGCTTGCTTCCGGTAAAGTAGCGAGAATGCTGGTAACGGATATCAGCGCTCTGTCGCTTGATAAGGCACGGGCATTGCTTGCGCTGCATGGGATGGAAAAAAGAGCAGAGTTCAGGGTAGGGGATGGGCTGAACTCATTATCAAGCCCGGTGGATGCGATAGCTATATGCGGAATGGGTGGGGAAGTGATCTCCGAAATACTGCTGAATGGAAGAGACCGCCTTTGCGAAGCTGAACTGATCCTTTGTCCGCAGACGGATGCGGAAATGTTGCGGGGCACTTTGCTTGAAATTGGTTATGCAATAAAGGACGAATGTGCCGTAACCGCTGCAGGAAGGCGCTATGTTGTGATCAAAGCAGTGCCGGGTGCAGTTCATTATGATGAAAGACAGTTATTTCTTGGGCCAGTTATGATGAACAAGCGGGATAAAGATACGCTGGATTATTATATGTGGCGTCTCCAAGTTGAAAAATGTGTTAAGTCACAGCAGGAAAACAAAAAAATAATTTGGCTGACAGAGGTGATCGAAAGTGGCGAAAGTAAGTGATTTTTATACGATCTTGAATGAGATGGCTCCGTTTGATACTCAGGAGGAGTATGACAATGCAGGGTTGATTCTCGGTGATCCGGATAGGGAAGTAAAGAAAGTGCTGGTCACGCTGGATGTGACTGAACAGGTCGTTAAGGAAGCAACAGAAAAGAAAGCTGACCTGATCATTTCTCATCACCCGCTTCTGTTTCATGCGAGGAAAGACCTTGTGGAACGGGATCCGGAAGCAAAGATCCTTTGCAGTTTGATCCGGGAGCATATTTCATTGATCAGTGCACATACGAATCTTGATAAAACTGTCTACAGTGGAAGCGTCTGCTGTGCCAAAGCGATTGGATTAGAAAATATCCGTCAGGAAGGGTATCTTTTCGTAGGGGAATTGCCTGTTCCGATCGAAGCAGATGACCTGGAAAAAACAATCGCGAAAGCGCTGCATGCACCTGTGCGTACCTATGGTGACGGAAAAAAGCAGATCTGTTCACTGGCAATTGGAGGAGGTGCCTGTGACGGAGAGCTTCTTGAAGCTAAGAGCCTGGGCACAGACGCTTTTCTTACCGGAGAGGTAAGGCATCATAATGCGCTCACTGCATCCATGATCGATTATGTTCTGTTTGATGGTACCCATTATGGCACGGAAAACATATTGGTCCCTTCTTTGACTGCCGCTTTACAAAAACGGGCCAATAGTTTACAATACAAGGTGGATGTCATTGCATCAGAGACGGAACTGTTCTGTTTCTGATGGAAATCAAGGAGGGCCTTTATGACTAATATGGATCAACTTTGGGATTATCAGAATGCGGATATGGCAGTAGATCGTCTTCAGGCTGAAATCAAGCGTTCGCCGACCCGGCTGAACCTAGTCAAATGCAGGGATAATCTTGAAGAACAGCAGAAAAATTATAAGAGGATCGAGGGCGAGGTCGCGATCATGGCGGATCGTCTGGAGGCGCTGAAAGATGCTCTGTCCAGAATGGATAATCAGTCTAAAGCACTGCAGGCTAAGTTTGAAGATAATCCGCCTAAGACCACCGATGAGGTTCGCAAGCTGCTCAATGAAGGCAAAAAAATAAAGGAAAACATTCAGACCTACGAACAGGAGATCAAGAAGATCAATAAAGATTCGCAGGATCGTGACCGTCAGCAGCACGATGTGAAAATGCGCTTTGCTAAGTATAAAAATGATTTCAACGCTTTGAAGCCGGCATATGACCAGGAATACGCCAAGCAAAACGCGGAACTGGAAAAGCTGCGTGCCGTAGCGAAGGAGAAGGAGAAGGGAATCGATCCGGCATTACTTGCCCGATATCAGGCGATCAAGAAGCATATTGTTCCTCCGCTTTCCCGTTTAGTGGATGATAAATGCAGTGGGTGCAATATGAGTCTTCCTTCCGGAATCGTGAGAAGCATAAAAGCAGGGGAGCCGGTCGAGTGCGAAACCTGTGGCAGGCTTGTAATGCTATGATCGGGTAAATAAGATAGTATCATCTTAAAAAAAACAGATCTGTCAGCAGCAGGAGTTATTGACGGATCTGTTTTTTTGTGATATCTTAACGGTGCTGTCAAGGTAGCTGAATGGTCGCGTGCCATACATAGGGCATGAGGAAAGTCCGAGCACCGCAGAGCAGGATGCCAGATAACATCTGGTGGAGGCGACTCCAATGCAAGTGCAACAGAGATATACCGCCGTATTGAACGGTAAGGGTGGAAAGGTGCGGTAAGAGCGCACCGGCGGCCTGGCGACTCGTCCGTCATGTAAACCACATCCGGTGCAAGATCCAGGAAATATATAGGGTTGCTCGCCCTGTTTCCACAGTATCGCTTGAGCGGTCCGGTGACGGATCGCCTAGATAGATGGCCATTCCAGACAGAACTCGGCTTACAGGCTGCGCTTACAGTATAAAAAGACCGGATTAGCGGTCTTTTTTGATAGAATTCGGTAGGTTTAAAGGGGGGAGATCGTGATGAAATGTGTTCTGTATGACCGTGAGTGCATTGATTGCGGTGAGTGTGACCGGTGTGATCTGGACCCGGAAAAGATTTGTGACAATTGTATGCGCTGCATCAACGGTGATGAAGGACAGGAATATCGAAGTCTCAGGATCGACGAGGTAATACTGGATACGAATAATAAGAAACAGAAACCCGTTTCTTAAAGAAAAAGAATGCAGTTAATCGTTGTTCTCAACGGGATCCGGAAGGATGACATGAGCAGCTGCCATTTTTTTACGGGATTCGCTCATTGCAGCGTAGTGTTTCCGCGTTGTGTTGATATCACTGTGACCAAGCGCATCGGCAACCAGGTAGATATCACCGGTTTCCTGATAAAGATTGGTTCCGAAAGTGCTGCGCAATTTGTGAGGGCTGATCCGTTTCTTTAACGGGGCGGCGATCAGAGCATATTTTTTGACCAGGTTTTCAACGGATCGCTGTGTGATCCGCTTTTTTTGAAGGGAAAGAAAGAATGCCTGTTCATCTTCATCTGCCGTTTGGATCTCCATACGCAGAGCAAGATAATCCTTCAGGGCATCGCGTACTGCATCTGGGAAATAAAGGATCGATTGATTTCCGCCTTTTCGCGTAACGATGAAAGCATTACTGTCAAGATCGATATCGCCAAGATCCAGCCCGACAAGCTCACTTACGCGAATCCCGGTTCCAAGAAACAGCATGATGATCGCGTAATCCCGCTTTCTGGTCTGTTCTGCATACGCTTTTTGATGAGGAGACAGTCCGTCACCGCTTTGTACGGCGGCTATCATACGGTTCATTTCATTAGCGTCGAGACGCAGGATCGGTTTTTCGTGAATTTTTGGAAGTTCGATCAAAGTTGTCACATTTGCGTCAACGATTTTATTCTTATACAGATAATCAAAAAGCGAGCGAATACTGCACAGCTTGCGCATGATGCCAAGCTCGGCATTGTGAACGATCTTATCTGAGCCGCCCTCAGGATCCGCAGCGTAATACTGTGTAAGGTATTCCTGAAAGCCGGATATGTCACGGGCTGTGATCCGACGAATCAGGGCTTCGTCAATCAGAAAGGGGATCGTGTCGGCAAACACCGGGTTTTCTTTACAAAGGTATTCAAAAAAAAGTCTGAAATCGTATGCATACGCCAAACGGGTAAGCGTGCTTGTTGTCATTGCAACAGAAAGAAAATAATCCTTACAGACTGCCGGAAGCTGTCGCTGCAGTTCGCGAAGACGTTCCGTGCGTTTCATATCGATCATTTGATAGTAATCACTTTTTGAATTTACTGCCATTTGGGAGCCTCCGAAAAGATGATACCAAATTGATTCAAGTTTATTCTATAGGATCCGTACCCAAAAGTCAATAACTATTCGTAAAAGTATTCTTTTGCGAATAGTTAAAGATATTCATACTACCCTATTGTTGAATGTAAGAATAAATGAAATGTCTCCACCGATAATGCATATATGGAGATTTCATGAGTTGAAAGCTTTGTTATTATCAGTATCTGTAATTAAATTAATCGTTATTGACAAGCTCAAAATGATCTGCATCACCAAGATCGGAATTGACAGATAAATAAGCACGAATTGCTTCCCGTGCCAATTTGTCACAGCGATTGTTTTCAAGATGATCGGAATGTCCTTTTACCTTGCAGAAGGTCATGCGATGCTTTCCTTTGCGGATCGTAAGCAAAAGAAGATTCCAGAAATCCTGATTCTCCACCTTATTCCCTTCTGAAGTTTTCCAGCCGTTTTTCTGCCAGTTATAGATCCATCCATTGTTGAAAGCATTTACAAGATAAGATGAATCTGAATAAACATAAACATCGCAGGGAAATTTCAGTTTTCCAAGAGCACTGATCAAAGCAAAAACTTCCATGCGGTTATTGGTCGTCTGGGACATACTTCCGCTCATTTCCATTTCATGTTTACCGTAACGCAGAATAGCGGCCCAGCCTCCCGGTCCAGGATTTCCGCTGCAAGCCCCGTCAGTAAAGATCACTACCTTTTTAAGTGCTTCAGACATATCTTCTTCCCTCTCTGTGATATGGCTTGTATGATAGCACGATAGGTTCTGTTTATCAACCGGAATCAAAAATATTGTTTCGTTTTATCGTAATTTTGTGATCTGTATTGTAGGATCATGGGTTCTGTGATATGATTATTGACAGTGTGAAACAGTTCGGAGGCAAGAACCGCTATGCATATGAGAACAAAAAAATGGGCCAAACCGGAGTTGAACGCATGCTCTTACTATACGGATAAGCCGGAGGAGCTTGCCGGGCATTGGTCGGAACGCTTTGTAAGGAAGCAGCCCCTGCATGTTGAATTGGGATGCGGAAAAGGAGTATCGACGGCTCTGATGATCCGTGATCATCCGGAAATCAATTTCGTGGCGATCGATATTGCCGATAACGTGCTCGGAGATACACGCAGAAACATTCAGAAAGCTTTTGGAGATCAAGAAGTTCTAAATGCAGTGATTGCGAGGAAGGATATTGAATATATTCGAGAAGTATTTACTGCGGAAGATCGGGTGGAGCGCATCTTTATTTTTTTCTGCAATCCGTGGACAAAACGAGGAAGGTATGAAAAACGCAGGCTGACCCATCCGAGACAGCTTCTTCAATACAGGCATTTTCTGGCCGATCATGGCCAGATCCATTTCAAAACAGATAATGACGAGTTGTTTGAGGACACACTCATTTATCTGGAAAAATGCGGGTTTTCCGTCACTTATATCACCTATGATCTTCATTCATCCGGTTATGAGCCGGATTATATGACTGAACATGAAAAAATGTTTTCCCAGCAAGGGATCCCGATTAGATTCCTGATCGCTGAAAAGCTGGATGGAGATTATGATTTCGATGCGACCCGCTGGAATATCGACCGTCGTATACAGAAAGACAGTAACGGAAAGGATGATAATAATGATCAGGAATGAATATACGGTAAAGGATAGCGACCGCGGAGAATTTGTCAATAATGCTTTTTTCTGCGTCGGCACCGGACGCATGGGGCTTGCTTTACAGCAGGAATATCTGGATGAATTAAAACTCATGCAGGAGATGGTGCCGTTTTCTCATATTCGCGGGCACGGCCTTTTCTGTGATGATATGGCGATCTATGCTCCTGTTTTAAATGAAGACGGAACCGTTCGCGCGGAGCATTATAATTTCACCTATCTGGACAGGGTTTTTGACAGTTATCTGAAGCTGAATATCAAACCGTTTCTGGAACTGGGATTTATGCCGTCCAAAATGGCATCCGGGACCCAGACGATTTTTTATTGGAAAGGAAACACCACTCCCCCAGCCGACTATTCCAGATGGAGTGAGATGATCTCGGCATTTATTACCCATCTGATCGACCGTTACGGAAGAAATGAAGTTGCGTCCTGGCCTTGCGAGGTGTGGAATGAACCGAACCTTCCCGGCTTTTGGGAAAATGCCGATTTGCAGGAGTATCTGAAGCTGTATAAGGTGTCCTGTCTGGCTGTGAAGAGCGTGCTGCCTGAAATGCGGGTGGGCGGCCCGGCTGTTTGCGGCGGAGACCGTTGCATACCCTGGATCACTGCATTTCTCAACTTCTGCCGGGATGAACATGTTCCTGTGGATTTTGTCACCCGCCATATCTATATGGCCCAGACCCCGGAACGCAGGGGGCAGTATATCTATCATGAGATGTGCTCCCCTTCCTATTCGATCCATGAGGCGGAAGAAACACGTGCATTGATCGATTCCTATCCCGAATACCGCGGAATGGAACTGCATATTACCGAATTCAACACGTCTTATAATCCGCGTTGTCCGATCCATGACACGATCTATAACGGGGCTTTGATCTGTGCCCTTCTTGCCAGGATTGGAAAATTCTGTGCTTCCTATTCTTATTGGACTTTCGGGGATGTTTTTGAAGAAACCGGTGTGTATGACCGTCAGTATCACGGCGGGTTCGGTTTGATTGCCGATCATGGCATACCCAAGCCTACAGCATGGGCGTATCATTTCTTTTCAAAACTGAAGGGCACTCCCCTTCTGTCATCGGAAGACACACTATGTGTAAGGGATGAAAACGGAACATACCGTGCTGTTATGTGGAATATATGCCGTGATGAAAAACAGGATCGGCAGATCCGGCTCTGCTTGCCTGCAGAAAAAGGAGAAAGCTATTCGATCGTAACGCAGGTGGTGGATCGCAAAAATGCGAATCCCCTGCGGGTGTGGCATCATCTTGGGGAGCCTGCAACGCTGGATCGGGAGCAGATCATGCTGCTGAAAAATGCATCTGCGCCGGGAATCGCTTCTGAGAAGATCGTCTGCGATGAAGACAGGATCTGTGTGGATCAGCTTCTCTCCCCTAACGCGTTTATGCTTGTGACCGTTAAAAAAACAGTATATTCTTATTCTGACGGTTATGTTTATCCCGAAAAGGAAAACGAATGAACAGAATATACAGGCTCTGAAGTGCGAAGGTCATATTTTCCTGCAGCGGTTTAGGTTTAAAACGGAAACAGATAAGCAGGACCGAAGTTTCGATATGATGGCAAAAAAGTTTAAAAATGGGGTTGACAAAATAAAGTAACTGATATATAATCTGTCTTGCGCTTGAGAGAGCGTGGGATTTCTGGGTGTAGCGCAGTTTGGTAGCGTGTCTGAATGGGGTTCAGAAGGTCGGAGGTTCAAATCCTCTCACCCAGACCAGAGAAGTGGTTAAAAAACCACTTCTTTTCTTTATGCACTATAAAAGTTAATTTGTTTATAACGCCATCAGTATGATACTATACTGGCTGAAGGGTACGAGCGAAACACTCAAACACATCTCAAATAAACAGCACGGTAACCCAGAAATAAGCCTTTTTGTAATGACGGAATAAAAAGGTTGTTGTTTTGTACCTGTTGTGGTATAATGATACATCTTTCAGAAGGAGGTCAATTGGATGGAAAAGTATCGTGTAGGTATCATCGGTGCAACCGGCATGGTTGGTCAGCGATTTGTTACTCTTCTGGCAGATCATCCTTGGTTTGAAATTTCGGTGTTGGCAGCAAGCGCTTCTTCTGCGGGAAAAACCTATGAGCAGGCAGTGAACGACCGCTGGGTATTTGAACAGGAGATCCCTGAAAATGTGCGCGGGATGATGGTATATGACGCTGCGGATGTTAAAAAGGTTTCTTCCATGGCGGATTTCTGTTTTTGCGCGATCAGTTTGGATAAGACGCTCACGAGAGAGCTTGAGGAAAGCTATGCTAAAATGGAAACGCCTATTGTGAGCAATAACAGTGCGTGCAGGGGGCTTTCTGATGTTCCGATGATCATTCCGGAGATCAACTATCAGCATGCTGAAGTGATCGAAGCACAGCGCAGACGCCTGGGAACCAAGCGCGGATTTATCGCTGTGAAGCCCAATTGCTCCATCCAGAGCTATGTTCCCGCCCTGACTCCGATGCTGGAGCTTGGAATTGAAAAGATCAATGTATGCACCTATCAGGCAATTTCAGGTGCATCAAAAACCTTCAAGCGCTGGCCTGAGATTCTGGATAATGTGATTCCCTATATCGGCGGCGAAGAAGAGAAGAGCGAGAAAGAACCATTGAAGATCTGGGGATTGCTCAGCAGTGATCACACTCAGATCCTCAACGCGGAAAAACCGATCATTTCCGCACAATGCTTAAGGGTTCCTGTTTCAGACGGACATATGGCCGCGGTGAGCGTTTCTTTCACGCAAAAACCTACAAAGGAAGAAATGTTCAGGCGTTGGATGGAGTTCCGTTCTGAACCGGTAAGGCTTGGACTGCCCAGCGCACCGGATCCGTTCATTCGCTATTTTGATGAACCGGATCGCCCCCAGACCAGGCTTGATCGTGATTTCGGAAAAGGAATGGGCATTTGTGTTGGGCGTCTTCGGGAAGATACCCTGTTTGATTATAAGTTTGTTTGTTTGTCTCATAATACGCTCCGCGGTGCTGCCGGAGGCGGTGTGCTTTCAGCAGAATATCTTTGTTCTGCCGGGTATATCGTGAAAAAGTAAAAAACCGGAGGTTTGTTGAATGCGGAAAGGTTTATTCGAAGGATGCGGAGTAGCGCTTGTGACTCCTTTCCGGAATGGAAAGCTTGATACAGATGCTTATGAGCGGATCCTTGACCGTGTGATCGAAGCCGGTGTGGATGCGTTAGTGCCCGGCGGCACGACCGGAGAACCGGCCTGTCTAAGTGAGGATGAATGGAAAACCGTGGTAACGCTCGCTGTGAAAAAAGCCGATGGTAAGCTGCCGGTCATTGCGGGGACTGGCAGCAATAATACGATGCAGGTGATCCGGCGTGCTGCAATCGCAAAGGAGCTTGGAGCGGATGCACAGCTATGTGTAACTCCGTTTTACAATAAAACGACCCAGCAGGGCCTGATCCGTCACTATTTGACAATTGCGGATCAAAGCGAATTGCCTGTATATGTATATAACGTTCCATCCAGAACAGCGATGGATATTGAAATTTCCACCTACAGGGAGATCCTGCAGCACGAGAACATCATCGCGGTCAAGGATGCCTGCGGGAACATGACAAAGAGCCTTGGCGCTTTCTCCGCCTATTCCGAATATGCTGCTTTTTACAGCGGCGAGGATCAGCTGGCGGTTCCCCTGCGCACTCTTGGCTATAAGGGGCTTATCTCTGTCACTGCCAATCTGATCCCAGAAGTGATCGTGAAGCTATGCCATGCAGAGCTTCACGAAGCGGGAAGCATTCAAAAAGATCTTTACAAGCTGAATTACCTGATGTTCTGTGAAACCAGTCCGGCGCCGATCAAAGCAGCTCTCAGCCTGCTTGGACTTTGTGAAAACGAGCTGCGGCTGCCTCTTGTGCCGATCAGTGATGAAAATATGCAGCTGCTGAAAAAGGAAATGAAGAGGCTTTTGATATTATGATCAGGATCGTTTTGTGCGGTGCAGCCGGCAGGATGGGAAAAAAGATCACCGAATGTGTATCTGAAGCAGAAGATATGCGGATCGTTGCCGGAATAGATCAGATTATACCGGTTCAGGATCCGGGGTATCCGGTTTATAAGGCATTTGAGCGGTATGATAGAGAAGCGGATGTCGTTATCGACTTTTCTTCTCCTGCCATGTTGGAGGGCGTTCTTGGTTTCTGCACGTCAAGAAAAATACCGGCTGTGCTCGGAGCAACAGGATACACCGATGAGGATCTCGAAAAGATCCGTGAAGCTTCCGGGGTGATACCGGTATTCAGAAGCGCGAATATGAGCGTTGGTGTGCAAGCTCTCCGTGTGCTGAGCCGCTGCCTTGCTGATATGCTGCCCGATTTTGAAATTGAGATCGTAGAAAGGCATCATGATCAGAAAAAGGATGCACCGAGCGGCACAGCGCTTACCCTTCTCAATGACGTGAAAAAGGATGACACCGTTGTGAAATATGGCCGCGAAGGCCGGAATGTGTTGAGAGAAAAACGTGAGATCGGGGTCCATGCGATCCGTGGCGGAACCCTTGCCGGTGAACATGAAGTTGGTTTTTACGGAAGTCAGGAAACGCTTTTGCTCACTCATCGCGCACAGGACCGCAGCGTGTTTGCCTATGGCGCTTTGAGAGCGGCGAGATTTATTGTGGATCGCCGGGAAGGCGAATATGATATGAATGATTTGCTTCCTTTCGACAGGAAGTAATATCCCCTCATACAACATGCCGCTTTAACGGCGGAAACAAAGAAGGAGTATCAATTATGAGCGAAAACATGAAGCAGAAGGTCGTTACCAAGGAAGGCCTCCGTCAGATGGAAGAACATCTTCAGTACCTGAAAACGACCCGCACGGTCGAAGTTGCGGATCAGATCGCCATTGCCCGCGGCTACGGTGACCTGAGTGAAAATGCAGAATATGAAGAGGCTAAGAAGGAGCAGGCCAGGCTTCTTACTGAGATCGCAGATCTGGAAGATACGCTTCGTATCTGTGTCGTATTTGATGAAAGTTCGGTGTCTTCCGATCGTGTGAATATCGGCAGCAAGGTGAAAGTGCTCTATCTTGAAGATGATTTTGAAGATGATTATGAGATTGTCGGAGCCAATGAAGCCAATGATATCGACAGCAACAAGATCTCCAATGAATCCCCGGTCGGAGCTGCATTGATCAACCGGAAGGTCGGAGATATTGTCGATGTGCAGATCCCAAACGGTATGATCCGCTTGAAGATCTTATCCATTGCCTAAAAAAAGCGAAACAGAATAAATGAATGAGGTGTCTCATATGGCTGATAAGAAGGTCGATCTCCCCTATTCCGAACAGGAAAGGATCCGCAGGGACAAATTGACTGAACTACGTAAGAACGCACAGGATCCGTATATCATCACAAAGTTTGATGTTTCTGAAAACAGCAGCAGCATAAAGAACCGCTTTGAAGAACTTGAAAACAAAAATGTGATCATTGCCGGCAGAATGATCAGCCGTGCGATCATGGGCAAGGCTTCCTTCGGCCATCTTCTGGATTCCGAAGGTGATATCCAGATCTATGTTCGCAGGGATGATGTTGGAGAGGATGCTTACAAGCTGTTTAAGAGCTATGATCTGGGTGACATTATCGGCATTACCGGTTATGTTTTCAAAACGCAGACCGGTGAGATTTCTGTGCATGCGCACACCGTCACCCTGCTCAGCAAATGCCTGAAGCCGCTTCCGGAAAAATATCACGGCCTTACCGATACAGATCTGAGATATCGTCAGCGTTATTTGGACATGATCGTGAACCCTGAGGTGCGAGATACCTTCCGTAAACGCAGCCGTGTCATTACTGCGATCCGTGAATTCCTGGAAGGAAGAGGCTTCCTGGAAGTGGAAACCCCCGTTCTTCACACTCAGGCAGGAGGCGCTTCCGCCCGTCCTTTCATTACCCATCATAATACGCTGGATATTGATATGTATCTGCGTATTGCTCTTGAATTGCATTTGAAGCGTTTGATCGTGGGCGGTTTTGATCGGGTGTATGAGATCGGACGCGTGTTCCGGAACGAAGGAATGGATCCAAAGCATAATCCGGAATTCACGATGCTGGAACTGTATCAGGCTTATACTGATTACCACGGAATGATGGACATTGTGGAACAGATGTTCCGCTATGTTGCTTTGAAGGTGAATGGAACTGCACAGGTGGATTATAATGGCACGATCATCGACCTCGAAAAGCCTTTTGAAAGACTTTCGATGGTCGAAGCGGTCAAAAAGTATTCGGGTGTGGATTTTGAACAGATCGAAACGCTGGAAGAAGCGCGAAAGCTTGCTGACGAGCGGGGCATCCATTATGAACAGCGGCATAAAAAGGGTGATATCCTGAATCTGTTCTTTGATGAATATGTGGAAGATAAGCTGATCCAGCCCACTTTCATTTATGGACATCCGGTCGAGATCTCTCCCCTTGCAAAGAAGATGCCCGAAAATCCAATGTATACCGAACGCTTTGAAGTGTTTATAACCGGACGCGAATTCGGCAATGCTTTCTCCGAGCTGAATGATCCCATTGATCAGCGTGCCCGCTTTGAAGCACAGGCAGCGCTTAAGGCGATGGGCGATGACGAGGCTTGCGGGGTTGATGAAGACTTCCTTAATGCTCTGGAGATCGGTCTTCCCCCCACCGGCGGCCTGGGAGTCGGTATTGATCGTTTTGTCATGCTGCTTACCAACGCTCAGTCGATCCGCGATGTGCTTTTGTTCCCCACCATGAAGGAGATCGGCGGACAGAAGAAGGAAGAAAAGCCTGCTGTGGAAACCGCCGCCGCACCTGTTGAGGAAGCGGTTCCCGAGATCAAGGAAGTCATCGACTTCAGCAAGGTCGAGATCGAACCGCTGTTCGCCGACTATGTGGATTTCGAGACGTTCCAGAAATCCGATTTCCGCGCCGTGAAGGTCAAGGCGTGCGAGGCGGTGAAGAAGAGCAAGAAGCTGCTCAAGTTCACCCTTGACGACGGCACCGAGAATGAGCGGATTATTCTGAGCGGGATTCATGCGTTCTATGAGCCCGAAGAGCTGATCGGCAAGACCTGCATCGCCATCACCAACCTGCCGCCGCGCCCGATGATGGGCATTGATTCCTGCGGCATGCTGATCTCCGCCATCCATCATGAGGAAGGCGAGGAAAAGCTGCATCTGCTGATGGTGGACGACGCGATCCCCGCCGGCGCGAAGCTGTACTAAGGCAAAACAGGTGTATCCGTTTGGGGGAAAGTATGATATATACCAGTCTGAAAAAACTGGCGATGCAGCTTTGCTTTGAACGTCATCGTGAACAGGTTGACAAATGCGGCATTCCGTATCCTTTTCATCCGTTTCATGTCGCTGAATCCATGACGGATGAAAAGACAACCTGTACAGCGCTTTTGCACGATATTCTTGAGGATACCGAAACCACAAAAGAGGAGCTGCATGATTTCGGGTTTCCCGATGACATTGTCGAAGCAATCTGTCTGATGACGCATGAAGATGGAGTGCCATATCTGGATTATGTTAGGCGGATCAGGACAAACCCGATAGCGAGGGCGGTCAAGATCTCCGATCTGATGCATAACTCCGATTTGTCTCGCCTTGATACCGTAACGGAAGCAGATATGCGGCGCGTTGAAAAATACAGAAAGGCGCTTGAAATTTTGGCGGATTAGGGAAGAAATTTCGCCATCACCAATCTGCCGCCGCGTCCGATGATGGGCATTGATTCCTGCGGTATGCTGATTTCCGCCATCCATCACGAGGAAGGCGAGGAAAAGCTGCATCTGCTGATGGTGGACGACCACATTCCCGCAGGCGCGAAGCTGTATTAATCACACGAAAATGGGGCTGTTGCACCAAAGTGCACCAATTGTGCACCATTTTCATCAACACAATTCGACTCGAATGAATGAACAATTCGTTACAACAAAAGCGCTCTTCGCTTGAAGGGCGCTTTTGCGTACATTAATTTTCGTATCTTTCCTGAATACCTTTTAGGAATTCCTTGAATTCATTTTTCACAGCTTCGGGTGATTCGATTTTCACCATCTTCCCCAAGCCAACTACCCACCCGAAAAACTGATTACTGACGGCGACGGGGACGGTGATTCGGAAATGCCTATCATCCTCTTTCAAGACCACGACGTCCTTACCAAATCTGTCGATCACCACGCCTATCATGCGGTTCTGAAACACCATCGTCACATGCTCGACCTCGCCGCCGAACATGCTGAATGTGTACTTGGTGTAGTTCGACATGTCCAGCTTTTCAAAAGCCTCGGCTCCCTCTCGGTCAACCTTCATGTCGGCAACCTTCACCTGTTCCACGCCGTCCATCTTGTCCACGCGAAAATGCTTAAACTTTTCTTCTTTCGCGTCGTAAGCCAAGAGGTAGTAGTTGTGATCAGCGTAGAGCATGCGCCACGGGCTGACGATGTAGAATTCGCCTTTCTTGAAATAGTTGCGCTCTTTGCGAAGATCGTAATCGAAATACTTAAACTTGATCTGTGCGTTTGCCGCAATCGCCTGATGCACCGCGTCCACGTTGTAATGGATCGTCTTGTTCATGCTCTTGACACGGTTAGCAAGAGTAACCTGACGGGAGAGCGAATCCGCATCGTAATGGCT
>JAZLIA010000102.1:0-2429 GCA_045617125.1 Clostridia bacterium | reverse complement strand
GGATTGCGAGCTGTGCGTGCTTTGAGGCGAGTTTCGCAGCGAAGCGAGAACTGTCTGAAGCCTCAAACACGCACCGAAGCATGGTACCGCCGGGCGCTTGGTATTAATTTTCCATCATCAGCTGAATGATCTCTTCATTCGTCCCCTTCATGCCGATGCTTGCCAGAAGCCCGATGCAGCGGATGGTGTCTTCGATCTCATCCATCACGAGACCGTCACCGCCCTCAAAATTCCGGCCCTTCTTCGCCATCTGATATCCCATGATACCGGCTTCCACTGCCGTGGAGATCCTTGCCGCGCAGGATGCTTTGGCGCCGTCGCATACGATGCCGGAAATGGAAGCAAGGGCATTGGATACGGTAAGGCATACGGTCCTGAAATCCGCTCCCAGAAGATAAGCGATGCCGGCACCTGCTGCCGCGCCCGCGCTGACGGCACCGCAGAAAGCACTCAGGGTGCCGGTGCCGTATTTTTCGTGCACGGATACCAGATTGGAAAGTGCCAGGGCCCGATATAATTTTTCTTCCGATACGCCCAGTTCTTTTGCGTACTCAATAACGGGAACGCTGACGGTAATGCCCTGGTTTCCGCTTCCGGAATTGATCACAACGGGAAGTTCACAGCCATTCATTCTGGCATCAGAACCCGCCGCTGCCATGGCTCTTGCCCTGGTCGCCACGTCATCACCGGTCTCCAGAAGAAGAGAACCGATGTTGGCACCGTATCTTCCTCTCAGGCCCTCTCTGGCAATGGCGGTATTGTACCGGATCTGACGGTCAAGCAGCTCCTTTACGTCGCTTACGTCCAGCGAATGGATGAAATCCCAGATGCCCTCCATGGTCATGGTGCTTCTGTCGGCAGCGCCTTCCACGGGTTCGGCTGCCTCCACTTCTTTCTGAAGAAGGATCTTTCCGTCTTTTTCAACGAGAACGATATTTGTGTGGGTGTCAACGATCCTTACCTTTGCGTAGGATCCGCCGGCATACTCCGTTACGATAATGTCAAATACATGGCCGTTATCTACCGCTTCCACCACCATGGGACACTTTTCCAGATACTCTGTCAGTTCCTTTCGCTGCTCATCAGACACGCTGGAGATGACCTCCAGTTCTTTTGCCGCGTCACCGGCAACGATACCTGCGGCGCAGGCAGCCTTCATTCCCTTCATCTTGCCTGTGTTGGGGACGATAACGCTCTTCACGTTCTTGATAATGCTTCCGCTCACTGCCATGTGCACTCTGTCAGGCAGCTCGCCAAGCACTTCTCTTGCCTTTGACGCCGCATAAGCAAGAGCGATGGGCTCCGTACATCCCATTGCGGGGATCAGTTCCTCTTCCAGGATCTTACAATAGTTCCTGTATAAACAGCCATCCTTCTCCATTCTTTTTTACCTCGCTAAGTAATCAAATATGCTGCTGAGTTTATTATCCACATCGGGATGAAACTGCGTCCCAAGTATGTTCCTTCCGTATTCGATCGCCTCTACCACACCGTCCGCTGCCGTGGCGGAGACCACCACCCCCGGGGCCGGATCCATGCAGGCAAACGTATGCAGGGATGCCCCCATGATCTCCGTCTTCCCCACAAGTTCATGGAGGAGAGTCCCTTCCTTTACAAACACCTTATGTTTGGTATCGTCTTCGCGGCCCCTGGGCAGAACGTTCCAGCGATGGCCTTCCACCTGGGTCAGATAGGACACGCCCGCCTGTTTCTGCCGCTCCCAGAACTCGCCCGGATCCCCGGTGGCTCCCTGTTTTTTCATTTCTTCCACCACCCTGAAATAGGTGTAGATCGACTGACAGCCCAGGCAGATGCCAAGGACTTTTTTTCCTGTTTTCA
Organism: Clostridia bacterium; assembly: GCA_045617125.1. Classification (GTDB taxonomy): domain Bacteria; phylum Bacillota; class Clostridia; order Christensenellales; family Aristaeellaceae; genus ZC3RG03. The sequence goes on along the minus strand of JAZLIA010000102.1, from coordinate 590 downwards.
CCGCGTGATCGATGACCTGGATCTGATAAGGCCAGATCCTCTTTCCGCCTACCAGGATGAAGCAGTCACATTCTTCCAGTGACTCTTTTATCACCCTGCCGTCTACCGAAAGGATCCCTATGGGGAGCATGCCCGCTTCCACAGCCCTGGTCACATAAGTGTTCGGAAAATGATATTTATCGTCATACACGTTATCGGTATAAAAAAGATCCGCCGTGGGAACGATGCCGACTTTCTTCATAGATCTATCTGATCCTTTCCAGTATACTTAAAATTAGTTTTACACCCTTTTCCAGCTGTTGTACAGTAGTAAATTCATGCGGGCCGTGACAGTAGAAGGCGCCCATACCCAGATTCGGGCAGGGAAGTCCCATAAAGGAGAACCTGGCACCGTCCGTGCCGCCCCGCACCGCAGGCTCCGAAAGCATCTCGCCGATGGCGGCAATCCCCGCCCTGGCGGCCTCCAGGATGTTTTCATGGCCGGGGATGAGCTTTTCCTTCATGTTCCGGTACTGTTCGCTGATCACTGCCGTCACGGTGCCTTCTCCGTATTTCTCGTTTAACTTTGCGGCAGTCTCCTCGATCACGCG
>JAZLIA010000101.1:0-2881 GCA_045617125.1 Clostridia bacterium | reverse complement strand
AACGCAAAAAAGGCATTACCGACTGCATAAGTCAGTAATGCCTTTTCGTTGTATTCAGATAATCTTTACTCGCAAACCGTCGGGAACTCAGAATAAACGAGTTTTGGCGGCTGCTATCATTTTGCTATCAAATCGAGCTTTGAAGGCTCAAAAACCCAGTAAAATCAAGGGTTTTCAGACTTCACGATTTATTCCCACTCGATCGTTGCAATGGGCTTGGGCGTGATATCATAAAGCACACGGTTGATGCCGGGAACCTCATTCACGATGCGGTCGCAGATCTTGGCCAGCAGTTCGTAGGGGATGGGTTCGATGGAAGCAGTGATGGCATCCTGAGTGTTCACGGCACGCAGCACTACGGGGCGTTCAAAGCAGCGCTTCTGATCCCGCACACCGGTGGAGCGGATGTCGGGCACGATGGTGAAATACTGCCACACCTTGCCCATCAGACCGGCTTTTTCAAATTCTTCACGCAGGATGGCGTCGCTCAGACGCACCTGCTCCAGACGGTCTCTCGTGATGGCGCCCACGCAGCGCACCCCCAGGCCGGGGCCGGGGAAGGGCTGACGGTACACCATGCTGTGGGGGAGGCCCAGGGCTTCGCCCACGACGCGCACTTCATCCTTGAACAGCTGGGACAGGGGTTCCACCAGATCAAATTTCAGATCCTCCGGCAGGCCGCCCACATTGTGGTGGCTCTTGATGTTGCTCTGGGTCTTGGTGCCGCTTTCCAGAATATCAGGGTAGATGGTACCCTGACCCAGGAAGGCGATCCCGTCCAGCTTGCGGGCTTCTTCTTCAAAAACGCGAATGAATTCGCTGCCGATAATATGACGCTTCTGCTCGGGATCTTCCACTCCTTCCAGCTTGGTGAGGAAGCGCTCGGTGGCATCAACATAGATCAGGTTGGCTTTCAGCTCCTCCCGGAACACGCTTACCACCTGTTCGGGTTCGCCCTTGCGCAGCAGGCCGTGATTGACATGCACGCAGGTGAGCTGGTCGCCAATGGCACGGATGAGCAGGGCCGCCACGACGGAGGAATCCACCCCGCCGGAAAGGGCGAGAAGCACTTTTTTATCGCCTACCTGGGCACGTACCTTTTCGATCTGCTCGTTGATGAAATTGTCAGCATTCCAGTCTTTTTCACAGCCGCACCGGTCAGCAAAGCCGGGAAGCTGTTCATCATCGGCATCTGTCACCTTGATCACGGGAATATCACAGGTGAGCACGTCATCATTCATATCCAGAGTCTGGCCTTCGAAAGCCCGGTTGGGACCCACAGAGAGCACAAGCCCCTTTGCGTTCATGCTTTTAAGCTGTTCCAGAGTGACATCGTAGGGAACGATCTCACTGTAGACGCCGCCATGGCGGATGAGCCTTGCGATAGCACTGTTTTCCTTGCCGCCGAGATCGACGACCGCGATCATGTTTCTGGGCATACAGGCACCTCTTTCATCATCAGACCGGGTTTGCAGCTCTGCTGCGGGTCTGCATATGCGATATTATATCCCAGATCGTCCTCTGCGTAAAGTGGAGGATGGCCGAGTTTGAAAAAAATACGGTGAAGTGAAGATGAAAAGCCTTTAGGGGCACAACCCAAAAGCGCCCTGCCGGAGGGCGGCTCCGCTGAGCAAATTAAGAAAACAGCTTTTCCAGTTCTTCATATTTATCCCGGGTGATCAGGGCATCCTGGCGGGTGTCCTCCAGCTGGATCACATAGGTCCACCGTCCGTAAGGGGTGATGTTGCGTATTTTGGACAGGTTCACAATATAGCTTTTGTGGCAGCGGAAGAACAGGGAGGGGTCCAGTTTTTCCATGGCTTCGGAAAGGGTGTCGGCGGTTTCATAGCGGCTGCCGTCCCGGGTGTAAAAAACGGTGCTGCGATCCTCCCTCTGTACAAGCAGGATATCCTGCTGGGCAAGAAAGCTGATGCCGTCCTTGTGCCGAAGCATGATGCGGCCATTTACAGCAGGCCGTACCACCTTTACACTGGCAGAGACCGGCGCAGGGCCTTTCTTTCCCGTTACGGCCAGCACCCGCTGCAGGGTGTTATCCAGCCTTTCCAGGCGGAAGGGCTTCACCAGATAATCGAAAGCGTATACTTCAAAGGCTTCTTCACGGTATTCCTCATGCCCGGTGGCAAAAATGATGATGCTGGTGGGCGCCCGGTCCTGGATCTGGCGTGCCAGCTCCAGGCCGTTCAGTCCGGGCATGTCCACATCCAGAAATACCACCTTCGGGCGTTTTTCATCAAAAAGCCGCAGAGCTTCTTCACCGTCCGCTGCTTCGCAGGTGAGAATGAAGCCGGGGGTTTTTTCGATGCGTTTTCGCAGGATCAGGCGAATGCCTTCCTCATCATCCGCGATCATGACCGGAATGGGTTCTTCACTCATGCTTTTCTCCTCAATGCCTTGGGCTTGGAAAGAACTTCGCCCAACACGAAGGCTCTCAGCAGTTCCTGAGAATCCGCTGTGCCAGAGAAGAAGGCTTCGGGCTCGCTTTCGGCGGGGCCTGTCAGCATGTCGCTGTGACAGGGGTCTTCACCTTCTTCTGATGCACTGCCTTCGATATCCGTGAAAAGGCTGTTTGCTGCGATGTCTGAAACCGACAGCGGCGCATTTTCCGCCGTGAAGCTTGTGAGGATCTCTCTTTGGAAGGGATCCTTATTTTCTGAAGCGGAAACGCTGATGCGGTCTGCTTTCGTGGAAGCTTTTTTTCCTTCGGGTTTGACCGGAACGGACTTTGCAGCCTGCACGGATGAGAAAGCATTTTTCTTTTTCTGCTTTTTCTTCTTTTCCTGTATGCTCTTCACGATGCTGATCAATGAGATCACGATGAACAGGATCACAATTTTATCCATGAGTGAACCTCCTTATCCTA
>JAZLIA010000100.1:0-3772 GCA_045617125.1 Clostridia bacterium | reverse complement strand
CAGAAACCTTTGAAAGCGATTCAACACAGTGTTCGTTTATCAAAACCTTCTCCGGAACGATGGCAGCGGGAAAGCAGATCGTTATCACCGATGAAAACGGAAAGATCATTTATGAACACAGATCGGCAAAATCATTTAACTCTATTGTGTTCAGCAGTCCTGAACTTGTGCTTGGGGGAACGTATATGATAACGGTTGGGGATCAGGCTGAGACGGTCACGATAGAAAGCATTTCAAATGGCGCGTCTTCCGGTTTCGGTATGCAGGGCGGTTTCGGCAGGAATGATCGAAAGTAAAGGAGGATTGATATATAAGCACTGCTGCAGGCGCTTTCCAGGCTCATTTGGAGAATGTTACCGGATCGATCGAGGTTGGAAAATCAGCAGAGCTTCTTTTGCTTGATAGCGATAATCCCCGTTTATAAAACAAAAAGCTGCCTGCTGAAAAGAGCGATCCTCTCTTTCAGCAGGCGGTTTTGCGTTATACGGTATCGGTTGGCTTATGCAGTCGTTCAACTGCTGCCGTTCGCGGTCATAAGGGAGACTATGAGCCTGCGCTCGTGTTTGCTTTTAAACAGATTGTTTTCTGTTTATTACATCTGCGCGTTGGTCAATGCTTTCCCGTATGCCTTGGACAGATCCTTCAGTTTTCCGTCTTCTGCACGAACAGGCGGGTTTTCCAGGCCGGCCTGCATGTAGCGGTTCATGACGGAGATCATAATGAAGGGATCAATGAAGGCAGAATGGACCACGACCCACAGGATCAGGGCGATGACGCCTTCAAAGATCAGCTTCCATGCGCTTGCAGTGAGTGGAATATCCAGCTCCTCTTCGGCACAGAATGCAGTCAGATCCTGAGCAATGGTATTCAGAGAGGTCATGTTATCCGTCACCGCATAGGTAAGGCCGAATATCAGTCCGCCGATCACGATCAGCGATATAAGCGCCATCAGAATGACCTTGCCGGCGTTCTTGAGCAGCGTTTTCCAGTTTTTGAAATACACGATCGCACCGTCACATGCCGCGCGCCAGGGGTTCTGATCCGGATGAACAAATATCCAGCCCATGCAGCAGGAGCACAGGAATGCTGTTACGGCAGATACAAAAAGGTTGATGGCAAGGCCTACATAATTGGCGGCATCGCTTTTCGTTCCGCGGGAGATCGTCCCCGTTACATGAGTAACCGCGTTGGAGATCTGGTTCACGATCGCATTGATGATCTTTTCAATGGCGAAGAAAATGGCAACCGTGCCGAAGCGCTGCTTGATGCGCGCCTTTCCCTCGGTATAAGGATCCTCCGGCAGTTCACCGGATACGATGCCCTCCGCGACCATGGCGATCTGCCCTGCCCGGAATACATAACCTAAAAAGTGCGTCAGCAAACCTACCACAATGCAGGCAACGATGAACGCACCGATGCAGACGGCGATGCGCGTTCCATCTTCCAGGCTGCCTGTCAGAAAATAGGTCAGCACCGGTAATCCTGCGATCAATGCCGTGCCGATCAACCCGGAAAGCGCCCGCATCAGCGTAAACCGGAATGTTTTTTTATAAAGCTCGCCATTTTTCATAACAACAGAATATCCTTTCATTATAATGGGTTTTCCTGCAGATTATACCATACGTCAAACAGTCGGGCAAGAACATTTTTATATTTTGGATTGGATCGTTCACCGATTGGAACGATGCCTTCACCTATTTCATGGTTCAATAACTCCTGTTTATGTTCTTTTCTCCCGATGATTGCTGTTTTTCCCGGGTCTATGTTATACTGTTCAGGATTCGGATGATCCAATTTATTGTACTGAGCGATGTATTGCCGATAAAGTGCTGAGTGCGGTGATATGGATCAATAAAGCAGGAGCGTGATCGGATGCAAGGATCGATCAAGCTTCACCTAAACGGTTTGAAGGATGGCCATTGGATTCCTTATCTGTTAATAAAGATACCGGCGCGTATTTTGTTGATGGAAAGCTCATTGACAGTAAAGAGAATATAATCAAAGGACAATATGAAAAGAGCATTATCCATTTTCTGAAAAGCTCTTTAGGAATGGAGTTCTCCAAGGCCGCTTTCGACCGATAAGCATGTTGTGACCGCTGCAGCGTCACAACAATAAAAAAACCGTATGAACCGCCGCAGCTGCTGCTGTCATACGGGAAGGTTGTTACAGGTCGTTACATAAAATTCAGAGTATATTTCAGGAGATCCTCGATAACGTATACGGAATGTGCGGAAGCAAGCTTCAGGAATTTTTGAAATTGCGTGCTGCCATCTGTACCTGAGGTCGAATCAGAAATGGTTCTGATACTTGAAAACCGAATGCCATAAAGATGGCACACCTGTGCTATAGCGCCGGTCTCCATGTCGCAGACGCGGGCACCGAAAGACTTCGAGATCCTTTTCTTGTCCTCCGGTTGATCAATAAACTGGTCTCCCGTGGCAAAACGTGCAAAATAGGCTGTGTAGCCAAGCCTTTTCGTGCTTTTCATGATCGCCTGATTCACTTTTTGATCACATGCCATATAGGGTGTGCCGAAGTGATCTACCTGACCGGCTTCGTAGCCGATCGGAACGAGATCATAATCGTGCTGGATAACATCCTCAGCGATCATAATATCATAGACTTTCAGGTTTTCATCAAGAGAGCCGCCTACGCCGGTGTTGATGATGATATCGGGTGCATATTGATGGATCATGGTCGAAGTACAGGAAGCCGCATTGACCTTGCCCATTCCGCAGCGGGTGATAACGATATCCTGATCGTTCAGCTTACCGGAATTGTATTCACATCCGGCAATGATGGAACTGCTTTCCATGACCATGTTTTGTCTGAGCATGATTACTTCTTCTTCAAGAGCTCCGATGATGCCAATCATAAATTCACCTTGCCTTTTTTTCTGAGATACCATAGATGGGGCATATAAAGGAAAAATCAGAGGGTCAAGTGATCGCAATAATTGCAGAATGCCGACATCACAGAAAGAACTCTCTGCAAGGAAAGGATAACACAAAATACACGCTATCGTCAATGGACGATTTGTGTGGCAATATTGATCAAAACATATTGACTTTTATCTGAAAACGAATTTAATATAGTGTTTGTATGCAAAGGATGGGGCAGCAGGCGCCGTATGCTTGCCGACATGAACGCTGGGATGGATGTGGAAAAGGAGTAAATGATCATGGATAAGCTTCATATCGTTCATTATTATTATTCTGGAACAGATCCATGGAAAAACATCATGCTTCTTCCTGAGGATGAAGCGTTCAAAGTAGCCTCTGAATTGGCAAAGGCACATCCGGACACGACCAGTTTCGGGAGATTTGCTGATTTTGAAAACTATTATCCTGCAAGGAAAAAGGCCGATGAATATGTCAGGGAGAAGTTTGTCAGGCTGGGCGGAAAGCCGATACTAACGCATCCGTATTCCTTTGCATTGACGGAATGTGAATATTTGAGAAAATGGTTCAGCAACGGGGAAATGCTTGTGATGGATCTGGCTGAGATCCCGGATGATCAGGTCAGCTTTACGATCGGTGACAGCTGTGCACAGATCACGAATGGAGCAGAACCGGAGGTTTTCACTAAGGTCATGCTGATGGAAAAATTTCACGCTTTTGATGATTCTGTAGAAGCCTTCCTGAATGGGTCGCTTGGGAGGTTTGCATATGTGGAAGTGCAATTGTGGTATCGGCCACAGGCCCCCGCTGAAGGTTAAACATAATGCGATAAAATACCGTTGAAAGCATAGGATAAGAATCAGATATGA
>JAZLIA010000099.1:0-17542 GCA_045617125.1 Clostridia bacterium | reverse complement strand
ACGCTGATCTCCCGTTCCCCGTCGGCCGTCAGCAGCCGCAGCACGTGGCAGGTGTCCGCAGCTCCGCCCATGGCGCCGAAGGCAATCTCCGCCTCCGTGAGGAAGGCTGCGGGATCGGTGCCGAACAGCACCTTATGGATTGGCTCGAAGGTGATGGCGTCATCGTGGATGTTCACCAGCTCCACCATGCCGTAGCGGGCGGGATGGGTCTTCTGCTCCGCCTCGCTCAGCGCGGGCTTGATCGCCTCCCAGCACTTTTTTGCCGTGGCAAGGGAGTGGTTTCCGTCACCCATGGCGAAGATCGCCGGGGCAGCGTCGCCGTAGCGGGCGCGGAGCATCTCCGGATCTGCAAGTCCGTCGATGACCTTTTCCAGTGCATCCGCAGCCTCGCCGCTGACCTGCCAGCCCTGAATGTGTCCGCCGTCTGCGGACAGGTCAAAATCATACAGCTCCGGCAGGCAGGACTTATGCCCGGTGAGCATTCCCATCACGCTGTCGGCGGGATCGTCGATGAACACCATGATGTGCGGCATCTCCAGTGCAGCGCCCTCTCTCACCCGGACGCGGGGCGGAAGACGATCCTCCACCGTGCCCTCCGTGGCGCGGATGGGGGATGCGGAGGTCTTGGAATAGTCGTAAGCGTCCAGATCCAGTACGCCCAGCAGACCGCGCCGGACGGTGCCGCCGCGCAGGGTGCGTTCCAGATACACGTAGCTGTCCTTCAGCTCCCGGAACACGCCGTCCGCCAGACAGCGATCCATCTCGGCGTTGATGCGCTTCGCCTCCTCAAACTGGTCGCGTGAGGTCAGATATGCCTCCGGCAGCATCAGGTGCAGCGTGCTGGGTACGTCCCTGCACAGCTCCTCCAGCGCAGCCCAGTATTCCGGCTGGGACGTAAACTGGTCGCAGGCAACGACGCTCCATTTCGTCATGTCGCAGTTTTGAGGCAGCAGCAGATCGGCACGGTCAAAAATTCTGTTCATGTTTTTTCTCCTCTCCGGGCAGCGGAAATCGTCAGGTTGATTGAAAAAAGGATTGCAAGATGCGTATCGGGTGTGGTAAGATAAGCGGTGCATTGGGTGCCGTATGGAATCGGCACCGCGCGAACGGCAAATCAGCCATATCATCGCCGCGCAGTTTCTTTCCTTTTGAGTATATCATCCGATGCGCGAAAATTCAATATCTATCCGGGTGTTGCGCAGCTGGTAGCGCGCGTGGTTTGGGACCACGAGGCCGCAGGTTCGAATCCTGTCACTCGGACCATAACTGATACGGTAATTGATACAATAGTGTCGATTACCGTATCGTTTTTTTATGCCCATAAAGCCTTTGTATTTCAGCGGTTTCAAATGGCAGAGGGTGCAAACGGCGTATGCGAGGTCTGTCCGGGGAAAGCTTCCGTATGCGGATTTTGCCGGAAATATCGAAATCCATAAAAGCTATCGTTTAGAATAATCCTATCGTTTATGGCAGAAAGAAAGCCCGGAGCGTCATCACTCCGAGCCTTTTTGTTTAACCACTATGTAAGTATGGCGGATGGTACTTACAGAAAATACCTTATGGAGGAAATGGTGATTGCAAAAAAGTATTTCTATGCGCTTCGTCCTGTGCTGGCCTGCAGATGGGTGCTTGACCGTAAAACACCGCCGCCCATGCTTTTTTCCAGTCTTGTATCTGCGGAACTCCCCGATTTTATCCGCCCTCAGGTAGAATGGCTGCTCAAATTGAAAATAAACTCGCCGGAAGTGAAGGAAATTCCCCGGATCGATATCCTGAACGAATATATTGCCGGAAGTGTTTCCGACTTCAGGAACCGCATTGCCGATATGGAGGAGCCGATCAACAGTTGGGACAAACTGAATACTTTTTTTCTGCATACGATTTCCCAATCTGTGTGCCCGGACGTGTTCGTTTCTGAGGGGTGAAGGTTACCAATCCGCCCGGCAGCGGGAAGGATGAAATGGAAGGCAGTGAAATGTAAATTCTCTTTGGCGACGGAGAACACAGCTTGTTTTTGCCTCAGGGGTATGATAGGATGGATCAGACATACGAAGGAGGTCTGGTCTGATGAAAAGATCCTTATCCCTGCTGCTGGTGCTCATCCTGATGATGACTTTTCTGCCGGTGCTTGCTGAAGAGGAAATTGGCGATGTGACTGACTATTTTGACAGTTACGCAAGCCGCGTGGGCAATATCTATTTCACCATGTACAATGCCCCGGATATGATCCTGCACGATGAAGACATGGACCGTAAGTCTATGGGGGACGAATTAAAAGGGATCTGTATCGGCTGGAAAGACAAACAACAGCTTATTTATTCGGATGACGAGCGTGAGTGGCAGTACCACATTGCGGATATTAGCGGAACGATCGCAGAGGCACGCGAGGCTTTTGCCGGACAGGATGAGATGTACATCCGCGGAAATGCCCTGCTGCATTTTGCCACGCTGGCACTGTCCTTCACTGGAGTTCAGCTGGATGCGCTGGATCCAAAACTGACAAAGAAGACCTTGAATGATGTGACGCTGCCCATGGTGACGGTCAGCTTTGAATATGAGGATCTGCCCGGCGTTCCCTATCGCTGCGTCGGGCTGTTGGACGGCGATATGGCTGTGCTTTTGATCGGCAATGTCTGTGCGGATTTTGATGCCATGGCGGATGCGATGGGGGTCATCACTCCGGAGCAGGAAGCCGTGATCGCGGAGCGCTGTGTGCCCTGTGAGAATGAACTGGGGCTGTTGACCTTTACGATGCCTGCCCAGACCGGTTCTTATTTTAAGCCCGGCAGCAGGACGATTGCGTGCTTTACTGAGGCATATCATATGATCACTGTGGAGTATATGCCCCTGTCGCTGAATGAATTGCTGGGGATTGAAAAGGTGACGGATGACGATCTGCTTGCTTTCGTTTCAGCTTTAGGCGAGAATCCGATGACAGAAGGAAGCTTCGAAGCGGAATTGATGCGTCCCGGCGTGGCCCGCGCGAAGATGATCATGAAAGATGCCTATATGGAATATGCCGAGCCCGATGAAGTGTGGTTTATCCTGATGCCCTTTGGCTGCTATACAATTACCATGCCTTTGACTGCGGACGCGGATGTGCTGCGCAGCACCCTCGCCATCAGGGAGGATGCGGATGTGTATGAACGCGACACGGTCAATGAAATTCTGTATGCGATTTTCGGCGGCGAACCTGAACTGGATATTGAGTTTGATGAGGGATTATAAAGCGCGTCCTGTTCCCGAAAGAAAGTTTTGAACCGGTTTTTATCCGGAACCGGAACTTTTCCGTTTCCTGTTCGTCATATTAAATGGGTTCCCAAGGAGGGAACAGAAAAAGGAGGAAATTGATATGAAAAAGATTTTTGTTTTGCTCACAGTGTTGGTGCTTATCTTGACCGCGTCTGCTTCTCTGGCTGAAAGTACGCTGAAGGTACACGGAAAGGGAGACAGCTATATTACGGCTGAGATCGCGTATGTTGATCTGGGCGTTCAGGCCCGGGAGTCAAATGTGCAGGAGGCTCAGCAGAAGGTCAATTCCGGTATTGAGAAAGTGGTGGCTGCTTTGATCGAAAACGGCGTTGCGAAGGAAGATATCAACACGGACAACATCAACATTTATATGTACACCGATTACAACAGCCTGGGGAAGGAGCGGGTGCTTTATAATGCTTCTTCCATGATCACCGTGCGGGTGCCGGATCCCAACGGGGCGGGCAGCGTGATCGACATTGCCTTCAGCGCCGGCGCCAACATCCTGAACGGGATCACCTTTGCCGCAGAAAACACGGAGGAAGCGGAAAAGGAAGCCCTCACCCTGGCGGTGGAGAATGCCCGTAAAAAGGCGGAGATCCTGGCTGCTGCAGCGGGGATGCGCCTTGGAGATATGATCAGCATGGAAGAACAGAACGTGTACAGCTACGACAGCGGCATGAACAATTTTTCCGCGAAGGAGGTGGCGATGGACGCCGCCGGCACCGTGGTGCGGGCGGCCAAGCTGTGCATCAGCGCTCAGGTGTATGTGGAGTGGCAAATGGTGAATGCGGAATAAACCGCGTAAGCGGATAAGCGCGTCCGGCATGGGATCTGCTATGGGATCCCGTGCCGTTTTTTTCTGCAGAGAGGGCGCTTCTTCGTGGGCGATGGTTGAAAATTACGCGGTTTCTGTTATAATTTGATATAGAAAGAAGGACGGGGATCCTGCATTTCCTGTGCGGAAGGACCCGCGTAAATGTATCTGAGCAGATAAGGAGCGGTGAACAATGATCCGGATTGCTGAAAAATTTATGCCGGACGGAAAGCCTGTCGAGGCGATGCCCTACGGGAATGGTCACATCAACGAGACCTGTATGGTCAGGACCGATACGGGACACAAGTATATCCTTCAGAAATTGAACCATCATGTATTCAAAAACATTCCGGGACTGATGAACAATATGCTGCTGGTGACCCGGTACATGGCAAAAAAAGACCCGGATCCCCGGCACAGGATGACCGTGGTATCCACCAGGGAAGGGAAGCCCTTCTGGCAGGATGAAAACGGGGAGTACTGGCGTATGCTGGAGTTTATTGAAAACAGCTTCAGCCCCGAAAATGCGCTCACCCCGGAGGACCTGGCCAATGCCGGCACAGCCTTTGGGCAATTCCAATCCGTGCTGAGCGATTTTCCAGCGGAAACGCTGGTGGAAACGATTCCGGGCTTTCATGATACCCCTGTTCGGTATCAGAACCTGATGCGCGCCGCAGAGGAGGACCGGATGGGGCGTGCTCAGGAGGTGCAGGATCTGCTTGAATTTGTCCGTGCGCGTAAACAGGATTGTTATGAGATGACCGATCGGGTGAAGCGGGGCGAGATCCCCCTTCGGGTGACGCACAATGACACCAAGCTCAATAATGTGCTGTTTGATACGGACAGTCGAAAGCCTCTCTGCGTGGTGGATCTGGATACTGTGATGCCGGGCATTGTGGCCAATGATTTCGGTGACACGATCCGCTTCGGGGCCTCCACAGCCGCGGAGGATGAAACAGACCTTGCAAAGGTGCGGATGAGCATGGATTATTACCGTGCTTTTGCCGAGGCATTCCTTTCCGCATGCGGGGCAGGCCTTACACGCCAGGAGATCCTTACCCTTCCCTGGGGAGCCCGCCTGATGACGCTGGAAAACGGAATGCGTTTCCTCACCGACTATCTGGAGGGGGATCATTACTACAAGATCTCCCGGCCCAGTCAGAATCTGGACAGGGCCAGAACGCAGTTTTGCCTTGTGAAGGATATGGAACAGAAGTGGCAGGAAATGAACGAGGTGATCCGGAACTTTGCGGAAAAGGCAGGGCTGTGATATTGCCTTTTCACAGTGAAGGAATAACTGAATGTGTAAGGGGAATAGGGGAATATGGAACACTGGAGCGGGGAAACGGAGCGGTTCACGGTTTATGATCCGGGCGGAGAACACGGTTTTTCCGCCTGGGTGACCACTTTTGATTATCCGGACGGTTCTGTCGGCCTTTCCTTTGACGAGGTGGTCGAAGAAAAGAATACCCGGCCTGCCCCGCGTGTGGAGTTTGCCGAGGCAGCCGGTGTGCCGGTATCCTACTGCACCGTGGAATGCCGCAACAGCATGGCCGAGACTTACCGGGTGTATATGCATTCCCGGGACGGGATCCATTTTTCCGAAACAGGCCGCTGCAGACGGGTTGAAGGAAATTTCTGCCAGATCGCGGTGGAGGACGGACGTTTGATCGGCTATGATGTGCCCAAGCGGAACGGGGACGGGACCGGCTGGGCGGATCATATCGTGATCAGCGAGAGCCGGGACGGCGGCAGCACCTGGGTCACAGTAAGATATTATTTACAGGGAACGGCCCCCTACCTGTGGCGGGTGAGAAGGCTGAAGGATGGAACGGTGATCCTTCTGGCCAGCCTGTACGGAACGCCCTGGGGAGAAGGAAAAGAACGCGGCACCCGCAACACCATGCTGCCGGATGAAACCTATACTGGTAAGATCCTGACTTTTTTTGCTGCAAGCCGGGATGGCATTCACTTTGGTCAGCCGTGTTATATCCTGCCGGGCCTGGGGGCGCATGAATATGATTTTTGTGAGCTGACGGATGGAAGGCTGCTTTTTGTTGCCGGCGATGTGCAGGCAACGCCGGTGGGAAGGCAATTTGTCACCCGTGGGGAGGACGGCTTCATTCCGGGGCCGGTTTTCCCGATCCGCTGCGGCGCACCGGAAAAACCGGATGCAAGCCCTCAGGGCGGTTATGTTCCGGAAACCTTCTGCGTGGATCCGGAAGGGGAGATCCTTTACGGCTTCAGAAGGGGAAAAGGGCTTTCCGCTTCCGGAGACAGGGGGGAAAACTGGACGCCTTTTTCCCTTCCGGAGGAGACCGGGTTTCCTTATCAGCCTGTGATGACGTGCAGGGGCAATAACTTTTTCATTTATGGTCATATTGGGGGGGATAATGCTTTCGGAGAGCAGAAAATGAAGATCGTTGGCATTCGTTTGCGGCCGGGAACAGCAAACCGCATCCCGGTGAGCGCGCATCTGACGCTGGAACGCTGTTTGTCGGAGGATCGAAGCGGATATATCAATGCTTTCCGCACGGTACTGACCGGGCGGGGAAAGCCGCTTTCCGGGCAGAAGGTGATCTTTCGGGCGTCCTCCTACTGGAATGATGACGGAACGCCGAATATTGCTCCTCCTGAAGTGCCCGAGTATGAATATGTCTGCGTGACGGATGAAAATGGCTGCGCCGGGATCAAACTGACTTCCTTTGATCACAGGCCGGATATCCATCTGGCTTATCATGTGAGCGTGGCGTTTGATGGAAACGAAAGCTTTTCCTCCTGCCGGGGGCCGGAACGGGTGGAGCTGGCAATGACTCCCCGCCGGAACTGTCCCTATCCCTATGATGCCTATTATGCGGAGAATTGTCTTTACCTTTCTCCAAGTTTGCTGGAACAGTTTCCGGGAGCCTGCGTGGAGATCCTTGAGAATGCTGAAAACCCGGAAAGGATCAGCGAAAAGCTGTGTGAGAAGCTGCTGGAATGCGGTGCTCTTATCCGGATGGATGACGGGCGGATCAGCCGGGCGAAAAGTGTGCACTGCGGGCCTGTGATCACCGCGGTGAAGGCAATGCCGGGAGGCGATTTCTATGTGTGAGAGGGAGGAAAAGAGCATGTTTTCTTCTATGCTGATGAAAGGGGATCTGATCGGGATCGCTTCTCCCAGCTCCCTTGTGCATGTTGGCAACTATGACGGGGTGTTCCGGGAACTGGAGAATATGGGCTATCGCGTGTGTACCGGCCCCAATTTCTATGCTTCTTCCTGGGGCTTTGCCGCGTCAGCCGAGGAACGGGCGGAGGATCTGCATGCCTTGGTCAGAAATGATGAGGTGCGCATGATCTGGTTTGGAGGCGGAGAAGGAGCGGATGATGTGCTGCCCCTTCTTGACATGGAACTGATACGGAAGCATCCCAAGATCTGGCTGAGTCACAGCGACGGAACGAGCATTCTGGACCCGATATGCTGCTTATGCGATATTCCGGTGTTTTACGGTCAGTATCCCAATATCCTTACGAAAGATCAAGTCTACAATATCCGCAGCTTCATGGATCACATGACGGGAAGCGGATGTGACAGGCATCAAAAAAGCGGTCCCTGGCACACGGTGCGGGCCGGGATCGCGGAAGGGATCACTCTGGGCGGATATTTGGATAACTTTACATACCTTGTAAACAGCGAGTGGGTTTTGCCAAAGCCGGGGGAGGAATACATCCTGTTTCTGGAAGAACACAGCAGCTTTTTCAAGCCGGAGCATGTCAGCGACGAGCTGGCCCGTCTGGAACACAGCCCGCTTATGCGCTGCACCCGGGGCATCCTGTTTGGCGAGTATTCGGAAACGGAAAATGAATCGCTGCTTTTTCGCCTGAAGGTGCTGGCGGACCGCTATCAGATCCCTCTTGCCTGCTGCCGTGATTTTGGCCATGGAAAAAACCATGCCGTGATGCATCTGGGCTGCCGTGCCCGGCTGGATACCGAAAATGGGGAACTGGTCTATCTGAACAGGTAAAGAGGAACGCCTGTGGAATATGCAGGTATGACAATGTAAGAAAGACATTCAGTAAACATGAAGAGATATTCCGGTGTGAAACGCGTTCTTTTTACTCTGGTTCAGTGCACCTGGGCTTTGCCGCAGACCCTGATCGGGCTTGGTTTCTTCACAGTAAACAGGAAGCATCCGCACACCAGGTATCATCTTAGTTCTCTGGGGGGATCTTCCGTATTATTCAAGGCTGCGTAAAGAAAAGCATCTTCTGTATACCGCCTGCTTTGTTGAAGCATGGGCCAGCAGGTGGGGGGAAGATGCGACTGATGAAACTGCCATATGGGAATGAGGGGCTGCTGCACAGCTCCTTTTTTATACCGGTTCTTTCCCGCTGAACACCCGGATCGCGCTTTTTACGTTTTCCTTCATGGCGTTCATTGCAAGGTTGGTCATATCTGCGAAAAAGGGATGGGCGAGAGCGCCTTCCTTCAGGGCATCCCAAATGGCTTGTCCGCCGGCTTTGTCCATGTAGGTGAAATAGTTGATCTTGCGCACACCGGCATGGATCGCCCTGCGGAAATCCTCAGGAGATACGCCGCTGCCACCGTGCATCACGATGGGTTTTTTTCCGATGTTTTCCCGTACCCGGCTGACGATATCAAAATCCAGCCGGGGCTTTTTCAGATAGATGCCGTGAGTGGTGCCGAAGGAACAGGCGAGAGCGTCAATGCCGGTATCCCGTACGAATTCACCGGCCAGGGCAGGATCGGTGTAGATCTTGGTTTCATCATCCGCACCGGTTGCCACGCCTTTTCCTTCTTCTCTCCGGCCCATGCAGCCCAGCTCGGCTTCCACGGAGGCTCCAAATTCCCGGGCCATCCTGACTGTCTCGGCGGAAAGCTCCAGGTTCTGTTCATAGGGAAGGGTGGAACCGTCAAACATGATGCCGGTGAAGCCCAGTTCCAGGGCTTTTTTCAGATAATCGAGGTTTTCACCGTGATCCAGATGGACGCATACCGGAACGGAGGCTCTGGCGGCATATTTGATCATAAGGGGGCCCAGATCCTCCAGACTGTTATAACACTCGTGACACTGGGCATACTGCAATATCAACGGTTCTCCGCTTTCCTCGGCGGCTGCGATCACTGCCCGCAGAGAGGCAAAATTGCAGGCATTGAATGCTCCCACGGCGATCTTTTTTTCTTCGGCAAGCTCCAGGATCTTTTTGAGTGTGACAATCATGATGGTTTCCTCCGCGTAAAGGTTATTTTGTTATTTTCAGGATCACGTGTTCAATGGCGGTATGCCGGTGCATATAGATCACGTGAAGCTTTCCTTCCCTGTCCCGGCACATTGCGGGCTGGCATTTGTTGCCGGGAGCGGGAGCCAGGTCGATCAGATGCTGCCAGGTCATGCCTTCATCGGTGGAGCAGGCCAGCGACAAGGGGCTGCGTTCGTGCCAGTCTGCAAAGGGCGTGTTATTGTAGGCCATGAGGATCGTATCCTGATCCCAGCTGATCACGTCGATCTTGGATTCGTTGTTTACGATGCTGGTCGGAACAGGCTTTGTCCAGCTTTTTCCGCCGTCCCGGCTTTCAGCCGTGTAGGAAACCAGGGAGCGGATCCCGTCTCCCCATCCGGTAGTTCCGGGGCAGGTGCGGGTAAACATCCGGAGAGTCCCGTCCGGACGCAGGCAGAGGGCCGGTTCGCGGATCAGATTGCCGTCATCAGCGGTGAGAATGGGGCCTTTTTCCCAGGTTTCGCCGTCATCATGGGAAAGGTAGACGCGCACAGCTCCGAAGTATTTATCCTTGAGCTCGCTGCTGGTGGAAGCCAGCACGATGGTGCCGTCCGGAAGGAGCACGCTGTCGTTGGAAGCATGTCCGCTCTGGATGCCTGCGGGACGGGCGGGGAGCCAGGTCTCGCCTCCGTCCGTCGTTTTGCGCATCCAGAGTTCATCCCGGCCGTTGCACCAGGTGGTGAAATTTACTTCGGTATCCAGGAATTTGGCAAAAAGCAGAATGATCTCACCTTTTTTGTTTTTGATAAACACCGGGTCATGGCAGCAAAAGCGTATATCGCAGCCCACCGCATCGGGCTCGGACCACTTGTCCTCTCCGGGACGCAGCACCGACACCCAATCCTTTGCGTCCCGGCCCATGGGATCTCCGTTCCATTGGAGAAAGCCGCCGTTCCACACGGCGATCAGGTTTCCGTTCGGGGCCAGGGTGAGACTGGGCATATGATAGCATTGCCGTTCGTCAAACCATTCCACGACCCATTTTCTGTCGATGATCTCAGCCTTCATATCGGATATCTCCTGTTTACGTAAGTTCGATCAGGGCGGTCTCCATGGGCGCGAGAGACATATTCAGCGTCAGGAGCTGCCCTTCATAGCTAAAGGGAACGATGCGTTCGCCTTCTTCGTCGGATGCGGAAACCGTTGCCTTTTCCGGACGGAAGGGGCAAAGAAGGGTGATGACCCCGGTTTCATCCGACGCGGCGTTGACAAGATAAAGGGAAAAAACGTGATCCTGCCTGTAACAGTAGGGAATGAGATGGGGAAGCGTGGCCACGACGGGCACGTTCAGGCCGCAGCGCAAGAGCATATTCTGCAGAATAAGGCGGCGCACCTGATTCAGCAGCATGGGAGGGATCTCGTTCGGTGCTTCAAAGTGACCGAAGGGGAACAGGATCACCCTCCCGTTCAGAATGACCTCTGCGCTGGCAGTGCGGCGGCGGAAGGAATCGTAAAAGGCGGAAAGCTCCGTGACCTGAGTGCCCTCAAGGGGAGTAATATCCCACACGTCACTGCAGGAGATCACCGTGGAGGCGCGCACGAACCGTTTGTTTTCAAACAGGTTTTCCATGCTGGTCTGCTCATAGGTGTGCTCTCCGCCGTTCTGGGGCATGAGGCGTGCATGCTTAATGCAGGCCAGGGCTCCAAGTCCCATGCCGCACAGCACAGAGGCGGCATCACCATTCAGCAGGACTGTGTTGTTTTTAAACAGGTTTCTGATCTGATCCTCACTGAAGGAACGAAGCGCCTGACCGGATACCGCGATGATCTCCCCGGATACATCGATCTGATCGCTGTAGAAGAAGGGGATGCCATCGTCTCCGAGAAGACCGGCCCAGAAAACCTCCTGGGGATACAATTCCTCCATTTTCGTTCCGTTCTCTGTGTGGAGAAAACAGGAGGAGGCTTCGCGGTACAGTACCCGCACTCCGGCTTTTTTTTGCGAAAATACCTTTTTATCCTGCATCCGGCAAAGGAAGGGCTTTACCTCTTTGAGCATGTGCTGCCAGCCCTCCTGCGGCACGATCCCGTTTCCGTTCAGGTCAAACAGGTCGATGGTCATGCCGCTCAGGTCAAGCGGGAGTGAGGAAAGAAGCTGGAACCGAGTGAAACGGCGGGATTTGGAAAACAGTGAATAAGGATAGTTTTCCAATTCCGGATAGATCTCACATGGACGGGGCAGCATGGCTGCGCACTGCATGGATACCATGTTGAACTGCTGCATGTAACGGAAGGGCACCTGCTCCTGATAGGCGGGCAAATGGATGCGGCTCACCGGAGTGCAGCCGTTTGCAAGGGTCAGGAGAAGCTTTTTCCAATCCCGTCCCTCAGCAGCATGCACGAAGGGTACTGAGCTCATCAACCCGATCTTAACGGTTGGGTTGATGTTCCGGACTGCACTGCTGATGGCCCGGGCAGCAGACAAAAGCGTGTCCCGGCTCACATCCAGCCAGATCTTCCGGTAGGGGTGCGGTTCGCCCGGCTGAAGGATACCCTTCAAAAATTCGTCTCTTGTGAGTTCTTTTCCTGCCTGATGGCTGTAAAGCTTCATGTGTTCGTCGCAGAAACATCCGCCCCACACCAGGGGATCATGATTGTGAAGGCGAAAATCATCCTCCACCCACAGGATGGAAGCATCCAGAGCTGCATAACGGGCATAGATACCGGCCATATATTCCTGCCATTTTTCGCACAGAGGACACACGCACAGCTTTGCTTCATGGCCATAGGGGTCCACCATTCTGCGAAAGGGCTGGGATGGGGGAAGCTCCTTTCCCAGATCGGCGTGCATGACAGAATGCCA
Organism: Clostridia bacterium; assembly: GCA_045617125.1. Taxonomy (GTDB): domain Bacteria; phylum Bacillota; class Clostridia; order Christensenellales; family Aristaeellaceae; genus ZC3RG03. The sequence continues at coordinate 5,390 of JAZLIA010000099.1, read as the reverse complement.
CTGGTTTACCGACAGGGTGATGCCCTTTTCTTTCAGCACCTTGGAAAGCGAACGCATGAGGGAAAGGTAGACTTCCTGCTCTGTATAGGTCATGTGGCCGGTGTTCAATTCTTCCACATTGGCGAATACGGCCACATCATCCACCTGGGACTGTTCTGCAAAGCGCAGAAGCGATTCCGTTTCCTCACGGTCATTGAAGCCGGGATCACAGCAGAAGCGGAAAATATAACGATAGGAACTCCCTGTCATGGCGCTTTGGAACCTTTCAATGTGATGGGAAAACCGTAGAATGACATGACCGGCAGCCGCATGCAGTCACAGGGGATACCGATGCCGGGATAGGTGCGCCACATGCCGTGAAGGCGAGCGTTTTTTCCGAGAGGACGGGCAAAGGTGATGGTGAGGCTGTCATTCCCCGTTTCGTAGGATACGGGAGAAATGATCCCTTCATCATCCTCTGCCTCAATAGGCAGATCCGGTCCCTTCACATCAAAGGGATTCAGCCAGTTGCGGATGCGGGAAAAACGAAGATGAATGGTATCCGGCCGGATAAGAATCGCTTCCTCCGGTTCGGGCGCCAGATCATCATAATCCTTCCCGTAGCAGGCTCTGAGCAGAGATCTGGCGCATCTTTCACCCAGAACCAGGTTTCCTTGGGCGGCGACATGGATAAAATCGTACATCGCAAGATCGGTGGAGGGGACGACCGTTACATTCGGGATCCGGTAGGCAGCCTGGCGCTGGGCTTCCCGAACGATGCCCCACTGGCGATCCAGATGCAGATCTGATTTTTCCATGCAGCGGTTGAGCTGCACGGTCACAAAAGGAAGATCGGGCTGATCCAGGGCTTTGCGGGTGGCGTTCACGAAGCATTCAAAGCGGGACAGATACGTTTCCGCGCTGTCTTCATAGCCTTCCGCTTCTCCCTGATACCACAGCACCGCCTTGGGATGGAGATCATAATCCCCCAGCATGTCCAGCATGTTTTTAAAAAGCGCACCATTCTCTTCCGGGTTCCACCAGCGAAGGGGAGCGCCGCCATAGGCACAGGGGACCAGACCGATAGGATAGCCCAGTTCCCGTTTGAGACGCTTTGCAAAATGCAGCCAGGGGCTGTGGCCGGGATTGTGATTTTCATAATGTCCCACGTGAACGGCTCCCGTGGTTTCGCCAAGGGGATGGGTGGCCAGGTCCCATACTGCGCTGCTTCTTAACACATGCACGCCCAGTTCCGGGTCATCCGCCACCGTGTTTTTGGCTCGGCCGGCAGCGTTGCTTTGGCCAGCAATGACGAAAACATCTCCCACGCCGAAATGGTGGATCATGTCTCCCCTTGTGCAGGAGAGGCCGTCCCAGCCCTCATAATCCATATAGGTCTCCAGCCGGTAAAGCCCGCCTGCCGGGATCCTTTCAAAGGTTATTTCCCAGTGCGAGTCATCCACGATGCGGCATTCCTGCCAGGGAATGACGGATTCGCCTGTGCTTTCCAGTGCGATGCGGGCCTTTACGGTGGTTTTGCGGTGTTCCACATTTTCAAACTGAATGGGAAGTTCCTGAGAAAGATGCACCAGATGATATTCTCCGCCAATGGTGATTCTTGCGGTGTGATCCTTTCTTTGCTGAAGGATCTGCCAGGGTGTGAGGCCGTAGGTGACCGTAACTCCGTAATTCATGAATATCGCCTTTCTGTTTTTACAGGATCCGGGCCGCTTCGTCGATCTGTTCCTGACGTTTGAAGCCAAGCAGCGCACTGACGGTGCCTTCCATACGCAGCGCATCTTTCAGCACATACTGCACCGGGGTGAGCCCTTCCTGTGCGGCATTGCTTACCGTGTTTTCAATGATGTTCCAGCTTTCTTCTGTCAAAGGCTTCATCCATTCCGGCTTTTCCGCCATCCGGCTGCCTTCCGGGGCTTTTTCGTTCCGGCGGTATTTTCCGGTGAGAAGGCCGCCCTGCAGCAGCTGGTAAGGGATGATGCCAATGCCGTTTTTCACGCACAGCGGGATCAGCTTTTCCGCGTTCACGGCATTTAAAAGGCTGTAGGCTGGCTGACATACGGAGGGAAGAGGGATATTCTCGTTTTTCGCGGCGTTCCAAAGCGCTTCAGCCTGTTCATAGGTGTAATTGCTGAAGCCCCATGCCCGGATGAGACCGGCTTTTATTTCAGCTCCGATCGCCCTCACGATCTCTTCGGGGGCTGTTTCTGGATCAAAGCGGTGAAGATAGTAAAGATCCACATAGTCGGTACCGAGACGCTTGAGACTGCGGCGGAGCTGCACGCGGATGGCATCGGGAGAGGTATTTTCATCCTCCGGTGCGACGCCTACCTTCATGCCTACCTTGGTCGCGATCACAAACTGATCGCGGCGGGAGGAAACGGCTTTTCCGACGATCTCTTCCGCCACGCCGCCAGGACTGCCGGCATACCGGTTATAGCCTTCATACATGTTGGCGGTGTCGATAAAGTTGAGGCCGTAGGTGTCATAAGCATAATTGAGCAGCCTCACGGCTTCTTTTTCTTCAAGCGGGCTGCCGAAGGTCATGGTTCCGAGACAGATGGGACTTACCCGGATCCCGGTTCCGGGCAAAAGATTCATTTTTGACATGCTTGTTTCCCCCCCCCCGATCAGGCAAGCAGCGCCTGCATTTTTTGGATCAGCTCCAACAGCTTTTGAAGGGTGTCGGGATCCACCTTTCCCGGATCCCAGGAGGAGGGGTGACGGAAGCAGCGTTCAGCATAGCCCAGCGTTTTCATGATCTCCTCAAAGGTATCGATCGCGCCGTATTCACCGGCCAAAGCAAGAAACTGCGTGTGGGCTTCCATGAGAGGACGGATGCTGTCCGCCTTTCCGTTCATGACGGCTTCGGTGATGTGTACATAAACATCGGGGATCAGGTTCATCCAGGTGCCGATGCAGCCGTCGGCTCCGTAGAGGATGCCTGGAACCAGCATTTCATCGCAGCCGGAATAGATGATCCGGTCCGGGTATTCCAAACGCAGGCAGTGAAGGAGGAACACATTGAAATCCGTCATTTTGATGCCGATCACACCGGGAATATCCATCAGCAGCCTCAGCTCATTTACTCCGGCGGTGATGCCGGTCATCGCAGGAATATAATAAACGATCACCGGAAGGCCTTCCCCGGCTAGGGCACGGTAATACTGCACGATCTGCTGCCAGGGCTTGCGGGGAGGAATGCTGGCAACGGCATCAGCTCCCAGCTCCTTTGCCTGCCGTGTCAGTTCCAGGGCTTCCCGCTGGGTCGTCTGTCCCACATGAACGATCGCGGTCTTGCCGCACTTTTTCAATTCAGGGATCATGAATGCCGCGATCTTCAGCCTTTCTTCCTGGGTAAGGTTCTGGGCGTCGCCCGTGCCGCCGTTAATATACATGCCTTTGATGCCGGTATCCAGGAGCCGGTAAAAATTATCCTTCATGGCCTTTTCATCCAGCGTGTCATCCTCAAAGCAGGGGTTCACGATGGGCGCGATCACCCCAAGAAAAGGAGTTTTATCCATAAATGCAGCCTCTTTTCGTATGTTCTCCGTTTATCGGAAAAGGGGCGGGGTACATGCACCGGATGAACCGGCCTGACCCCGCCCGATCATTGGCTTATTTCAGCCGCGCAGTTCCTTTACAGCATCGATCAGGCCTTCACACATGATACGCATGCTTTCATCATCAATTCCGCACCACCAGGGGAAGGAGAAGCTGTTATCCCACCATCCTTCGAGCACCGGGCAGTCGAAAGCGCCGAAGCCCTTTTTGCGGAACAGGGGATAACGATACAGCGGGTAATACTGCACGATGCAGCGAACGCCGTATTTCTGCGTCATCAGGTCCAGAAGGTCATCCCTGGTTTTGCCGTATTTGCTGCCGTCATAGTGCATGATGTACTGATGCACCACGTACCTTCCGCCTTCCACGATGGCGGGGAAGGAGATCTCGGGAACATCCTTCAGCCATTCGCGGATCTTCTGATCCTGTTTGATCAGGGTCTCGTTATTGGCGATCACGCTCTTTAACTGTTCAGAGCCCAGCGCGCACTGAGCTTCACCCAGACAGAAATTCTGCGGCCAGCGATCCTCGAGGAACTCATCCACGTTGCTCATTGCGGGCACCCAGAAACGGTCGCGGGGCCCTTGGAAGGCACACAGGCCATTGTGGCGGATGCCGGGCACCTGATGCGCGATCTCGTCATCGGCACAAACAAACATGCCGCCTTCACCCAGGGTGGTCATGGTCTTCGCGGCATGGAAGGAGAAGCAGCCGAAGTCGCCGAAGGTGCCGACGTGCTGGCCGTCAATGCGGCAATCCAATGCCTGGGCGCAGTCTTCCACGACCTTCACGCCGTGACGGCGGGCGATCTCAACGATGCGCTTCATGTCGCAGGGGATGCCCAGCAGATGCACGGCCACCACAGCCTTGGTTTTTTCTGTGATCTTGCGTTCAAAATCATCAGGATCGATGGTCCAGGTATCCTTGTTGATATCGGCCCACACGATCTTTGCGCCCAGATCGCCGAACGGGATCGCGGATGCACAATAGGTGTAGGCGGGAATGATGACTTCGTCACCGGGATGGATATGGCAGAAGATCGCGGCCAGCTTCAGGGCGTTGGTACAGTTGTTCACGCCGAAAGCATACTTGGCCCCCACAAAAGCGGCGAAATCTTTCTCAAACTGTTCAAGATACTTGCCCTGAGTTTGTCCCTCGGCATTGCGCATCACGCTTACCACAGCCTGGATCTCGGCTTCGGTGTAGGGGTGCTGCATCTGGGGGAAGATCACCTTGTAACCGTCAACTTTTCCGCGACCGGAAGGATCAGAGAGCTTTTCTACTGCAGGCATAGAGAAAATTCCTCCTGTTTAATATTATCAGATTTCAGTGCCGCGTCCTGCGTCATGCCGCCGGATGGGACATAAGGCGACGCGTCCCGAAGGACGCGCCACAGGAAATTCGTGAATTAACGGGCGTCGCGGGCAGCAGCCACGGCGTCATTGATCATTTCTTCCAGGGCGGCGGCACCGGCAGCTTCATAAGCGGCGGCGTAGTCAGCCCAGGCAGTGTCGATATCCAGCTGGCCGCCGATCATCTGGGTGAGATACTGGTTGGTGATGTCGGCAAGCTTGGTGCGGATGTCGCTGGCTTCAGCGGGCAGGGAGGTCTGAGTGTAATACATGGGCATGGTCACGATCTCGTCATTGGTGAAGGAGCTGATGATGCCGTATGCATAGTTGTACAGATCCTTGTCCAGGTCAGAAGACCAGTTGGCGGAATTGTCGATGGGGTGCATCACAGCGTCCCACCACTCACGGGCGTCAAAGTTCAGCTCATACTCGCCGCCGGCGAACAGATAGCTGAACCACACATACTTGCAGCGGCCG
>JAZLIA010000098.1:0-9024 GCA_045617125.1 Clostridia bacterium | reverse complement strand
TGATGAGTTGCGTGCAACTCACCTCCCCGTGCTTTGTAGTGTGCCTCCCTCAAGCCAATTTTACCAGAAAGCGGGTAATTTTGCGGCTCCCGTTTTCATTCCTATTTGTGCCGGTGCCGCACCGGCATGGAGATTTAAATGGCTATTCTCAATCGAGGGTAAAGTTGTATTTATAATAGGCTCAATTTCCTTACATGATTTAAAAAATGCCATATATGGATTTCAAGAAGCTTTGAGATTTGTTAATAAAACAACAAACGACCCAATATATCCAGGTTTTCAGGCATATACGGAAGAACGATTCGGAGTCTCCGGAAAAACAGTGAAAGGCTGGGATCGCCTGATTACAGAAAGGGCGAACAGTGAGGAAAACGCGCTGAAAATATTCTATGAGCTACTCCGCGACTATTGCAATACAATCATCGATGGGGGAAATTAAATTTATACTCACATTCAAAATGTAAATCTGATCATACAGGGAGGGAATAAAAAGGCACAATCGAATCAACGTTATTAACCTGCCTGCCTCACGCCGTGACCCAGGCGGATGTTTCCGCTCCCGCTGATGAAAACAACGACACGGATGACAGCGGCTTGCTGTATGGCGACATACCTCTTATACCTATGAAAACCATATCACCTCCGTAACAGATGCCTACAGTGGCAAGACGGTGCGGTATCATTTTAATGACCGCGGCAATACCGTAAGCATAAATGATGAACTGGGCTTTGCCAAATACGCGGCCTATGATGAGGAGAACACGCCCAACCACGCCACCTGTGTATCCAAAATGGAAAAGGTGGTCACCAATCTGCTGAAGGACAGCTCTTTTGAGGATGGCAGCAGCAACTGGGTCCAGGGCGGGACCGGCACGTTCACACGGGATCAGGCCAATTATCAGTTTGGCCTTGTATCTCAGAAGATCACCATTTCCGCCAACAGGGAAACGTATGTGTATCAAACATCGGCTCTTTCTGCCGGGGAATATACATTAAGCGCGTTCGTGTGTTCCAAAGGGCCCGAAGCCCTGCTGAAGGTAACTTATCTGGATGAACAAAACACAGTCACCGTGGAAAGCGACCCTGCTCTCATCACAACGGATGTGCAGTTTGCCCGGCAGGCGGGTTCGTTCACGATTCCCACCGACCAGACCGTCACCTGCACCCTTTGCGTTCGAGAAACGGCAGGCAGTGCATGGTTTGACTGTGTTCAGTTGGAAACGGGGCTTACCTGCGATCATTACAACATGCTGCATAACGGCGATTTTGCCCGCGGCACCGGCACCCTGCCGGACAGCTGGAGCAAGGAAAGCAGCGTATCCGCCAGCTATGTGGGAATCGACAGCCTGTCCCAGGCGGAAGCGCCGGAGCATATGACCGGCAGGGTAGTCAAGCTGTACGGTCAGCCTAGCAGGACCATCGCTTTCTATCAGGAATTCCGTGCCTACGGCAGCACCGGGGACCGCTTCACCTTTGGCGGTTGGGCCAAAGCCTATGCCAAAGAACTGGAAAGTGAAGATTATGTGTGCTGCCGTATCAAGGTGATGTTCTACAGCGGCACATGGAAAACCGGCGGAACGATCAACTTTAATGAAGAGCAGGGCAATTGGCAGTTTGGCTGCGGCAGCGCGCATGGATGCGGGATCATCTGCTGAACAGGATCACGGAAACGGAGTACGACCTTACCGGAAGGCCCCGGCGCATCAAGGCCCATGAAAACGGGCAGCACGTGTACACCGGTGAGGTGACCTATGACGCGTCCGGCTCTCCTTCTTTGATGGAATAGAATAAAGTTGCAACAATATGCCCGAAGCAGCTTTTGTCCGCTGCTTCGGTTTACTTTTCTTTCCCGGATGTATCCGAAGCTTTTCCCGTCTTTTTTGTGTCTTCTGCGCGGTATTCCTCGAAGCTCCGCATCAGAGATTCATCGATCACGCCTTCCTGCTCCAGTCCCGCGTTGCTGCGCACCCGGTTTTCCTTGTTTTGCGGATGCTGTCCCATGCGAAAACGGATCACGCCATGCCCGTTTTCCCGGCGGTCCCTTTCCTTCTGTTCTTCCTTTTTATGATGTCCCGGCACCGCATTGGCCACGCAGCCCACCACCTTCATGCCGGAACGGTCCAGACGGTTCAGGGCTTCCTTCATTTCATTCATTTTTGCTCCGTCACAGCGGGCCACAAAGAGCACCTGCTCGCTCAGGCTCTTCATGCCCAGCACATCAGAGGAAACGCTGACCGGGGCCAGATCGGTCAAAACATAATCATAATCCTCAGAAATCTCCCGCAGAATGCGCTGCAGCTCTTCATTGAGGGGAAGTCCGTGCTCCGCATTCGGCACCGTCGGAAGCAGATCCAGCCGGTGATTGAGAGAATGGATCACATCTCCCCGGCGGGAATCACCGTAATACAGCGCGTTCAGGGAATGATAGTAATCCAGACGGTCCTGAACCAGCGTTCCCAGGGCAGGATTTTTGCTGTTGAGATCCACCAGCAGCACCTTCCTTTCCATTTCCGCCAGCTGGGCGCCCAGGTTGATCAGCATCTCGCTGGTGCCTTCCCGGGGAGTCGCCGCGGTAAAATGGATGATGCAGGGCTTATCCGTCATCACCTCATTTTCCAGGATCCTGGCCATACTCATGAAATTCTCATCCATCACGGAATGACTGCCGGTGTTCAGCAGGGTGGGAATGCCGTTAAAGAATTCCCTGTCCTGCGGGACCTTCCCGATCAGACGCAGACCGAACACCTCCGTCATATCCGTGGGTTCGATCAAACGCGGGCGAAGGAACATTTCCAGCACACACAGCCCCATTCCCAATGCCATGCCCAGAAACACCATCAGCACCCAAAGCTTGGCATTCACGCTGCCGCCGATACGGTACTGGGACTGAGGGTCGTTCACCACGGAAACATTACCGATCTGCAGCACCTCCGCCAGCACCAGAGGAGCCACCGTGTTGATCGCGTTCAAGATCTCGACTCCTTCCCCGGCGTCGCGCCAGTAAAGGGTCATTTCAATAATCTGCGTATCCCCCACCTTGTTTACTGTGAGGTTCCGGTAGATATCCTTGATGCTGATGCCCACCAGGCTGAGGCGGTGGATGGCGGCATTCAGCGTTTTATCGCTCTTCATCATGTAGATGACGGATTCGGTCATGTTTTCCGCAAGCGTGATATCCGTGGAAGTGGGAGTGCGGGACCGGGCCGAGTAGAGGCCGTCCTGCGTCTGCGAAGTGACCGCGATAGCCGAGGTGATCGCATAGGTGCGGCTCATTTCGCCCCGCATATAGCTCACCACCGACAGCGCGATGCCTACCACCAGCCCGCACACCGCCAAAGTGAGAATCAGCATCCTGCGTTTGAAAATCACATGCAGAATATCCGAGATGCGGATGGTCTCCTCCTGCCCGTTATTCATTCCGTTTCTCCTTCTTCCCTCGTTTTCTGAGCTTGTTCACCGCAAGTACAGCGCCAAACGCAAGCAGCAGCGCCGCGCCTGAAACAAGCAATATCCCGGCCATGCTCCACACACTGCGCTGGATATACTGCACCTTCGCCGTATCCTCCACCGTAACGTCCGTATCCTTTCCGGCAGCCTTCAGGGTGTATTTTCCGGGTTCCAGCCCGTGAAGCTCCTCAGACAATGCTGAGCTGAACCACAGATGCTTCAGTTCTCCTTTATCGTCATACAGCGCCAGGCTCAGATCGGATACCTCGCTTCCGAGCAGCGCATCCCTAATGCCTACAGACACCCGGATCATCCGGTTGGTGATCCTCATTTCCTTCCGGGCGCTGCCGTCGATATGGCCCTCCGAACTCACCTTAAAAAGGATGCTGTTTTCCGGAAGCCGGTAATCCGGTGCAGAGGCAGTCTGCGTGAGCGTGTATGCCGTATCCTTTTTCAGTTCCTTCAGTTCCAGAATGCCGTGGGGATCCGCTTTCACTTCCAGCGTTTCTTCCGCGTCCCAGGAAAGCGCAAAGGAAGCATTCGGGACCGCCCTTTCAGCATACAGTTCATCCCACACCGAAAGCACAAAGCAGGTGCGCTCCTGCCGTATCTCATACACCGGTTCGTTCTTGGCAGCGACCTTCCTGTCCACAAACACATTGAGAGGAAGCTCATTCACCGCATAAAACTGGGGAGGCCTCGTTTCTCTCACCTCATACTGGCCCAGATACAGTTCAACACTCTGCCCACGGCCATCCTGACCGCAAACCACGTGATCCACCACCTGGCCCAGAGAATAGCGCAGTGTGCCGTCGGCCGTAATGATATCCGCGGCGGCATAGATGTCATATTCCGCCCCCGGAACGCCCTCCCCCGAAGCTGCATCCACCGTGCTGAGACGGATCACATTCCTGCAGGGGAACAGATCCACCGTGACCGCATAGGGATCGCTCCAATCGTGACTTTCCTCTAACACAAAATGCACATCCTCAGACAGATCGTAGCCGTAGGGAACGCTGACCTGACGCAGCCACCAGCTGCCTAGTCCGATCTTTTCCGGCAAATAGAAGCTGCCGGCAGCCGTAGTGTTGTAGGATTCATTCTTCATCTTCTGAGGGTAATAATCATAAAGCGCGGTTTTTCCCCGGCGGTTATTAAACAGTTCAAAGTTGATGCCGGCTTCGCGGATGTTGTGGCCGGTTTCACCGTCCCGCACCGTAACAAACACAGCCGCCTTCTGATCCCCTTCAAAATCGCCCACACCCGGAAGCTCATATTCATACTCTCCCGGTTCATCTCCGCCGCCGTCTCCACGGCCATCCCCGCTTCCGTCTCCACGGCCTGTGTGGTCGCTCCAGCCGCCGTGATCATCCCAGTAAAGCCCGTGATAAAGATCTTCCCAGTCCCGGTCGCCTTCTCCCCATCCGTCATCATCATCCGAAGTATGAGGTTCCTCCACCAGATCAGGATCCGGCACCCGGGTCATATAGAGGATGAACAGCATCATGATCAAGAGCACGATCAAAAGCAGGGCCACCATCACATCGGAGATGCTCTGCCAGTAATTGGGCCCCTCATCCCGCACTTTTTTCCTGAAAAGCCTCATCTCTGTGTCTCCTCAACCAGTTTTCTGTATTCCTCCATGGGCATGGGCCTGTACAGATGGTAACCCTGTCCTTCCCTGAACCCGCAGCGGCGCAGAATGTTCATTTCCTCCGCGTTTTCGATCCCTTCCACCGTAAGCGGGATCTTCAGCGCAGTCGCCTGGTCATAGATCGAGGAGAGCGTCTCTCTGCGGGTGCCTTCCTCATATTTGATGCACCTCAGGTCCAGCTTGATCGCATCCACCTCTGCGTTCTTGAGCAGGTTCATCGCGGCAAAATCGCCGGTGAAACCATCCACCACCACGCGGAAACCGTTTTGCCTCAGTTCGTTTTCCAACCCTCTCATGGTTTCTCCGCACTGCAGATAAGCATTGCTTGAGATCTCCAGTTCAAGATATTTGGGCGGGATCCTGTATTTCCGCACAAGATCGCTGAAAATGGACACCACATCCATTGTGAGCACATCCGTCTTGGAAATGTTGATCGACATGGGCGGCGGGTTTTTATCTTCATCCAGCCACTTGCGGATCTCCTTACATACCGCTTCCCAAATGTTCCGGTCGATCTTGGCAATGAACCCGTTCTTCTCCATCACAGGCAGGAAGGCCAGCGGCGACACCATGCCCATACTCTTATGATTCCAGCGCATCAGGGCTTCGCCGCCTACCAGCTTTCTGGGATCCTGCAGATCGCACCGGGGCTGTACATAGAAGATGAATTCTCCGTTTTTGAGGCCCTCCTGTATATCGGTCAGCAATTGCTGTTCGTTCTGGATATCCTGAGAAAGCTCCTTGATGCTGGAAGCGGAGATCTGGAAGCCGGGTACTTCAGGCAGGCGTTCCAACAGCATCAGCACCCGTTTGATATCCTGGTTCTGCTTCTGACGGGTCTGTTCCTCAGAGGAGGGCAGAATATAAAGGTGAAATTCCTCGGTAAACAGTCCCATTTCTCTCAGCATGCCCTGCCAGGTGAGGCGAAAGGTCATATTGAAAGCGATGGAAAACAGAATGCCGATAATGGAAGTGTAGAAAGCCGTGCGTATGCCCCCCAGCAACACTTCTATGCTGGCGATTGTGGAATCGACCGAGCTGAAGGCAATGCTGCTGATCCCGAAAATGAGGCCGATGAACGTTCCGGCCAATCCAATAGCTGTGGGCGTTCCTGGAATCATCTGGACCAGGCCATGCCAGGAACGCAGAGCCAGGTTTTCCTCACTGTACACTTCGTCTATATCGCTCACGATCTCTCCGTCCTGGATCTCTCTCCGGGTGCGGGCCGTATAGCCCTGCATCATCCGATCCAGTTCCTTCTGCCGGAAGAAATCCTCGTTCTGCTGCACATACATCCAGGGTGCGTTGGGCTGCAGTTCCACGACCCGCGTGATATTCCTGCGGGCATAGGAAAAACCCATCCTGTAGGAGACCACAGGAAGGATCCCCACGATCGTGCCGATCACCATCAGCACCAGCATCACTGCCACCACGATCAGTGAAAGCACATCCGGTGCGATCACAAGGGACAGCACCACCATAAACAGCAGCAGTACTCCTCCGGCAATAACTAAGATCTTTTTCATTCAGGGATCCCTCCGGTTACAACTTAGGCATCAGACCGACAAATATTACATATATCGGTTACTTATTATTATATACATGTAATTTTCAATTGCAATACCAAAGTTACACATTATGCTTATATTTTGATTACATTTTGGAGCTTATATGTAATACTTAAATTTCTTTTTTCTGTTCCTGAGCAATTTCTGTCAGAACATGCCAGGAACGGCATGATATACATCCCTGCTGAAACAATTACACGAATCCGCTTGACTTATCCGCCCGCTCTCTTTATAATAGTCACGAACTGAATACCTTATCCAGAGTGGCTGAGGGACCGGCCCTGTGAAGCCCGGCAACCGGCGGAAACGCAAGGTGCTAATTCCGGCAGTGTGAACGCACTGACAGATAAGGCGGTAAACAAAACCTTTCTTCGCCTGTCTGCAAAGACAGGCGGTTTTCTTTCTCCGCGGAAACGGTATTCGGTGCACTAAATAAAAAAGGAGATTCCCTATGCGCAGACTATTCACTTCCGAATCCGTTACCGAAGGTCATCCCGACAAAATGTGCGACCAGATCAGCGACGCCGTTCTGGACGCTGTTCTGAGTCAGGATCCCATGAGCCGTGTGGCCTGCGAGACCTGCACCACCACCGGACTTATCTTTGTGATGGGTGAAATGACCACCGAAGGCTATGTGGACATCAGCTCCGTTGCCCGGCAGGTGGTGATCGATATCGGCTATGACCGCGCCAAAAAGGGTTTTGACGGAAACACCTGTTCCGTGATCACCGATGTGCATGAGCAGAGCGCCGATATCAGCGCGGGCGTTAGCGACGCGCTGGAAATCCGCGGCACCGACAGTAAGGAGACCGGCGCCGGTGACCAGGGCATGATGTTTGGTTATGCCTGCGACCAGACACCCGAAATGATGCCCATGCCCATCGCGCTCGCACACCGGCTGACCAGGCAGATGGCCAAGGTGCGCAAGGACGGCACCTGTCCCTTCATGCGTCCGGACGGCAAAGCCCAGGTGACCGTGGAATATGACGGCAGCACCCCTGTGAGAGTGGACACCATCGTCATTTCCACTCAACATGATGAAAAGGTGAGTCAGGAAGAAATCCGCGAAAGCATGATCGAAAAGGTAATCAAAGCTGTGATCCCCGCTTCCCTGCTGGATGAAAATACCCGCTACCTCATCAATCCCTCCGGCCGCTTCGTCATCGGCGGCCCCGCGGGCGACAGCGGCCTCACCGGGCGCAAGATCATCGTGGACACCTACGGCGGGTATGCTCCTCACGGCGGCGGCGCATTCTCCGGCAAGGACCCCACCAAGGTGGACCGCAGCGCTGCCTATGCGGCCCGTCACGCAGCTGTGAATGTGGTGGCCGCAGGCCTGGCAAAGGAATGTGAAGTGGCGCTGGCTTACGCGATCGGCGTTGCCCATCCCGTATCCTATCAGGTGAATACCCGCGGCACCGGCGTGATCCCGGATGATGAGATCGCCACCCTGGTGGAAAAAACCTTTGACATGCGTCCCGACGCCATCATCGAACGCTTCCAGCTGCGCCGTCCCATCTACCGGCAGACTGCCGCTTACGGACACTTTGGCCGGCCTGATCTGGACCTGCCCTGGGAAAAGAAAGATTATGTTGAAAAGCTGAAAGCCAATCTGAACCATGATTTATAACATTTATATGATAAGCTTCAGCAAAACGTAACACCTTTCCGCTTGACAGAACCCGTCAAACGGTGCTATAGTATCCACGGTTCTTCTTTAAGGCGGTACAGAGAGACCGGCAAGAGACGGAAGCATCGGGCACGCGGGGCACCGCGGGTCATCGGTTGCAAATGCGTTTTCAAGCCTTGCTCTGTACAGGAGCAAGGCTTTTTGTTTACACCGGCGAGAAAGAACCGTCGCCGCTCATGAGAGCGAGCATATATATGGGGGTAACACACATGAAACTCGTCTACGGGATCAAGGACAAGCCCTCCTTCGGTAAGCTCGTGGTATTCGCGCTTCAGCAGCTGCTGGCCATTCTCGCCGCCACGATCGCCGTTCCTTCCATCGTTGGAAACGGCATGAGCCAGAGCGCCGCTCTGTTCGGCGCCGGCGTCGGCACGCTCGTCTATCTTCTGTTTACCAAGTTCGGCAGCCCGGTATTCCTCGGCTCCTCCTTCGCATTCCTCGGCTCTATGTTCGCGGCCTTTGCAGGCGCAGCGTCTGCGGAGCTCGGCTACGTCGGTCTGATCCTCGGCGCACTGTTTGCCGGTCTTGTCTACGTCGTGCTTGCCATCATCGTAAAATGCGTCGGCGTCAACTGGATCAATAAGCTGATGCCCGCAGTCGTCATCGGCCCGACCGTCGCCATCATCGGTCTTTCTCTTGCAGGCAATGCAGTCGGCGACCTCGGC
>JAZLIA010000097.1:0-3540 GCA_045617125.1 Clostridia bacterium | reverse complement strand
AGGCAACAGGTCCTCATCCCGCTTGTCGCAGATGCGCAGGGCATCCAGCGTCACCCTCAGGGCTTCCTTTGGGTCTCTCAGCTGATGCTCGCACAGCTTTGCCAGGGCGATATAGGGTTTCACCCTGCCTTGTCTGTCCCGGATCATCGTGCGGTACACCCTGGCGGCGCCTTCCCAGTCGCCTTCCTTTTTCAGGCTCAGGGCAAGCTGCTCGCGCGACAGGGCGGAAAGCGCTCCCCGGTCGGCCAGACGGAAGCAGGTTCTGGCTTCGCTCTGACGGCCTCTTTTTGCCAGCACTCTGCCCACTGAGTAAAGATCCTTTTCGTCCTTCAGCCCTTCCGGTTCAGTGTGTGCCTGAAGCAGGCAGAAAAGAATGTCCGCCAGAGAAGCGATATCCTGAAAGTTATGGCTGAGCACATCCTCAAGCAGGCTGAAATCCCGGGTTTTCAGGTAAGAAAAGTATCTTTCCGGCACGTCCTTGCCGGGCAGATCTCCCTCCCGTTCTCTTCCCAGCACGGTTTCTTCGAGCCGGGTCAGGTTGCATTTCCCAAGTCTCAGCTTCCATACCCGCCTGCTGATATGAAGCAGATCCAGCTGCTGCATCTTTTCCGGCATCCGCATACGGTTCATGATCATTCGGGAGGTGAGAAGGGGCACGTCGAAGGTTTTTCCGTTGAAGGTGCAAAGATGGGTTTTCCCGTTCAGATCCTCCAGGATGCGCTTGAGCATCAGCGCTTCCTCGTCATAATCGCGCATGATGTACTGGCGTATCACCATATCGTTTTCATCAAAATAGCCGATGCCGGTCTCAAAGGCGACGGTGCCTGCCCCTCCGGAAAGGCCGGTGGTTTCGGTGTCCAGAAAAAGGATATTCTGAAGGGGAAGATCCTCCTGCTCTTCCCCGGTGAGCAGGAACAGGGCATCCTTTTTGATCGTGTCAGGCAGCCCGAACAGCTCCCGCGGAAGCCGTTTTTCAGTTAAATAACAGCTTTCCGGAGGGGGCTTTACCGGTTTTTTTGCGTTCGGCATGGCCTTATTCAGTTTTTCACGCAGCGAAAGCATCTTATTCCTGCTCTCCGCGGTAGATGGAAATGTCGCTGTCACCGTCCGGGCCGTAGCCCACCACGGTCACCTCCCGGGGCAGGCTCCGGTTCAGCACCAGCATTTTCAGGTTTCCGCCCGCCTGTTCCCATTCCGCCACATATTGCTGCCATTCGCTTGTGAATTCTTCCAGGCAAAGGTTATTTTCTGTCATATACCGGGCGGCTTCTTTTCCAACATATCTTAAGTGCCACGGTTCAAATCTGATGCCGGTCGCTTCCTCCTTGTCTTCCGCGTAGCGGATCACAAAGCCGTATTCAAAGCAGTGTTCCTTCATCCACTGGGCTTCTTCAGTCAGGGCAAATTGAGCGTTCATGCCGTCCTTTTTGGTCCAGGCATAGTTGAGCACGTCCACGCCCAGCCCGGTCTGATGGTCGCTGCTGCCGGGATAGGCCACATATCCGTCATCCCGGCCCATTTTTTCCAGCCGGGCCTGATACATGGTTTTCTGAGTACGGTAGCTGCGGTAGCTCGATTTCACATACAGCTTGTAACCGTCCGCTTCAGCGCCGTCAAAAAGCCGGCTCAGGGCTTCGCTGGCTTCCTTGCGCATCTGGCCGTCCACTACATGGCGCACGCTGATATCGACCAGATCCTCCGGCACAAAATCGTCGCTCAGCAGGCTGCTCTGGTTGGTAAGCGTAAGATAAACTCTCCGGTCCAGAATGATTTCCGGGGAAAGGGGATACTCCCATTCCGGAAATTCGTTTTCATCCGCGTTTGCCTGTGCCGTGCTCAGCAACAGGATCAGCAACAGGAAAAGACAAAAGTGCTTTTTCATTTTCTTCCTCAATTTCCGCAAATCACATTCAGGCGTTCATCGTTCAGTGCAAGGGCATACACTTCCAGCGGCACGTGAGCCTGCGTGATGTTTTCCGCGTGCTCCATGCCTACGTATCTTACGTGCCACGGTTCATAGGAATAGCCGGTGATCTCTTCCCATTCAGCTTCATAGCGTATGATGAATCCAAACCGGGCGCAGTTTTCTTTTACCCATTGTCCCTCTGGGGTCTGGGCGAAACGTTCGGTGAGCGAGCTGTCTGTGGCGGTGCACAGGTCCATGGCCAGGCCAAGCTGGTGCTCGCTTGCGCCTGCGGGGGCGCTCACTCTCAAAGCGGCCTTTTTTCCGACAGCCTTCACTTTTCTTTCGTGAATGGCGGCCTGACTGCCGTAACTGCGGTAGCCGCTCAGGGCGGAGAGCTGCAGCCCGGCTTCTTCCTGCGCGGCCAGAAACATGTTTTCCAGGGCTTCTGCCGCGTCTTTTCTCAGCAAAATGTTTTCACCCGCGTGCAGAACGTTTGGCTTCACCAGGTCCTCCGGCACATAATCCCGGGTAAGTGTGTAGGTGCGGTTCACCAGGAAAAGCTCGCCGCCGGGGTTGGTGGCTGTGCGGTATTCTGTGATGGCGGTTTGTCCGAGGGAAAGGAACACCATGATCAGTGCAAGGATCTTTTCAAACATTTTTGCTTCTCCGCGTCAGTTTATCTGCTTTTCTGCCGGTTTTTCCGGGTTGGAAAACACCTGATTCCCGTATCGGTTCAGGATCCTTCCGGCGCTTTCATCGCTGAGATACACCTTTATTTCTGTTCCCGTGTCGGTGTATTTTTCTTCAGTCACTCTTCCCATGCCGTGCAGCTCATTCAGCAGCTGATACCGGTCGAAGGGGACCAGCACGGTATATTCCTTTTCTCTTTCGCGGATCAGCTTTCCGATTTCATTAAGCAGCTCGCTGATGCCTTCTCCGCTTTTCGCACTCACACAGACCGCTCCGGGGATGGGATCGCATCCGGGCTCAAGGTCACATTTGTTCATCACATGGATGCGCTTTTGCTCTGTTGCGCCAAGAGACAAAAGCACTTCATCCACCACCTTCATCTGTTCGTGCATGTGCGGATTGCTCCGGTCGCACACGATCAGAAGCACGTCTGCCTGTGTGGCTTCCTCCAGGGTGGAGCGGAAGGCATCCACCAGGTCGTGCGGCAGCTTGGAAATGAAGCCGACGGTGTCGGTGAGCAGAAATTCGCCTCCGTCCGGCAGCACCACTCTGCGGCTCACGGAATCCAGGGTGGCAAAAAGCTGGTCCTGAACATAAACATCTGCCCCGGAAAGCAGGTTCAGCAGCGAGGATTTGCCCGCGTTGGTGTATCCGACCAGCGCCACGGTGGGAATTCGGCTGCGTTCCCGGTTTCTGCGCCTCAGATCCCTTTCCCGTATCAGCTTTTCAAGCTCCCGGTTCAATTCCGTACCGCGTTCCCGGATACGCCTCCGGTCTATTTCCAGCTTGCTTTCGCCGGGGCCTCTCGTTCCGATGCCGCCGCCCAGACGGGAAAGGATCAGGCCCTGGCCGATCAGGCGGGATGCGCGGTATTTCATCTGCGCGAGGCTCACCTGTAATTTGCCTTCTCTTGTTTTTGCTCTTCCTGCAAAAATATCCAGGAT
>JAZLIA010000096.1:0-3559 GCA_045617125.1 Clostridia bacterium | reverse complement strand
ATCGTTAAAAGATAGCCGGGGAAAACGGTATCCAGCACAGATTTTCACTCAAAACAGCACCGATTTTCAGTCTCTTCCACAACAGAAAAAGCCCGGAAAGCCCCGTATTTCGGGCACTTTCGGGCAAAAAGAAAGGACGCTCACTTTCTATCAAAGTAAGCGTCCCACTATGGCGGAGGCGGTGGGATTCGAACCCACGGCACCGTTACCGGTGTACCTGATTTCGAGTCAGGGCCGTTATGACCGCTTCGATACACCTCCGTATCGGGAACGGAATAAGTATAATCAATACAGGAAAAAAAGTCAATCCCCGCGGGAAAACCGTTTGCTTTCCCGCGGGGAGCTGTTATCTCACACAGCAGTGCACAGAAAGCCTTACAGCTGCGGACCAGCCTTCACCAGGGCCTTACCGGCTTCGTTGCCTTCGTACTTCACGAAGTTCTTGATGAAGCGGCCTGCCAGATCCTTGGCCTTGTTATCCCATTCGGAGGCATCCTTGTAGGTGTCCCGGGGATCCAGAATGGCGCTGTCCACTCCTGGAAGTGCGGTGGGTACTTCCAGGTCAAAGTAGGGGATCTTCTTGGTGGGAGCATTCAGAATGTCGCCGTTCAGGATGGCATCGATGATTCCGCGGGTATCCTTGATGGAGATGCGCTTGCCGGTTCCGTTCCAGCCGGTGTTCACCAGATAAGCCTTGGCGCCGCTCGCCTGCATCTTCTTTACCAGTTCCTCAGCATACTTGGTGGGATGCAGTTCCAGGAAAGCCTGACCGAAGCAGGCGGAGAAGGTGGGGGTGGGCTCGGTGATGCCGCGCTCGGTTCCCGCCAGCTTGGCGGTGAAGCCGGAGAGGAAGTAATACTGGGTCTGCTCCGGGGTGAGCACAGACACGGGAGGAAGCACGCCGAAAGCATCGGCGGAAAGGAAGATCACGTTCTTGGCAGCAGGCGCCGCGCTCACGGGACGAACGATCTTCTCAATATGATTGATGGGATAGGAAACGCGGGTGTTCTCGGTGACGGACTTGTCGTTGAAATCGATCTTGCCGTTTTCATCAACGGTCACATTTTCGAGAAGCGCGTTGCGGCGGATGGCGTTGTAAATGTCGGGCTCGCTTTCCTTATCCAGGTTGATCACCTTGGCGTAGCAGCCGCCTTCAAAGTTGAACACGCCTTCATCATCCCAGCCGTGCTCGTCATCGCCGATCAGGAGACGCTTGGGGTCGGTGGAAAGGGTGGTCTTGCCGGTGCCGGAAAGGCCGAAGAAGATCGCGGTGTTCTTGCCATCCATATCGGTGTTGGCAGAGCAATGCATGCTGGCGATCCCCTTGAGGGGCAGGTAATAGTTCATCATGGAGAACATGCCCTTCTTCATTTCGCCGCCGTACCAGGTGTTGATGATGACCTGTTCACGGGAGGTGATGTTGAACATTGCAGCCGTTTCGCTGTTGAGGCCTAGCTCCTTATAGTTGTTCACCTTGGCCTTGGAAGCGTTGTAAACCACAAAATCGGGTTCGAAGTTTTCCAGTTCTTCTGCAGTAGGCTTGATGAACATGTTTTCAACGAAATGAGCCTGCCAGGCAACTTCCATAATGAAGCGGATCGCCATGCGGGTGTCCTTGTTGGCGCCGCAGAACGCATCCACCACAAAGAGGCGCTTGTTGCTCAGTTCTTCCTGAGCGATCTTCTTGCAGACAGCCCAGGCTTCCTGAGAAGCAGGATGGTTATCATTCTTATATTCATCGCTGGTCCACCACACGGTGTCCTTGCTGTTTTCATCCATCACGATGAACTTGTCCTTGGGGGAACGACCGGTGAAAATACCGGTCATCACGTTCACAGCGTCCAGCTCGGTGAGCTTGCCCACTTCATAGCCTTCCAGCCCGGGCTTGGTTTCTTCTTCAAAAAGCTGTTCGTAGGAGGGATTGTAAACCACTTCGGTAGTCCCGGAAATTCCATACTTGGTAAGATCGATCTTGGACATATTTATACCCTCTTTCTGCATGGATTATTGGAATAAAGTGGCCAATTTTGACCAGATAAATGATATACTGAATTTTCCTTTTTGTCAATCCCTCCGTTATGAATAAAAGAAAACATCTGTTATGAATAAAAGAAAACGGATTCTTTCTCTTCCCCGCATTTTACGGGATCATGCCATATCTGAACAAGAATGTTCAAAAATGCAGCAAACCGCTAAAAAATCGTATTTTCCGGCATCGGCCATTGATTCTCATCGTTTGTTTCGGTAGAATAAAGAAAGACTAAAAAAGAAAGCCGGTAACAAAACATGGATCCATATGCTGCCCGCAAAAGCAGTGTCACACTGCGTATCATTGACCCAAACGGCGCTCCGGTAAAGCATGCTTTGGTTCAAGCGAAGCTGACCAACCACGAGTTTCTCTTTGGCACAGGAGCCTTCTTCACCCTTCCCCTGACTGACCCCGCCACCCCTCCCGAAAAGCTTCCCTATCTTGAAAAGGTGTTTTTCGAGTGGAAGCAAACCTTCAACTATGCCACGCTTCCCTTTTATCTGGGCCGCTACGAGCCCCGGCCCGATATGACCCGGCAGGAAGAAACCCTGCGCGCAGCCAAGCTGCTTCAAAGAGAAGGAAAAGCCGTGAAGGGACATCCCCTCTGCTGGCACACCTCCACCGCCCCCTGGCTTGCCGAGATGACCGATGAACAGGTGCTGGAACGCAGCCTTTACCGTATCAGAAGAGAGATCAACGCTTTCCGGAACGATATCCGTTTCTGGGATGTGATCAATGAAGTGGTCATCATGCCCGAATTTGTAAATGAGCCCGCAGGCGCACCAAAGATGAACGCGATCACACGGCTCTGCCGCAAAACAGGCCGTGTGCCGCTGGTGAAGGCTGTGTTTGATGAGGCACACACAGCTGACCCTGAAGCGAAGCTGCTCATCAATGATTTCAACACCTCCCCCCGCTACAGCGACCTTGTGCGTGACTGCCTTGACGCCGGGGTTCCCATCGGAGCAATCGGCATCCAAAGCCATCAGCATCAGGGGTTCTGGGGAATGGAAAAGCTACAGGAGGTAACCGAGCGTTTCTCTTCCTTCGGGCTTCCCATCCACTTCACCGAAAACAGCTTCGTTTCCGGTCACCTGATGCCGCCGGAAATCGTTGATTTGAACGATTATGTGGTTTCTGACTGGCCCTCCACTGAGGAGGGAGAAGCCCGTCAGGCTGAAAACCTGATCACAATGATGGACTATCTGTTCCGTCAGCCCCTGGTGGAGGGCTTCACCACCTGGAGCTTTGAGGATCATCAGTGGCTGAAAGCCCCCTCCGGGTTGATCAGGAGCGACGGCAGTGCAAAGCCTGCGCTGCTTCAGCTTCGGGAAAAGCTGAAGGGCAGCTGGCACACTCATGTGCAGCTTCTCACCGATGAAAACGGTTGCTGCCAGTTGGAGGGCTTCCGCGGTGAATATCAGCTGAAAGTGAATGGAAAAAACCATTTCCTGCGGCTGACAAAGGAAGGAAAAGAAATCGTGATCCGCAACTGAAAAACTCCGCTCCTGTGCCGCATAAAACCGGCTG
>JAZLIA010000095.1:0-10137 GCA_045617125.1 Clostridia bacterium | reverse complement strand
GAAGGCTTCCCCGGCAAAATGAAGGTGCAGGTCACCTATGCCTGGGATGATCAGAACACACTCACCCTGCGTTATCTTGCCACCAGCGACAAGGATACCGTGGTAAACCTCACCAATCACTCCTATTTCAACCTGAACGGCAAGGGCGACATTCTGGGACACGAGCTGCAGGTGTTTGCTGACAGGATCACCGATGTGGATGACGAACTGATCCCCACCGGAAAATATGCGAATGTCGAAGCCACGCCTCTTGACATGCGTACTGCCCGTGTGATCGGGGACTGCATTTCTCAGCGTGACACATGCCACTATATCGATCATGTGAACGGCTTCGACATCAATTTCTGCCTGAACGAAACAGAAGGCCTCCACAAGGCCGCTTGTCTGCACAGCAGGGAAAGCGGTATCACGATGGATTGCTTGACCACTGAACCCGGCATTCAGGTGTATACCGGCCAGGGCCTCGACTTCATTGGCAAGGGCGGGCAGAAATATGCTGCTTATGCCGGTGTCGCACTGGAAACCCAGCATTACCCCGACAGCCCCAACAAGCCGGAATTCCCCACCACCGTCCTCAAGGCAAACGAAACCTATTCCTCTGTGACCGTCTATGCCTTCCGGGCATAATCACAGGAAAAGATATGTTGCTGACATCGCTCCGGGTGCATGATTTCCGCAGCTACAGTCAGGTCTGCCTTACCCCGCCAGGAGGCGTTACCGTTCTGGTAGGCCCCAACGGGGTGGGCAAAACCAACCTGCTGGAAGCGGTTCATTTGTGTTGCCTTGGGCGCAGTCACCGCACCGGAAACGATCATGACATGATCGCCTGCGGACAGGAAACCGCCGCCGTTCAGCTCACCGTACAAAGAAAAGACGGAGAGCATCAGGTGGGGGTGAGGCTTTATGAAAACAACCGCAGAAAAAAGATCATTTATGTGAACGGAAAAACCATGCCCCGCATAGGCGAACTGATCGGGCATGCCACCTGTGTGATCTTTTCGCCGGAGGATCTGCATTTGATCCGGGAGGGTCCCCAGATACGCAGACGGTTTCTGGACATGCTCCTTTCGCAGGATAACCGTAATTATTTTTATGCCCTTCAGCAATATAACGCCGCGCTGAAGCAGCGGAATGCACTCCTGCGGAGTCTGCAGTTTTCCGGAAATCAAAGCCAGCTGGATGCCTGGGATGAACAGCTGTCCCGCACAGCAGACCCTGTGATCCGCCTGCGGCGGGAAGCAGTGGAAAAGCTGGATCGCTTTTCCTCTCTGCACTACAGCGATATCGCCGGACGGGAGGATGAGCGCTTTTGCATGCATTATGTTTCCCAGCTGGCAGAAGCCCAAAATCCCGGAGAAATGCTGCTCAGCCTGCTTAAAAGCAGCCGGGCGGAGGATCTGCGCAGGTTTACAACCCAGTGCGGGCCTCACCGTGACGATCTTGACCTGCTCCTGTCTGATCGGGAGATCCGCTCTTACGGCAGCCAGGGGCAGGTTCGCACCGCAGCCCTTTCCATGAAACTGGCATCCTTTGATCTTCTCAGATCCAGTCAGGGCGAGGATCCCCTGCTTTTGCTCGATGACGTGCTCAGCGAACTGGACGGAACCCGGCGCGAGCGTCTGATCGCCAGTGTCGCCGGAGCCCAGGCCCTGCTCACCTGTACGGATATGAGCGATCTGATGGATGCCCGGCCTGCCTGTGTACTGCAGGTAAGTGAAGGAGAACTGAAACAGCTATGATCCTATGGGACTGGAACGGCACTCTGCTTGATGATGCACAGTACAGCGCGAATGTGATGAACCCGCTCCTTATGGAATATCATTTGCAGCCCTTTTCCTCCATAGAGGAATACCGCGAGATTTTTTCTTTTCCGGTGATCGATTATTACCGCCGTCTGGGATTTCCGGAAGAAGCGCTGGAAGCCTGCGGCCGCAGGTGGATGGACCGGTACATTGCGGACGAAAAAACGGTTTCCCTTCGAAAAGGCGCTGTTCAGACCCTGCAATGCATGCGGGCGAAGGGAGAAAAACAAATGCTCCTCTCTGCCAGCAAAACAGATCTATTGGAAAAGCAGACCCGGGAACGCGGCATTCGTCCCCTGCTGGACGGCATACTGGGCCTTGATAATATCTGGGCCGCCAGTAAGGTCGCGATCGCACAGAATTATCTTTTCCACTCCGGTACACCGCCGGAAGAGTGCTGTATGATCGGAGACACGCTGCATGACGCTGAGGTAGCTCGATCCATCGGCTGCGCCTGTGTACTGCTTACCGGCGGGCACCAAACGAAAGAAAAGCTTCAAAGCGCCGAAGTACCGGTCTGCTCTGATCCTGCTGAGGCTGCAGATCTTGCACTGAGTTTCATACAGAAGTAAATCCAGCAAACGGAGGTCATTATGCCATTTACCCAACTCAAACCCGGTACTTTATTAGCCCCTGTTCCAGCTGTAATGGTCAGCTGTGCTTCCGAAAGCGACCGCCCCAATATCATCACCATAGGCTGGACAGGCATTGTGTGCTCTGATCCGCCCATGGTCTCGATCTCGGTAAGGAAAGAGCGTTTTTCCCAT
This sequence comes from Clostridia bacterium, assembly GCA_045617125.1. Taxonomy (GTDB): domain Bacteria; phylum Bacillota; class Clostridia; order Christensenellales; family Aristaeellaceae; genus ZC3RG03. The sequence goes on along the minus strand of JAZLIA010000095.1, from coordinate 7,568 downwards.
CACATCATCCGGGAAAGCGGCGAATTTGTGATCAACCTGTGCGGAAAGGAACATCTGAACCAGATGGACCTGTGCGGCGTAAAAAGCGGACGGAACACAGACAAGTTTGCTCTGTGCGGCTTTACTCCCGTACCGGCAGAAAATCTTTCCTGGGCTCCAGCAATCGAAGGGGGACCGCTTTATCTTGGCTGTAAAGTGACCGGCTTTCAGGAGCTTGGCAGTCATGACCTGTTTCTTGGAAAAATCGTTTCCCTCGCCATACGTCCCGACCTGATGGATAAAACCGGAAAGATTGATCTGAAAAAGGCCGGTCTGGTCGCTTACTGCCACGGCAACTATTACAATCTTGGAAAGACGCTGGCGTTCTATGGGTACTCCGTAGCCACTCCGGACACCTACAAAAGACGAATGGCAGAACTGAAATAAACGAAGGGGCTGTGCAGCAGCCCCTTCACATTTATCGCTAAATTTGAGGTATCGGCATGAAAAGATCCCTTTTCCCATCGCTTATGTTTCTGATGGTTTTTCTCTTTCTGCTTCCCGGCATATCTGAGGAAACGGACGACCCCTGGTATCTTCCCCTTGATCCGGGTTTTGAAAACTATGCTCCTGATCCCGCAGGCTTTTCTGAAAACGGTTATCATGACGAAAGCCTGTCCGTAAAGCTGGAAGAACGGGAATTAAGCGGCAACCGGTTCGTGATCGCCCGGATACAGGTGAAAAGTCCGACTCAACTGCGCACTGCCATTGCCGGCGCACCCAATGAGGATGTGACCGCCCTTCCCTCCAGTATGGGACGGAAGCTGCATGCGGTGCTGACCTTGAATGGCGAAAACTATACCCACCGGGACAGGCTTTCTTTTGTTTACCGTCAAGGGCAGGAGCTTCGGGGCTGTGTGACGCCCGAGCGGGATGTGCTGGTGATCGACCGGGAGGGCACTTTTCACATTTTTCTGAAAGGAGAAAAAGAATATTCCCTTTCAGAATTTCTTGAAGATGATAACGCAATCCTTCATGCCTTTTCCTTTGGGCCTGCCCTGATCAAAAACGGAGAAGTGGTTCCGGAACGGCGCAATTACGGTTACTATCCGGACAAAAACACCTGGCGTACCTTTATCGCCCAGGACGGACCGCTCTCTTATCTGTTTGTGATCAGCAGCGGAGGCACTCACCGGGAACTGGCAGCCTTTGCCGCCGCACTGGGAGTTGAAAACGCCTATAACCTGGACGGAGGCTATTCCTCTGTGATGCTTTTAGGTGACCGTTATCTCGGTTCACGCACCAAAAACAAGGAACGCGCCCAGAGCGATATTCTCTATATCGTTACCGCAGTACCGAACCAATCAAACCCGTAGGCTCCTATACCATCCACAGAACTATGGCCGGGATCTTCCCGGCCATGATCCTTTTTTGACTTTTCTTCCATGTGCTTGGAATTACAAAATGTAGTATCCGCCGTGCTCATCTCATCCGTTTTTCAGCATCGGCAATTCATCTGTCAGAACCGCACGGCAGGGGGCGCCTTCGCATCCATTCAGATTGATCGGCGCGGCAAACAGGAAATAGGCGCCATCCTTTACCTCCGACAGGCATATACCTTCCAGCAGCACGATCTCTGCGCTAAGAAGGATCCTATGCACAGCGGCAGGCGCATTCTCCGGGCCAAATGTCTGGGATTCGTTGCCGATCAGTCCGATCTTCTGCTTGGCAAACACTCTGGCAGCCTCCTCGGTCACAACAGCCCTGCCCCGGATCAGAATACGCTGCCGGGCATCCGGGAAAAGCGAACCCGCTTCATCCAGGATCCTTTTCGCCTCATCCCCGCTTACCTCCCCATCACAGGTTCGAACATAAGCAGGACCGACCATTTTTTCTATTTCCACCTGCTCCACCGTTTTTCCGTTCCGGATAAAGTGAGCAGGAGCATCCACATGGGTCCCATTATGAGCACACATGGAAAACCGTGTCAGGCTGCAGATGTCTCCTTTTTCCAGGTTCATCACCGCTATCTTTTCGGGACAGGGGTCACCGGGAAAAACCTTGCAGCCAAACAGAGGCTGAGTAATATCATAGATCATATAAATACCGCCATCACAGAACTGCCACGACCAAGCAGGGAAAGGATCCCCCGGAAAACAGGTCCTGCCTGTTTCACCTGCGGAACACATTTTCTATCCAGAGCTGCACCGCATTTGGAACATTCCCCCGCCTGATAGCGGCTAAACTTCACCCGATCCTCCACAGGTCATATCTACTGACCGTGGACCAATGCTGCAGGTCAGTAATTCTCAGCGTGTACTTCAAAATACGCCTGCGGATGATTGCACACAGGGCATACCTCAGGAGCTTTTTCGCCCACCACGATATGACCGCAGTTGCGGCATTCCCACACTTTTACAGCACTCTTTTGGAAAACTTCCTGGGCCTCCACATTGTGAAGCAGGGCACGGTAGCGTTCCTCATGATGCTTTTCGATCTCAGCTACCCCACGGAAACGCGCAGCCAGCTCAGGGAAGCCTTCCTTTTCGGCAGTCTGGGCAAAGCCTTCATACATATCCGTCCATTCATAGTTTTCGCCATCTGCAGCTGCAGCCAGGTTTTCTGCCGTAGTACCGATACCATTCAGCTCCTTGAACCACAGCTTTGCATGTTCTTTTTCATTATCAGCCGTTTTCAGGAACATAGCGGAGATCTGCTCAAAGCCTTCTTTCTTTGCCTTGGAAGCAAAATAGGTATACTTGTTACGAGCCTGAGATTCACCGGCAAAAGCCGCCAGCAAATTCTTTTCAGTCTGAGTTCCGGCATAGGGATTTGCTTTCTTTTCTTCAGCCTTATCCTCGTTCGCTTCCGATATGAGTTCAAGCTTCTCACCGGATACACCGCACACGGGGCATACAGCCTCCGCTCCGTCTTCCACTTCAAATACTTTTCCGCAAACCAGACACTTATATGTTTTCATCTTTTTTCCTTCTTTCTGATCTTTCTGATCTTTTCATTTTCAAGCCTGAATGGATTTATCCAAGCATGGCAAGCAGTTCATTTTCCGGAACAAAACCCACTGAATGATTGACGACCTTCCCGTTTTTCATCAGCAGCACCGTTGGGATCACGCTGATCCTGAACCTTTCCGCCAATTCCGGCTGCTCGTCAACATTCACTTTTCCCACCCTGATCTCGGGATGTTCCTCCGCGATTTTCAAAATGACCGGAGAAAGCATCCTGCAGGGGCCGCACCACACTGCCCAGAAATCGAGCAGCACTGGCTTTGGGGATTGTAATATTTCCTGATCAAAATTCTGTGAAGTCACAATGATCTCATTCATATTTACCTCCTGAATGCGATTCACTCTTTTGACTTATAGTAGAGCATACAATGGCAAAACCCTTCAAAATCAAGGTCCTTGATCTGATCGCGGAATTCCTTACACATACATTTTGTGTCCGGCGTTCTTTCCATCCGGCAGGGACAATAGCCATCCTTCAACCGGAGCCCCTCCCGTACAGTTTTCACGATTTCCTGATCCGGATTTTCAATAATACGCATACAGTTTTCCTCCATTTCGCTGCAGAAGCGTGTTGGGATCCATCATTCCATCATAATGATCTTTTCGAAAACCTCTCACTGGCTCTATCTTTTCAACGATGGTTCCTGCCCTGCGATACAGAAAACATGATACTGATTTCCGTATCCAAATGAATTATATAGCAAAATCCCCGCTTTTTCAACTTATCTGCGAATCAGAACGACACTTACATCATTCACATTCGTTCCCGTAGGTCCGGTCATGATCAGGCCATCCACCTCTTTTAAGGCATGATAGGCGTCATTGTTCTTCATTATCTCCTTTATATTAATCTTCATCGCCTTTAACTGCTCCACCGTATGCTCATCAGCATATCCGCCTGCCGCGTCGGTCGGCCCGTCAAGCCCATCAGACCCGACAGAGAAAACACAGGTGTCCCGGCATCCCTTGATCCCCTGCGCGGCAGAAAGCGCGATCTCCTGGTTTCTTCCGCCCATTCCTGTTCCCGTTACATGCACGACCGTTTCACCTCCGGCAATATAAGCCACTGAACCGGATTCATTCTGATGTTCACACGCAATCCTAGAAAGCATTTCTCCGGCTTCCTTTGCTTCACAGCACAAATTTTCCGTGAGGATCTTCGGCTCATAGCCGAGACTTTGGCATGCCTGAGCAGTTGCCTCGCAAAGCTTTTTTACATTTCCGGTCACCATGATCCTTCCTTCATCCTGAAGCTTTTCCGGTGCAGCTGAAAGCAGTGTGAGTGTCTTCTCACTCAGATGCAAAGCATATTTTTCCGCGATCCGGACAGCCTCTCCCGGCTGTGAATGATCCTGACATGTAGGACCGGACGCGATCATATCCAATGGGTCTCCAAGCACGTCGCTCAATATGACACTGATCACCTTTGCCGGATAACATGCAGCAGCAAACTTCCCTCCCTTTACCGCGCTCAGACGTTTCCTCACCGCATTGATCTCTGTGATAGAGGCCCCGCAAAGCAGAAGCTGACGGTTCACATCCTGCAATTCTTCAAGCGATATCAGTGGCTTTTCAAACAGGGCAGATCCTCCGCCGCTAAGCAGAAACAAAACAGTATCTTCTTTTTTCAGCCCCTGAACTGCCTCCAGAGCCATTTCCGCTCCATATACGCTGTTTTCATCCGGTACCGGATGAGCCGCTTCAATGATCTTAACATTGGGAAGGGGGCCCTGATTGCAGCCATATCGCGTAACGACAATTCCTTTACGGACCCGGTCACTAAGAACCTGAGATGCCGCTGCCGCCATACGCCATGCAGCTTTTCCTACTGCGATCATAACGATCGAGCCTTCATTCGTAAACGGTTCTTTTTCAAGAGCTTCACGAACAGCCTGCTCGGGCAGCACGGCCTCGATCGCCTGTCTGATGATCCTATCAGCATCTTTTCTCATTTTGTTTCTCCGACAACTGACTTTATTATGTATTTCAGCTTGCATTACTATTCCCTCTCATGTTTACCTTCTACGATACTTGACCGTATGATAAAAGCCCTGCCGTTTCCGGCAGGGCATCGAGCTATCATCAGAACTTCAGACTGTTGACCTTCAGAGAGGGCCCCATCGTTGTGCTCATATAAAGAGACTTGATATAAGTTCCCTTTGCAGCAGCGGGCTTCGCCTTGATCACAGCATCCATCAAGGTGGTCAAATTCTCAACGAGCTTTACGTTGTCAAAAGAGACCTTGCCAATGGGGCAGTGCGCAATAGCGGTCTTATCAATACGATACTCAACTTTACCGGCTTTGATATCATGGACAGCTTTGGTAACATCCATGGTAACAGTACCGGACTTGGGGTTAGGCATCAAGCCCTTGGGACCCAGCAGACGAGCGATCTTACCGATCGTACCCATCATATCCGGGGTAGCGACGCAAGCGTCAAAGCCAAACCAGTTTTCACTCTGGATCTTGGCCACCATATCGGCATCACCCACGAAATCGGCACCGGCAGCCTGAGCTTCCTTGGCCTTATCGCCTTTGGCAAACACCAGCACGCGAACCACTTTACCGGTACCATGGGGCAGCACCACGGTGCCGCGAACCTGCTGGTCAGCGTGACGGGGGTCAACACCCAAACGAATGGAAAGCTCGATGGTCTCATCAAACTTGGCCTTCGCAGTCTGTTTGATCAGAGCAATTGCTTCCTCGGGATCATAAGCCTTCATATTATCGATCAGCTTTTTGCTGTCAACATATTTCTTTCCGTGTTTCATATTCTCATCCTTCCTGTGGTAATAAGGGCACTTGGTCCTCCCACAACAAATGATTGATTATTCGTCAGCTACCGTGATACCCATGCTGCGGGCAGTACCCTTGACCATGCTCATAGCGGCTTCGATGGAAGCAGCATTGAGGTCGGGCATCTTGGTGGTTGCGATCTCACGAACCTGTGCCTGCGTCAGCTGTCCAACCTTGTCCTTATTGGGACGGCCGGAAGCAGTCTCCAGACCCAGCGCCTTTTTGATCAGCACGGGAGCAGGAGGAGTCTTGGTGATGAAGGTAAAGGAACGATCAGAGAACACGGTGATGACAACAGGAATGATCAAACCTTCCTGCTTTGCGGTGCGGGCATTGAATTCCTTGCAGAAGCCGGGAATATTAACGCCGTGCTGGCCCAGAGCAGGGCCGATAGGGGGAGCAGGAGTAGCCTTGGCGGCAGGCACCTGCAGCTTGATCATTGCGGTAATTTTCTTTGCCATGGAAATGGCACCTCCTAACATTAGTGGTATTGGCGGCAGAGAATCCTTCTCTGCCTCCCACGGAAACGGGAGAAACCTTGCCGGTCAAGCCGGCATTCAATCAATCTTTTCTACCTGATCCAGGTCAACATCGACCTGCATCTCGCGTCCCAGGAACATCTTGACCTTCACGCTCATCTTCTGGCGCAGGGCATCCACCTCTTCCACCGTACCGGTGAAATTCTCAAGAGGTCCGCTCAGAATACGAACCTCATCGCCCGCTTTGATGCGCAGGGTCACATTCTGGCTGTTGCTGTTGAGCATATTAGCCAGTTCTTCCTGGCTGAGAGGGATTGGTTTGCTTTCAGGGCCCACAAAACCAGTTACACCCCGGGTGTTGCGCACAACATACCAACTTTCGTTTGTAATAATCATGTGCACAAGAACATATCCGGGAAAGGTCTTTCGTGTGCTCACATACCGCTTTCCATTCCTGATCTCAACAACTTCCTCGGTAGGGACCACAACTTCCTGGATAAGATTGCTCATGCCGTTATTTTCAACGGCTTTCTCCAGTGTGTCCTTGACCTTGTTTTCATATCCGGAATAGGTATGGATCACATACCATTCCAGTGTTCCGGGTCTGTCTTCGGACATTTGGATTCTCCTTTAAGCGTCAGATACGGGAGAGCAAATCAACAAGCTCAGTGGCACCGAGATCAAGAAGGCCGATCACAATGGCCATAAAGACCATGAACACCACCACTACGATGGAGTAGGTGATCAAATCCTTCTTGGAGGGCCATGTGACCTTTTTGAGCTCATGCCACATGTCCTTAAAGGGCTTGGCGATCTTGGCGGGCAGTTCCTTGAAGAACTTGCGAGCCTTGGTGATGAAACTCTCCTTCGCCACAGTCTTTTCGTCTGCCATGGTCAACCCTCCGTTACTTGGTCTCGCGATGAACCGTGTGCTTCTTGCAGAAACGGCAATACTTGCTCAACTCAACGCGATCAGGTGTGTTTTTCTTGTTCTTCTTGGTGTTGTAATTGCGCTGTTTGCATTCAGTGCAAGCCAACACGATGTTTGCACGGGCGTCCTTTGCTGCCATTTGGAAACACCTCTTTCTCTTGAGTCAGCTTCTGATGGCCGAAGCCATCAGAAGCGTTTGGATCGATTATTCGACGGTGCGTACAACGGCACCGGCACCGACAGTGTGGCCGCCTTCGCGGATAGCGAAACGCAGACCGGCTTCGATGGCGATGGGGGTGATCAGTTCCACTTCCATCTCGACGTTATCACCGGGCATAACCATTTCAACGCCGTCA
>JAZLIA010000094.1:0-19572 GCA_045617125.1 Clostridia bacterium | reverse complement strand
TGAAGGATCAATCTCGCTTGAAGCTTTGGCCAGTTAGAAAACCTTCTACAATCTTCGCCTCTCAGAGGCTTGTTTGCTATACGCTTCTTTGGCTGGTGGTCCTGCCGCGCTTGCAAAAGATGTTTTCACACTAATTCCTCCATCTATTTAATTCATTGCTATTATACACAGACTTCTTATCAAAAACAAATGATTCCTGGGTCTATCTTGACTTTATTCTGTTTTTCATGCTATAATTTTTGCATCCGAAAGAAAGGGCAGGATAAAAACACCGATGAAAAAGAGCAACTGAACCGCGGCAAAGTAAACAAAAGGGCCGGTCCTGAACGGGCGTTTGTTTGCAGTGCTGCCGGAAGGCTGCTTATTTTTGTGTTCTTTTCTGCCTTCCGGCCCCGTTTCATCCGGCCCCGTGACAGAACTGTCGGCACATGGCCGACCTCTTGAACGGAGGAATGACATTTGAAAGAAAACAGAAATACGCTTTTGCTGGAAGCGACCGGCATCACCCGTTCCTATGGCGATCGGGTCCTGCTCGATATTGACCGGCTCACACTTTATGACGGCGACCGGATCGGTCTGGTGGGAGAAAACGGTGCCGGAAAATCCACCCTTCTCGCGATCCTTTCCGGGCAGATCAAACCCGACAGCGGAACCGTTTTCCGTTCCTGCGAACCGGCCGTCATCCGCCAGAGCGGCCCCGGCAGTCAGGACATCCCGGCGGATCTGAGCGCGCTTTTTTCAGCACGGGTGCCGGGAAACCGTCCTTCCGGCGGTGAAAAAACCCGGCAGCGCATTGCCGGAGCCCTGGGACAGAAAACCCCCCTGCTCTTTGCCGACGAGCCCACCACCGACCTGGATGAGGAGGGCATCCGCCTGCTCAGCAGGCATCTGATGCAGCACGAAGGCGCCCTGCTGCTGGTTTCTCACGACCGGGCGCTGCTGAACCTGATCTGTAAAAAGATCTGGTATCTCCGGGATGGGAAGATCACCGTTTTTCCCGGCGGCTATGACGATTTCACAGCCTGGCAGAAACAGGAACAGGAGCGCGCCGAAACGGAATACGAACAGTACCGAAAGGAAAAAGCCCGTCTGGAGGAAGCAGCCCGGCACATGCAGGAGATGGCCAGGCAGGTAAAGAAGGCTCCCTCCCGCATGGGAAACAGCGAAGCCCGTCTGCACAAACGGGAAGCCACCGACGCAATATTGCAACTGAGCCACCAGAAGCGCACCATCCAGAACCGGGCGGAGCATCTGGAAAAAAAAGAACGGCCAAAGGCTTTTCCGAATATACGGATGAGTCTCGGCGCCGCGATCCCCATCCGCGCCCGATATGCCGTGACCGCTGAAAACCTAAGCGTATCCGCCGGTGAAAAGCAGCTTCTCCGCAGCACCTCCTTTTCCCTTCCCTCCGGCACGCGCACCGTGCTTACCGGAAAAAACGGCTGTGGAAAAACCACCCTGCTGCGCCTGATTTGCAGCCCTGACAAATGCGGAAACGAGGTACATTTCACCGGCCGCCTGCGGCTCAATGACAGTGCGCTGATCGGCTGGTTCGATCAGGATCATGAAAGCACGCTGGATCCTGACAAAACCGCGCTCGAAAACGCGCTGATCAGCTCCGCCCTGCCGGAATCCACCGTGCGCATTACCTTTGCCCGCATGAACCTGCGGGGAGATCAGGTGTTCAAGCCCGTGTCGGTACTCTCCGGCGGCGAAAAAGCCAAGGCTGCGCTGGTAAAGCTGCTGGTGTCGGAATGCAACGTGCTCATTCTGGATGAACCCACCAACCACCTGGACGTGTTCACCCTGGAAGCCCTGGAAAGTCTGCTTTCAGAATATGAGGGAACACTGCTTTTTTCCAGTCATGACCGGGCATTTCAGCAGGCTGTAGCCACCAGACAGCTCAGGATCGAAAATCAGCAGATCCTTACGCTGGAAGAACCTCCCCGTGCGGAAGATCCGCTCTCTCCCCATGAAAAAAAGCGCGAACAGGATCGTAAAAACGCACAGCTGCAGTTAACGAGCCTGGAAATGCGCCTGTCACAGCTGATCGCCCGTTTATCCTCTCCCAGAAAAGGCGACCGGCCCGACCTGATCAACGAACAGATCCTGCTTTTACAGGAGGAAATAAAGGAGTTCCGAAAACAGAATGATCTGTAATGCCTATCATGACGTGCTTCCCCGCCAGCTGGCGCAGGATTTTTGCATGACCCCCGGCGATATCGCCGATAAACAGAATCATTTTTCCGTCTATTCCCCCCGGGAGGGCCGCCGACGCTTTCAGGAAAACCGCGAGATGTGCCTGAAGATCGCCTCTGTAAACGGAAAGCTGCTCTTTACCGGCCGGGCGGACATCGTGGAATGTATGCAAGGCTTTTATTCAGCCACGCCGGGGGACTGGTTTTTCGACTACAGCAGCCTGCGAAAGCTGGAAGAACGTCTTTTTCCCTTCGGCATCCGTCCCGATGCCGCCCATCCCTTCTTCCTTCCGGCAAAAAGGGAACCCGTTTCTCCCGGAGAAAACCGGATCGTCTATTATGAGCAGGATGCGATCGCACAGTTTAAAGGCGATGAGCGCTTTGGTGATGCCTTCGCCTTTGACCCCGACGCCCCGGATATGCTGGGCATCGCCGCGTTCCAGGACGGGCATATCGTCGGCATGGCCGGCGCCAGCCGGGACAGTTCCCTTCTTTGGCAGATCGGCATCAATGTGATGCCTTCCTCAAGGCAAAGCGGCATTGCCACCCTGCTGGTGAGTCTGATGCGGGAATGGGTGTTCGATCACGGCGCTGTGCCTTTCTACGGCACCTCGCTGTCCCACATACTCAGCCAGCGGGTCGCCGCCCGCTCCGGTTTCCTGCCCGCGTGGGCGGAAATGTCAACAAAACCGTGTGACGAAGCCTCGGTCTGAAAGCCCGATTCCCCTTTTCCTTTTACCGGAGCCATCTGCGGATGCCGCTTACACCTGGCGCTTTCACTCAGGCTGTTTGTTATCGCAAAAGAAAGCGGCGGTGACATTTACGCAAAAGCATGAAGAAAAATGCCGCTTTTTCCTGAGTGGAAAATACGATATGCTGAAAGCGGAATGCGAGAAATATCAATAGTATGAAAGCAGGGCAATCGCTTCAATCCCGTAAGCGATTGCCCTGCTGATATCTATAGTATAAAGCCTGAACCGGCGTACGGCCAATATCGTTCCCTATTCCGTCCACACGACCGCATGGGCCCCGTAATAACGACCTTTGTTTTCCTCAGACCTCACAGAAACCGTGAACCAGGCTTCTTCCGACCCCTCCACGCTTCCCTCTCCCAGCTCGGAAATGCTTTCGACTGTGCCGGGAACACTGAGCGTACCGTCATTCAGAAAATTGAATTCCACGGTCACCTTCTGCCCCGGGGAAACAAAATGAAGATCGGTTTCGGAAACAAGCGCCTCTATGCGCAGAGCCTCATCGGGATACACCGTCGCCACCGCTTCCCCGGCCTGTACGGATGAGCCTCTTGAAACGCTGAGCGTGGAAATGACCCCGTCCGCCGGGGACAGGATCTCCGTGCCGCCGAAAACCGAACCGGCATAGCTCCCATCGATCAGCTCAAACAGCACGTCGCCTTTTTTTACATTGGCCCCGTTTTCCACGCTGTAGGCAACCACGATGCCCTCATCGGTGTAGGCGACCGGGTCGGCCAGCGTCACGCTGCCCTTGCCCACACGGGTGTTGTAAAGGAAGGCGGGATCCCGATAGGCATAAACACTGCTGCCGCTTTTGAAGCTGCCCGAGGTGACCAGCACGGTGAAGCTGCCTGAAGCAACCGTGGTGACCAAGCCTGTTCCGGTGCGCATCATATCATCGATCACACGAAGATAAACGGTTTCGCCGGGATGGATATGCAGGTTTTCCTCATTGGAGGTGTCTGCATTCTTGGTGGAAACCGACACGGTGTACATCAGTGACGGCTCCACATAAGCGACCGCCCCGTATTGCTCTGTGATCATGGCCGTGCTTTCCCCGGGTTCGCCAAAGAAACGCACGATCCCATCCTGCAGGGCATACACCTTCCGGGTGTTCAGGGAGGCGATCACATCCCCGGCATGCACGGCGTCACCCACTTTCACCCGCACATCCCCCACGGTTCCGCCGTAAAGGGTGAGAACGGTTTCCTCCCCCGTGTTCACCACTGTTCCGTTCAGGGCCGCCGTTTCAGCCAAAGCGCCCGGCAGGGCAAGAATGAAAACCATTGCCAGCAAACCGACCCAAATTTTCCTAAGCATACTGTTACCTCCGTTTATCCGGGTTTCCCGGTTTATTACATTGCGCGCAGCGCATCGATGGGGTTCAGCCGGCTGGCCTTCCGGGCGGGAGCCCAGCCAAAGAGAATGCCGACTGCGGCGGAAAATGAAACGCCCAGCAGGATCGCGCCGGGAGAGATCACAAACGTCATTTCCATCACCCTGCACAGGATGAACGACAGGCCCAGCCCCAGCGCTACCCCCAACAGGCCGCCGATCACCGACAGGAGAAACGATTCCATCAGAAACTGCAGCTGGATCTGCCAGGGAATGGCGCCCAGAGCCTTCTTGAGGCCGATCTCCGCTGTACGTTCGGTCACAGTGGTGAGCATCATGTTCATGATGCCGATGCCGCCCACCACCAGCGCGATCGAGGCGATACCCGCAAGCAGCGTGCTCACCATCGAAAGCATGGAATTCATCGTTTCCTCAATGCCGGTCATCTGGGTCACGGTGAAGCAATCCTCTTCAAAGCTGAACATCCGGTCCATCACCTCCGTGATCCGTTCGGAGGCCTTCTCAGAATCGCATCCCTCCGTAAGATACACGGTAAAGGATGTGACCACATTGGCATTGTTCATTTTAAGAGCCGTAGTGTAGGGAATCACCACACTGGTGCTGCCGTTCATCAGGCTGATCACGCTGCTGTCGGCGCTGTCCGCCAGCACACCGATCACCAAAAAGGGCACCCCATCCAGATAAAGGGTATTCCCCACGGGATCCACTCCGAAAAACAGTTCCTCCATCATGCTGTGATTGATCAGACACACAAAGGTGCTGTTATCTTCATCGGTCGGGTGCACGGGCCGTCCGCGTTCCACCGCGCCCTCGGTATGCATGAAGTAAAAATAATTCTTTCCGGTGACCGACACATTGGTCTTGTATTTTCCATCCCGGGAAAGGCGGCTTCTCAGGGTCACATTGGGGGTGATGCCCTGCACCTCATCCAGGTCGGTGATCGTTTTCAGGTCCTCCGCTGAAAGCCCTTCCTTCAGGTCACTGCCCGTAACAGAAACGGAGAGGGTTCCCGCGCCCATGTTCATAAAGGAAGAGGTCAGCGTACCCGAAAAGCCGGATACCGTTGTGATCAGGGCGATCACCGCACAAACACCGATCAAGATGCCGAGCACCGTAAGGAACGAGCGCGCCCGGTTGCTGAGAATGTTGTTCATGGACATGGAAAAGCATTCGCCCAGCATCATCAACGTTTTTCTGGCTTTTTTAAGCATGGATGTTTTCACCCTCCCCCTCTGCGGATTCGCCCTCCATGAGCTCCCCGTCGATAATGCGGATCACCCGGCGGGCATAGGAGGCAATGTGCGTGTCATGCGTGATCATCACCACCGTGCGCCCCTCGGCACTCAGCGCCTGAAACAGTTCCATCACCTGCCGCCCGGTTTTCTGGTCCAGTGCTCCGGTGGGTTCATCCGCCAAAAGCAGAGAAGGGCCGCCCACCAGGGCCCGGGCGATTGCCACCCTTTGCTGCTGCCCGCCGGACAGTTGATTGGGATAATGCCCCAGCCGGTCCTGAAGCCCCACGCGCAGAAGCATTTCCCGGGCGCGTGTTCTTCTTTCCCTCGGGGGAACACCGGCATAAATGAGAGGCAGTTCCACATTTTTCTGGGCTGTCAAACGGGGAAGCAGCTGCGAATTCTGAAACACGAACCCGATCTCCCGGGAGCGGATGCCCGCAAGCTCCGCCGATGTCAGGTCCATAATGCGCTGGTCGTTCAAAACATATTCGCCGGTGGTGGGGGTATCCAGGCAGCCGATCAGGTTCATCAAAGTGCTTTTTCCGCTGCCGGAAGGGCCGAGCACCGCGATATATTCCCCCTTTCGCACGGTAAGATCGATGTTTTTCAGAATATGCGCCTGTTCCTCACCCATCTGATAGATCTTGTTCACCCCACGCATCACGATCAGCTCATCCGTCATTGCCGCCCACCGCCGTTTCCGCCGGGCGTGTTCTGCCAGGTGCGGTTCATGTTGGTCATGTTGTTGCGCGTGGTGTTCCGGTTGTTCGTTCCGCCGCCGTTGATGCGCTGCCTTCCGAAAAGGGAGGTGAGCAGCCCGGCCACCGGGTTTTCAGCCTCGGTTTGCACCTTCACATAAACCTGATCGCCCTCATACAGCCCCTGCCTGATCTCCACATAGTTGCCGTTGCTGACTCCCGTCGTCACTTCCCATTCCACCATTTCGCCCATGCCGTTCAGCATATACACAAAGGCCCGGTTATCGCTGGAAAAGCTGAGGGCGTCTTCTCTGAGCACCACCACGTTTTCCGCTTCCTCCTGCGGAACGGTCACGGTCACCTGCATGCCGGGATACACTCCCTCGCTGACATCCACATAAGCCGTGGCAGTGTAGTAGGCAACGGAGCCGCCCGAAGAGGACACATAGTTGATATCATTGATCACGGAATCAAAGGTATTTTCCGTGGCGGTGGTCGTGATGCGGCACGGATCCCCCGGGTGCACATCGGAAATGTCATACTCGTCCACGCGGATGGATACCTTCATATGCGTAAAATCCACCAGCTGAAGAAGGTCGCCGCCTGCAGCCACTTTATCCCCCTCCTTCACAAAAAGCTGATTCACCCGGCCGTCAAACTCCGCCTGGATGCTCTGCCCGTTACTGAGGCGCAGCAGCGTATCGCCCGCTTTCACATTCTGCCCAACCGTCACATTCAGGCTGCGCACCGATGATGCGGAGGAGGCCGTGTAGGATGTGCTGTTTATCACCTGCAGCGTCCCGCCAAACGAAATGGAATTGGAAATGGTGCCGGTCGTCGCGGTATACTCCTGATAGGTCACGGTATACTTATCCCTCAGCCGTTCATAGGCAAAAAGCCCCGCTCCCGCCACGATCAGCAGCACCAGTATGAGCAGCACGAGCCTTTTCAGCCTTTTTTTTGCTTTTCCGTTCCGCACGGTTTTCCGTTTGACATTTTCCTGTGTCATCTCGGTCTCGTTCCCTTCTTTTCTGTCGTTTCCGATCCCTGTTTGATCGGCTAAGAACAGCCTACCACACGTTCCTTAATTCAGCCTTAAGTAACTGTAAATAAATTATGAACGCATTCCGGCATTTTTCATATAGAAGATGCCTGCGCCGGTTTTCCCCATCCAAAGCCGGCACAGGCATCCATTCTTTTATTCTGTTCGTTTTCCGTCAGTCACCGTTGGCAGCAGGCAAACGCACCTCCGCCATGAACTCTTTTTCCCCGGGAAAGCTCACCGTGATCGTTCCCCGGCACATTTCGGCCACGCTCCCGGCAGCGGAAAGGCCAATGCCCGTTCCGCCCGTTTTGCGGGAACGCGCTGTGTCTCCCCGGGTGAAGCGCCCGGTCAGCTCCTCCGGAGCGATCTCAGGCAGGGCCTCCACTGTGTTTTTAAGCGTCAGGCATGCCTGTCTTTTTTCCCGTTTCAGAACCAACTGGATATTTCCCCCATCCGGCGTATACTGCACCGCGTTATCCATCAGGGCGTGCAGCATCTGGCACAGAGCGTCATGATCGCCATTCACCCGGATCCCCTCTGTGATCTGCGTTTCCACGCACTGCCCTTTTCTTTCCGCTTCCTCAAGGTAGGTATCCCATTCATCCCGCACCATCCGGGAAAGATCGATCTTTTCCGTTTTCCCGGTCCATTGCTTTTCATCCAGCCGGGCAAGCAGCAGAAGCTGCCGTATGAGACCCTCCAGCCGTTCCACCTGAGCGCGTATGTTCCCGCTCCACTTGTTTTTTCCGTTCAGCAGCTCCATCACATCCAGATTGGAGCGGATCACAGCCACCGGCGTTTTCAGCTCGTGTCCGGCATCGGTGATGAAACGCTTCTGTTTTTCGGTTCCGCGCAGGATCATATCGGCTGCCCGGGAGGAAACCGGCAGAAGGATCATAAACAGCAGCACTGAAAGTACCAGCCCGATCACCAGTGCGCTCACCAGAACGCCGTAGAGCATCTGAAGCTGAACGGACATATCCATCAGCACCAGGCGAATGCCGCCATCCTCCGCTTTCAGCACGGCATATTTGCAGGAGCCCAGCTTGCCCTTTTCCTTCCCGCCTGCAAGGATCTGCTCCGCAAGGGAAAGGATCTCGCTTTCCTCCCCGGAAAAACCATGCTGGCGAAGAGAACGAAGCTGCCCCTCCGGGCTCAATTCCATCTCACAAAACACCGTGGAAATGGCGCGCTGCCCGGAGGTGTAGCCCAGAAAAGGCGGGAAAGCATTTTCTCTTCTTCCCCGCTTTTCACCCTCCGGCTGCAAAAGAAGGTTCTGCAAAATACGGTCGGTGTTCTGTTCCGTATGCAGGCAGTTAATAAGAAAAATGCCGCCGATGATCCCGCCGATCAGGATCACAAAGGCCACCATGGCTGAGGCGATGATGCGCCTGCGGTAATATTTTTTCACGTCATTTCCTCCAGCGCATAGCCCACCCCCCGGCTGGAACGAATGACCGCCCGGGCGTTCAGGGAAACAAGCTTCTTCCTCAAAAAGGAAATGTGCACCCACACGGTGCCCTCTTCACTCGCGTGGTCCATGCCCCACACCCGATCCAGCAGCCTGTCTGCCGAAAAATAGATACCGGGATTGTTCATCAGAAACTCCATCAGCTGATATTCCTTCCGGCTCAGCGTAACAGATTCGTTTTCCGTTGAAAGCAGGCAGCGGTTCCTGTCCAGAGTCATGCCCGCATAGGTGACAAGGTCGCTGTGATAGGTGTCCCTCCGCCTGAGCATCGCCTTCACCCGCGCCAGCAATTCAGCCATCGCAAAGGGCTTGGGCAGATAATCATCCGCCCCCCGGTCAAAGCCCTCGATGCGGTCCTCCAGTTCTGCCCGGGCAGTCAGAAGCAGCACAGGCATGGTTTTCCCATCCATGCGCAGCCGGCTGAGCACAGTGAACCCGTCCAGACCTGGCATCATGATATCCAGGATCACCCCGTCATACGCATTCTGCCCGGCCAGGCGGTATGCATCCAGTCCGTTATCCACCCGGTCCACCGTGTACTGATGATATTCCAGAAAGCTCTGGATGGCCTCCGCCATCGCCGGTTCATCCTCTGCCAGTAAAATATACATGTTCACACCGCCTGCCTTTGATCGGCCGGATCAATATCGTTGAAAGGGTGCCTCGCTGTCCCATCCTGCTCCGGCGGCACCCAACTTTTACGGATTATACCATGAAAGTGACATCCCCGCAACAGAGGCAGCAATCCTCAAGAATACAAGTCAGCATTTTCAAGCTATATCCGCGCAAATGAAAAACCACCGGCAATGCCGGTGGCTGACGATCTATTATAAAGTTCAGATTTCCTTGCTCTTGAGTGCGATCTCGGAAAGGCACTTTGTCAGGAATTCCTCGGGCTTCATCGCGCCCAGGTCTTCTCCGCCGCGGGTGCGCACGGACACGGTGCCGTTTTCCACATCCCGGTCGCCCACCACCAGCATGTAGGGGATCTTCTGCACCTGCGCTTCGCGGATCTTGTAGCCCAGCTTTTCGTTGCGCTCGTCGTTTTCCACGCGGATGCCGGCTTCATCCAGCTTGCTCACCAGGCTTCGGCAGTAGTCGAAGGCGCGCTCGGTGATGGGCAGCACCCTCACCTGCGTAGGCATCAGCCACAGGGGCAGAGCGCCGGCAAAGTTTTCGATCAGGTAGGCCAGAGTGCGCTCGTAGCAGCCCAGAGAGGTGCGATGGATGATGTAGGGACGCTTCTTCTGCCCGTCGGCATCAGTGTATTCCATGCCGAAGCGCTCGGCCAGGAGCATATCGATCTGGATGGTGACCAGGGTGTCTTCCTTGCCGTACACATTGCGATACTGAATATCCAGCTTGGGGCCGTAGAAAGCGGCCTCATCGATGCCGATGGTGTATTTCACATCCAGGTCGTCGAGGATCCTGCCCATCACAGCCTGTGCTTCATTCCACTGCTCCGGGGTGCCCTCATACTTGTTCTTGGGGTTCTGGGGATCCCACTGGCTGAAGCGGAAGGTGCACTTATCCAGCAGACCCACCGTGCCCAGGAAATACTTGGCCAGCTTCAGGCAGCCTTCAAACTCCTGCTCCAGCTGATCCGGCCGCAGCACCAGATGGCCCTCGGAAATGGTGAACTGGCGCACACGGATGAGGCCGTGCATTTCGCCGGAATCCTCATTGCGGAAAAGGGTGGAGGTCTCGCCCAGTCTCATGGGCAGGTCGCGGTAGGAACGGGCGCGGTTCAGATACACCTGATACTGGAACGGGCAGGTCATGGGACGCAGGGCGAAGCATTCCTTTTCCTCGTCATAGGGATCGCCCAGCACAAACATGCCATCCAGATAATGATCCCAGTGGCCGGAGATGCGATACAGGTCGCGCTTGGCCATCAAAGGCGTCTTGGTGAGCAGGTAACCGTTCTTCTGCTCCACATCCTCCACCCAGCGCTGCAGAAGCTGCACCACGCGGGCTCCCTTGGGAAGCAGAATGGGCAGGCCCTGACCGATGCAATCCACCGTGGTGAAATATTCCAATTCACGGCCCAGCTTGTTGTGATCGCGCTTTTCAGCTTCCTCCGCCATTTTCAGATATTCCTGAAGCTCATCGCCGGTGCGGAACGCGATGCCGCTGATGCGGGTGAGCATCTTGTTGTTCTTATCGTTTTTCCAGTAAGCGCCGGACAGGGCCAAAAGCTTAAATGCCTTCAGCGCCTTGGTGTAGGTAAGGTGCGGGCCCACGCACATGTCGATATAATCGCCCTGCTGATAGAAGGTGATCACGGCGTTTTCATCCAGATCCGCAATGTGCTGAACCTTGTAGATCTCACCGCGTTCCTCCATCAGGCGCACCGCCTCATCCCGGGGCAGAGAGAAGGTCTTGATGGGCAGGTTCTGCTTCACGATTCCCTGCATTTCCTTTTCGATGGCGGGCAGGTCGGCATCGGTGAGCTTCACATCGCCCAGGTCGATATCATAGTGGAAGCCCTTCTCGGTGGCAGGGCCATAGGCAAAGTGAGCATCGGGATACAGCTTTTTCACAGCCTGAGCCAGAATGTGGGCCGCCGTGTGGCGGATCACCATCACTTCCTGCTCCTCAGGACATTCCGCGACCGTACCGTTGTTGTAGATGATCTTCATAAGAGGCTCCTCCTTTTTGATCGGGCGCGATGTATAAAAACAAGGCACCCGTCCCGAATTGACGCCGGGACGAATGCCTGTAAAAAGCATCCGCGGTTCCACCCTGCTTGTTTTGAAAACCACTCATTTGCGCCGCGATATCGGACGGCAGCCCGTTCCCCGTCCGGGGCCGGTATAGACGGAACACGCGATACGGTGCTTGCAGCCGGGGCACCGCTCTCTGGGAGGGCATCATTTCCGTCCGTTTCCCCATCAATCGAAGGAATGCGCATAGTATAGCACCGCGTAAGGGAATTTGCAATAGTTCCCGAAAATTTCACGATTGGGCTGAAAATTTCACAATCAGGCTGAAAACTAAGCAGCGCCCATTCGTTCCGTACGGCTTTCGTAGGCCCGCGTCCTGTGCACCAGCCAGATCGTGACCGGAGAGAGGATCAGCTCCATCACCACCTTCAGAAGGCCCTGGATCAGAATGATCGCGGCTAATTGCAAGAAGCTAAGGATGGTCGTTCCAAACTGGCCGGTCAAAAGAAACAGCGCGGGCAGAAAAACGCCGGTGTCGATAATTTCGCCGCAGAAGCTCGAAATGAGGGAGCGCTTAAGAAAACAGCCGTCGGTCATTTTCTGATCGCGCTTTTTCATGCGTTCGAAAATGATATCGTTGAACAGGTCGCCGAACATGTAGGCGAGCATCGACGCCGCAAGAATTCCAAAACCGGAGCCCAGCACGGTGCTGAAGGCATCCGCAACGGCCGGATCGTTTCCGGGAAGAAGGATGGTGACCCTGAAAACCAGGGCCATCAGGATATTCATGAAAAACGCAATCCAGCTGATAAAGCGGGACCAGGTGTAGCCGTATACCTCCGAAAAGATATCCGAGCAAATGTAAATGAGCGGGAAAACAATGACGGAGCTGGTAATGGTGATCGCGTAGCCGCCGATATCAATGCTGAAAAAGGAAAAATTCTTCACAACAACAATATTGCTCAGCAGCAGGGAAACGACCGTGATGATGCTGTAGAGCACAAACACCATCGACACGCGGCTGGAAAGGCACTTGCGCATCTCTTCCTTCAGACGAAAAAGGATCCTCATCGTTTTTACCTCGCTTTTACACGGTGGGATATTCAAAGCAGGGCTGTTCCCGCAGCCGCTTCACATACTGCTTTGCCTCCCAGCGCGCCATGGGAAGATCGTGCAGCAGATAATTTCCGCAGTTGATCGCCTTCGCGCCGGGAATTTCGCCCTCAAAACCCGCCAGATACTCAAAAGCGCTGATCATTCCGGCACACACCTCCTGCGGCGTGGGGCGGCCCTTCAAAATGAGGTAACACCCGGTAAGGCAGCCCATGGGGCCCCAGTAGATCACCCGGTCCTTCCACTCGTCGCTGTTTCTCAGCCAGGTGGCAACGATGTGCTCCACGGTGTGCATCGCGTTTGGATGCACCACGGGCTCCAGATTGGGATATTTCATGCGGATATCAAAGGTGGTCACCATTTCTTCTCCCACCGTATCCACCCGGGATTCGTAAATTCCCGGCACAAGACGAATATGATCCACCTGAAAGCTGGGGATCAGGTCTTTTTTTTGTTCAACCGGCATAAGCACACCCTCCTGCAGCAATTTGATGCTTCCATTATAGGTTTCCAAAGACGATCCGTCAACCGGACTGCGGTCATCCGTCATCCGTTTCTTCGTTCCACAAACCATCTTCCCAGGTTGTTCCCGGTAATGCTGTTGTTTCGTTCAAAGAAAAGATAGCTTTCCTTTCCGTTGATCACCACGGTGTAGCGGTCGCCCTGCCCGCCGGCCTTCATTGCCGCCGCGGGGCGCACCTCCTTCACCCTGTCCACCGTGTAAACGCTGCCGTCCTCCCAGGCAATGGCCACCGGACGGATCGACCCGTCATCGGTGAACACCGCCTTCACCGGCACATACACCTTTGCGCTGTTCATGCTCTTTCATCCCCGTTCAGTTGCGGTTGCCCGTCTTTTTAAGAAACTGATTCACCTGATACACGTAAATCTCGCCTAGCACGGAGCGGTCCTGTTCGCCGGCAATGTCGCCCGGCTCCACAACGCCCATCACCTTGCCCACCACGCGCACATGGTCATCCTCATATTTGTCGCCGAAGGGATAATCGGGGTTTACCGAATAGAGCTTTTTCGCGCCCACCCGCTTGATGACCGCGCCGTCCGCCGTGGAGCACACCACATCATCGCCCACAAAAAAGTCGTTGGTATACTTGATGTACACCAGTTCCCCGTTGTGATATTCCGGCTCCATGCTGTGGCCGCTCACCCGCACGATGGCATCGGAGGTGTAATTGCGGGCGTTGATGCGGGCAAAGGTATAATCCGGGCTGAGGTCGCCAAACATGCAGCCCGTTCCGGCAGCAGCGGGGGTGCTGTGCAATTCGAAAAAGCGGTAATGCTCGCGAAGCTCCTTTTCGTGCCTCTGCTCCTCCTCCTCGGCCATCGCGTTCACGCAGGCCCCGGCCAGGGCCTTGCCGTTTTCGCTGAGGCGGCGGTAGCTGCTGAGCAGCCCCTTCTCCCTTTCGTCCGGGGCGTTCTTCCCCTCCAGGCAGAACAGTTCCTCCACCGGCATTTCAAGCAGCCTGCACAGGCGGTGGATCATTTCGGCATCCGGCCTGCTGGTGCCGTTTTCCCAGTTGGTCACGGTGGCGGAGGTCACCTGCACAAGACGCCCCAGCTCCACCACCCGCACTTTGGCCTTCAAGCGGTATTTCCGGATGATCTTTCCGAAATCGTCGCTCAGGGGCGGGATGCTCTCCACCCTTTCGGCCAGCGCCTTCAAATGGGACACATCCTTTTTCGCTTCATCATTCATGGGAAAAACCTCCGTTTCTTTCTGTCAGAAGCAGAATAACACAAATTATATTTTATTGTCAATACGTTTTGTAAAATTAAATTTTTGTGTTAAGCATATGGACACTTCTTCCCCTTCTTATTATACTAATAGCAGTGACATCATTTATTCCCGGCTCACCGGGATCATTGATGCGGAGGTAAAACGATGGATCTGCAAAAGCTCCTGTCCCGTATGACGCTGCGGCAGAAGGCCGCGCAGCTCACCCAATTCAACAATTTTGTGCTCAACCGCGCCAGCACAATGCAATTGACCGGCGGCAGCGCCTCTTTTGAAAAGCAGGATGCGGACGCCTGTGCTTCCGTTTTCAACATTCTCAGCCCTGAGGAACGCGAGAAGCTGCAAAGCGGGCATATTCAAAACGACCCCAATCACATTCCCATGGTGGTGATGCAGGATGTGATACACGGCTTTGACACCATTTACCCCATTCCCCTGGCCATGGCCGCTTCCTTTGACCCCGCGCTTGCGGAGGAAATGACCGAAATGGCCGCAAAGGAAGCCAGCGCGGCCGGCATTGACGTCACCTTCGCCCCGATGGTGGATCTTTCCCGCGACGCCCGCTGGGGCCGCGTGATGGAGGGAGCAGGCGAGGATGTATATCTTGGCTGTGAAATGGCTGCCGCCCAGGTGCGCGGCTTCAAAAAAGGCGGGCTGGACTGCTGCGTGAAGCACTATGCCGCCTATGGCGCAGGGGAAGGCGGAAGGGAATACAACACCGTGGATATGAGCGAGCAGCGCCTGAGGGAACGTTACCTTCCCCCCTACAAGGCCGCATTGGACGCAGGCGCCTCATGCATCATGCCCTCCTTCAATTCGCTGAACGGAGTGCCCTCCGTGGCAAACCGCTTCCTGATGAACCGGGTGCTCAGAGAAGAGTGGGGCTTTGACGGCCTGGTGGTAAGCGACTTTGGCGCGGTCAGGGAGCTGATCAGCCACGGCGCGGCGGAAAACAAAGAAGAGGCCGCGTTCCTGGCCCTGAAAGCCGGATGCGACCTGGAAATGATGTCGGATTGCTATGTTTCCTCCCTGGAAAAGCTGGTGCAGGAGGGACGCATCACGGAGGAGGAAGTGGACCAAAGGGTGCTGAACGTGCTTCGCTATAAGGAAAAGCTGGGCCTTCTGGAGCATCCTGACGGGAACACCGATGCCGAAAAATATCACCGCCTGTCCCTTTGCGCGGAGCACCGTGAAAAGGCCCGCCGCGCAGCCGCGGAAAGTGCCGTGCTGCTCAAAAATGACGGTCTTCTTCCTCTGGACGCGTCAAAAAAGAAGGTCGCGGTGATCGGGCCCTTTGCCGATGACGGCATGATCATGGGCTTCTGGGCTGTGAACGGCAAAAAGGAGCAAACCGTGACGGTGCTTTCCGGCGTTCGGGAGCAGATGCCTGAAGCAGAGGTCGCCTTCTGCCCCGGCTGCCCCGGCGATCTTGGCAGCCAGGATCTTTCCGGCATTCCCGAGGCAGCGGAGCTGGCCTCCCGGGCCGATCAGGTGATCCTGGTGCTGGGCGAAAGCGGCGATCATTCCGGCGAAGGCCAGAGCCGGGCGGATCTGAGCCTTTCCCCCGCCCAGAAGGCTTTGTTTGAAAAGGTGAACGCCGCCTGCAAAAACACCGCGGTGGTGCTCATGTGCGGGCGGCCCCTGGCGATCCCGGAGCTGGATGAGTGCGCCCGGGCCATTCTGTGCATGTGGCAGCCCGGAACCGAGGGCGGCCATGCGGCAGCCGATCTGCTCTTTGGCGTGTGCAATCCCTGCGGCTGCCTGCCCATGAGCTTTCCCCGCATGACCGGTCAGGAGCCTCTTTCCTACGATGTGTACAACACCGGCCGCATGCCGGCGGACCCCTTCCACAGCGAAGGCTTCGCCTTCTCCAGCCGCTGGCTGGATTGCCCTGTGATGCCCCTTTACCCCTTTGGCCATGGGCTTTCCTACACCGCCTTTGAGATCGAAAATGAAACGCTGGATCAAAACACCCTCACGAAGGACGGCGCGATCACCCTCTCCCTCACTCTCCGGAACACCGGAAAGCGGGACGGCAAGGCCGTTGCGCAGCTTTACATTCACGATGTTTCAGGCTCCTGCGTGCGGCCGGTGAGACAATTGAAGGCCTTCCGCAAGGTGTTTCTCAAGGCCGGGGAAGCGCAGAAGCTCACCTTCCGCATCACGGAAGAAATGCTGCGCTTTGAGACCCTGGAACACGGCTTTGCCTCCGAAAAGGGCCTTTTTGAAGTGATTCCCGCCCTGAACGCGTGGAGCGGCAGGAAGCTGCCCTTCACTCTATTATGATCATCCTTCCGTTTCCCGAAGCAAAACGGTGTTTTTTTCCAAAGCGATGCTGCGGGTAAACCCGTCATCCTGATACAGGGCATAGCTGCCGTTTCCCTCCGTCCATCCCAGGAGGTGAAGCGGCAGCTTTGCAGTCTCTTCCGCACTCAGCGCCGTGCCCACTGCCAGCGGGATCACCTTTCCCCTGCGGATGAACAAGGGAAATTCGTTCAGTTCCAGGTTTATATAATGATCGCCCTTTTCAAGCGGCAAAATGTCCATATCCTCCGGGGAACGGAAGCGCACAAGCAGCATATCCTCGGGCAGATACACATGTTTTCCACGGGCATTCTGCTCCGTCACCGGGGCGATCATGCACTCATTTCCCAGCATCAACTGATCTTCCACACGCAGCGCCCGCTGATCCTGCGGATAATCGAAAGCCAGGGGACGGAACAGATTTTCCCCCTCCTGCGCAGCCTTCACAAACTCGCTGTAAAGATACGGAATCAGGGCATACCGCACGCGGATCACGTTTTTCATTTTCTCCCACAGGCTGAAGCGATACACCTCCTGCTCCCGGGTGCCCAGGGCGGAATGGTTGCGCATCAGCGGCACGAACGCACTCAATTGCAGCCAGCGCAGCAGCAGATCCTCCGTGGTGTTGCAGCCAAAGCCGCCCACATCGCACCCGCAGTAAAGAAAGCCGCACAGGTTCATGGCCGGAAGCATGCGCAGGCAAAGGCCCAGATGGCTCCACCAGCTGAAGTTGTCGCCCTGCCACACGCCGCCGTAGCGGTGCGCCCCCACAAAGGAGGAGCGGGAAAACAGCAGCGTGCGCCTGTCGGGCGCATATTTTTCAAAAAACTCTCCCGCCGCACGGGTCATCATGGCCCCGTAAAGGTTGTGCACCTTATCATGACGCACGTTTTCGCCTCCCACACGGTGATAGAAGCGTCGGTAATCCTCCGGATTGTTGGCGATCCCGTTCACGGCATCCTTCATTTTGAACGAGCCGTCCAGCCCAATATCGGTGCCGCGCAGGGCATCCAGCTTTTCATAGGCTTCCTGAAGCGTTTCATCCGAGTAAAACAGGGCTGGTTCGTTCATATCGTTCCAGAAGCCCTGCACGCCCGCATCCAGAAGGGGCTTATACTGTGCGCCAAACCAGGCACGCACATCTGATCTCAGAAAATCGGGAAAACAGGAACGCCCGGGCCACACCGCACCCACAAAATCGCTGCCGTCCGCCTTTTTGCAGAAAAAATCCCCCTGCTTTCCGCTGTCATACACCGGGTCGCCCGGTTCTTTTTTGATCCCCGCGTCAATGATGGGGATCAGACGGATCTGCTGCTTTTCCATATCAGCGCAGAGCCTTTGAAGATCGGGAAACTGCTCCCGGTTCCAGGTGAAATCACGGTAGCCGTCCATATAGTCGATATCCATGCAGATCCCGTCCAGCGGAATGCCCCGGCTGCGATGCTCCTCCGCCACGGTGCGGATCTCCTTTTCCGAAGCATAGCCCCAGCGGGACTGGATGTAGCCAAAGGCCCAGCGGGGCGGAACATAGCTTGGACCGATCAGGAACCGGAACTGCCGTGCAACATCGCGCAGCGTCTCCCCTTCGATCACATATACATCCAGGTTTCCGTTTTCCGAAAGGATGCGGACCGTATCATACCTGCTGTAGCCCAGATCCCACGTGACAAGGCCGGGATCATCCAGATACACCCCGAAAAGCCTTTCCGGAGAAAAGAAGATCAGCAGGTTCTGAGAGGCGTAAAGGCTGCTCTGCGTCTCGTTATGATCAAAAATATCCGTGTTCCAGCTGCGGTAAACATACCCCCGCTTGTTGATGCCCCTCACCGTTTCGCCAAGCCCGAACAGAATTTCATCCGGGTGCATCAGCAATGTGAAGCAAACGGAATTTTCCCCCGTTTCCGTTTCAAAATAAGGCAGGCTTCCCTTTTCCTCCGGAAGCTTTTTCAGAACAGCGCCGGTTTCATACGGCTTGCCGAAAGCATATCTGCGTATCATATTGAACTCCTTCATTCCTGAAGGATCGTTCTGAACGATCCCCTCTTTTCATCCCGTTCATTCCAAAGGTGTGGGGGCGAGCCGTTTCCCTCCCCGCCCG
The DNA here is from genome assembly GCA_045617125.1 of Clostridia bacterium. Taxonomy (GTDB): domain Bacteria; phylum Bacillota; class Clostridia; order Christensenellales; family Aristaeellaceae; genus ZC3RG03. The sequence goes on along the minus strand of JAZLIA010000094.1, from coordinate 883 downwards.
GCCGCCATGGACCGGGCCGATTGCCCATGCCGGAACCAAATTGGGCGCAGGAAAACCCTTGCACATTCCGGCTTACCGGTCTGTTTTCGTCCGCGGCGCTCCCATTCGCTCTCATTATACCGGGTTTTGGTATAAATTCAAGCAAGCGACAGATGCGCCGCATATTTTTCGCTCTGGCTAAGCTGAGTGGAGGGAGGCATACGTGAAACGTACATTGACCGAAATGAAGCAACGCCAGAGGGGAAAAGATGCAAGCAGATGTTGGGTTTTTAAAATGAGTTTCGTATCATAGGCAACGGTAATAAACCCGTACACCGCATACACAAATAAGATCCTGACCCCCGCAAACAAGAGCAGGCGATCAGGATCCTATTCTTTCTATTTTTCGTTGTTCGGTTCATTTCCCGGATGAGTCAGTACAGACAATCGGCACATTTGTTTTGCTTTCCGCAGAATTCGCCGCCTCGTCGATCCATATTCCTTTTCAAGAAAAGCACCCTGTTTTTTGCATCTCATCCATATTATTATATCAGAGGTTTCTTTCTTGGCGAATGTTGATATTGACAGTCCCTACATGGCGGATTCTTTCCGCAGTAGGAATTCTCCAGACAAGCGGAATCCACGCCGCCGGTGACCTGCTGCTGCTCATCCTCGTTCAGCATCACGGCCTTGAAGGGTCCTTTCGTGTTTTCCATCCGGATCGCATCCTTCTCATTCTTTTTATCCATCATGCATTCCTTCTTCTGTTCCTTCACGGGTTCCTCTCCTTTTCATTCCTGTTCGTTTAGGGTCTGTTTCTAAAATCATAAACATGCAAAAAAACATGAAAAACCAAAAGGAAAAAGAGCAATGAATGTCGAATAATACTACTGAGGTGAAGGCA